>JBIIVE010000086.1:0-8197 GCA_044339605.1 Acidimicrobiales bacterium
TAGTGGGACCATTGCCACTTGCGTCGTTGCCGGCAAATGTTCTTGCCGAACCGATCGCCGGCTTCGTGATGATGTGGGGTTCAACAGTTGGTGTCGTCGCTGGAATCATCGGAGGCTGGCCAGCCGCGGTTCTCCAAGCACCTGTGAGGCTCGGTGTTTGGTGGATCATGAAGGTGGCCGAGGGTTGTTCGGAGCTTCCACTGCCGCGTGTTTCACTGCCGGTGATCATCGTGATCACACTCAGCACCTGGGTCCTTCTTCGAGCCCATTTATCTTGGCGTCGAAGCCGCAGGACGCTGCTCGGGCAGGTGTCGGCCGGTTAGGGTCGCGAGGTGTTCTTGGACCTAGGTGCCACTCGATTCGACATTACGTACCGAGCAATCGTGATGGGCATTCTCAACCGAACTCCTGATTCGTTCTACGACCAAGGTTCGTATTTCGAGTTCGAGGATTTTCTCCGTAAAGCGGAACAGTTGGTGAACGACGGTGCTGACTTTCTAGATGTGGGCGGCGTGAAGGCGGGCCCTGGCGACGAAGTCACTGAGCAGGAGGAGCTTGATCGTGTTGTCCCGGCGATCGAGGCACTACGAAGTCGATTCGACCTCCCGTTATCGGTCGATACCTGGCGTGCATCGGTTGCAAAGTCCTGTTTCGAGGCGGGTGCCTGCATTGGAAATGACATCAGCGGTTTTGCCGACCCCGACTATCTCGATGTCTGTTCAGCCGCAGGTGCTTCGGTCGTCGCCACCCATATTCGTTTAGCGCCTCGTGTTCCTGATCCCGACCCCCAGTATGACGATGTCGTACTGGCTGTCTGCGATTTTCTGACTGACCGCGCCGAGCGGGCACGTTCGGCCGGTATCCCTCGAGAGCGAATCATGGTCGACGCTGGACTCGATCTCGGAAAGTCCGAGGAGCAATCAAAGATCCTTCTTCGATCATCTGATGCCCTCACCTCTCTCGGGTACCCGGTGTTCCTCTCTGCATCAAATAAGCGTTTTCTCTGGACATTGCTCGACGTTGAGCGTGGTTCGGCGGGCGATGGCACGATGGCCGCCCACTCGCTGGGAATCGCGCTTGGGTGCCGAGTCCTCCGAGCACACGATGTCCGAAATGGGCGCCGCGTTGCCGATGCCATGGCTGCAATTCTCGAAGCGGCATGAACGTCAATCTTTCGGCACCGGTCTTCCTCGTCAAAGGAAGCGACGAGGTCATTCTTGGCGATGAAGTTTCTTCCCTGATTCACCAGTTAGTCGGCGAGGGTGATCGAACGCTGCTTCTCGCGGAACTTTCAATTAACGATCACTCGCTCGAAGACGGTGGCTACACGATTGGTCCCGTGGTCGACGCGTCGCAAACATTTCCATTCTTAAGTGATCGCCGCGTTGTGCTTGTGCGCAATGCGGCCGTCTTTTCGACGAAGGATGCGTGCGTCCCGCTCGTTCAGTACCTCGAGGACCCCCTCGAGACGACCTCGCTTGTTCTCGTCTGGGAGAAGGACCCTCGTCCCAACAAGCAATCAAAAACTCCTGCAGTGCCCAAGAGTCTCGCTGATGCTGTGGCGAACTGCGGGGGAGTCGTTATCGATACTTCCCCTGGAACAGGCAAAGCTCAGGGCGGCTGGCTCGACGAACGCATCACCGCTTCCTCGCTCAAGTTGGACCCTGCCGCTCGTCGATCGCTTGTTGATCATCTCGGCAGCGATGTCGGGCGTTTGCCGGCTCTGCTCGAAATGCTCGAATCCGTGTTCGGCGCTGGAACCAAAGTTTCCGCCCCAGACATCGAGCCCTACTTAGGCGTCTCCGGAGACGTTGCACCTTGGGACCTCACCGATGCCATCGACAGTGGCGATGTGAGTGGTTCCCTCGACATTCTTCAGCGCATGACGATTGGTGGCGGCCGGCACCCCCTGCAAATCCTCGCGACGTTGAGTAACCATTACCTCAAGATGATTCGTCTCGATGACCCTGACATTCGAGGCGAGAAGCAGGCTGCTGATGTTCTTGGAATGAAGGGCAGCACCTTCCCGGCAAAGAAGGCTCTCGACGGCGCTCGTCGACTCGGAAGTGATCGGTTGGCGGAAGTTGCCGCACTGCTGGCGCAAGCCGATCTTGATCTGCACGGGGCGAAGGCCTGGCCACCAGAATTGGTTATCGAGGTCCTTGTGGCTCGACTCGCCGGTCGAAATCGATCCTCGTCGAGTTCACGCGGACGGCGCTGAGCGTTCGAATTGTTCAAACCCGTCGGGTAGAAAACGAAAAGGACCGGAGCACGGCTCCGGTCCGGTACAACAAGTGCGCCTGAGGCGCTCCGACTACTTGGTTGCAGCGTTGATGCGAGCCATGAGACGGCTCTTACGACGGGCTGCTTGGTTCTTGTGGATGACACCCTTCGATGCGGCGGTGTCGATGCGCTGAATGGCGAGGCGAGCTTGCTCGGCGATATCGGCGCTGCCTTCCTCGGCGGCGCTCAGTGCACGCTTGGTGCGAGTCTTCATTTCAGAGCGGACAGCCTTGTTGCGAAGGCGGGCCTTCTCGCTCTGACGGTTGCGCTTGATCTGGCTCTTAATGTTGGCCACTGGGGTCCTCTGTTGTCGAAGAATTGTTGTGATTCGGGGGGAGGGGATCGGGTCGATTGACCTGCCCCGCACACGGAGCGGAAAGCATAGCGGGCAGAGGTCCCCGAGTCACAAGAGCCGGCATTCGCCCCTGGCCCGTCTAGGCTCCTACGGCCCCTCGCCCCAAGGACGACTGCCCTCGTGGCCTCTCTCGACCGTATCCGCAATCTCTGCATCATTGCCCACATCGACCATGGCAAGTCCACCTTGGCGGACCGCCTGCTCGAGCTGTGCGGCGCGGTCGATCCTAGGGAGATGCGTGCCCAGTATCTCGATTCGATGGATATCGAACGTGAGCGGGGTATCACGATCAAACTTCAGAGCGTTCGGCTCGATTACAAGGACCATCTTGTTCATCTGATCGATACTCCTGGCCACGTCGACTTTGGTTACGAGGTGAGCAGATCGCTGGCGGCGTGCGAAGGGGCCATCTTGCTCGTCGACGCCGCACAGGGGATTGAAGCCCAAACGCTGGCGAACTGTTATCTCGCCCTTGAGAACGATCTCGAGATCGTCGCTGCACTTAACAAGATCGACCTTCCTGCTGCCGATCCAGATCGCTATGCCGCTGAGATCGAGAAGGTCCTCGGCATTCCCGCCGATTCGATCCTTCGGGTGAGCGCGAAGACAGGCGAGGGCGTTGCCGAACTGCTCGACGCAGTCATTGATCGGATTCCCCCTCCGGTCGGAGATCCCGACGCTCCGTTGCAAGGTTTGATCTTCGATTCCCATTTCGATCAGTACCGAGGCGTTGTTTCTTCCGTCCGAATCATGAACGGAACACTCAACACCGGTGCTCGACTCAAGTTCGTCCAGGCCGGAGCGATCTACAACGCAGAAGAGGTTGGTGTTCGGCGTCCGGACCCAACTCCCGTGGCGTCGCTCGGTGCGGGCGAGGTCGGTTACCTCATTGCTGGTATCAAAGATGTTGGCGAAGCTCGATCCGGTGAGACCATCACCAATTTGTCACAACCCGCGCCTGCGCTCGATGGCTATGACGAGCCGAGGCCCATGGTTTTTTGCGGTCTCTATCCCGTCGATGGTGATGAGTTCACAACTCTCCGTGAAGCACTAGAAAAACTCCGACTCAATGATTCGAGCTACACCTATGCGCCCGAAAGTTCAGGCGCTCTCGGTTTCGGATTCCGGTGCGGTTTCCTTGGCCTTTTGCACATGGAGATCATTCGCGAGCGTCTTGAGCGGGAATTCAATCTTTCGCTGATCGCTACTGCACCGTCGGTGCAGTACATCGTCCACAAATCAAATGGGACGACACTCACGATCGACAATCCAAGCGAGTTGCCGCCGGCCGATGAAGTCGACCACATTGAAGAACCATTTCTACGCGCAACGATTCTGACGCCCACCGACTACACCGGAACGTTGATGGAGCTGTGTCAGGGTCGTCGCGGCGACATGATCAAGCTCGAATATCTTTCGCCCGAGCGAATGGAACTTGTCTACGAACTTCCTCTTGCCGAGGTCGTCACCGATTTCTTCGATCAAATGAAGAGCCGCACCCAGGGTTACGCCAGTCTCGATTACGACCCAGCCGGCTACCGCGTCTCAAATTTGGTGAAGGTCGACATTCTTTTGAACTCAATAGCTGTCGACGCGTTCAGCATGATCGTGCATAAAGAGAAGTCCTACAGCTACGGACTTCGAATGACCGAGAAATTGAAGGAACTCATTCCTCGGCAGCTCTTCGATGTTCCGATTCAGGCGGCCATCGGCGGCCGGATCATTGCTCGCGAGACGGTGAAAGCGAAGCGTAAAGACGTATTGGCCAAGTGCTACGGCGGCGATATCAGTCGGAAGCGCAAGCTCCTCGAGAAGCAGAAGGAGGGCAAGAAGCGCATGAAGAATATCGGCCGAGTCGAAGTTCCTCAGGAGGCGTTCGTTTCGGCTCTCCGTCTCGACGACTGAAGATTTATCCGCTGGCACTCTCTGGCTTCGACTGCTTAACAAAGGGGTCGGCGGGTAGCATGGGGACAGCGGTACCAGTGGTTTCGCACCCCGATTTACGAGGACTTCATGCTCGACGAACGCAAGGCCACGATCCTGAGGGCGGTGGTCACCGAATACATCGAGACGGCCCAGCCCGTCGGGTCGGGTCACGTCGCGTCATCGGCCGAGGTCAACGTTTCTTCCGCAACCGTTCGGAACGACATGGCGGCGCTCGAAGCCGAGGGATACCTCGCGCAACCTCATACCAGCGCTGGCCGAATCCCAACTGAAAAGGGCTATCGCTTCTTCGTCGATCAACTTGGTGGCCCCGGAAAGCTGGGCGTCAGCGAGTCGCAGCAAGTCCGATCATTCTTCAGTCGCACACATGGCGAAATGGAACAGATGCTCTCAGACACGAGCCGACTGTTGTCTTCTTTGACGCATTACGCAGCGGTCGTTGTTGGTCCACAGCACGAGGTCGCGACAATTAAGTCGGTTCAGTTGGTGGGCCTCTCGCCGCGTCTTGTCCTCGTAGTGCTCGTTCTTTCAAGCGGAGCAATCGAGAAACACAGCATCGAACTCGCTGCCGATACCGATGACCTCATTGTGAACGCAGCGGCAGTGCGACTTTCCACTCTGATCATTGGGCAGACTCTGGCTTCGGCGAGTTCTATCGACAGTCACACGCTGGACTTGGGCGAGAGCGCAGACGTCGCAAACATTCTTCGATCCGCTCTCGCAGAGCTTGGCGGTGAACATCGGCATGACGATCAGGTGTTTATTGGTGGAACCTCTGACATGGTTGCATCATTCGATGCCGTCCGTACCGTTTCCGAGATCCTTCGAATTCTCGAGCAACAACTTGTCGTTGTGAGCCTTCTTGAAGATGTTCTTGGTCGTGGACTGTCGGTAGCGATCGGTCGAGAAACCGGAAATGAAGCACTTGCTGATTGTTCGATAGTTGTCGCACCGTACGTGGTCGATGGCGAGACTGCGGGTTCAATCGGGGTGCTTGGCCCAACGCGTATGCATTACGACCAAGCACTTTCGGCAGTGGCGGTTGTTGCCAATCGTCTTGGTCGTACATTGAGCGAAGGTTGATCGATGGCTGACTATTACGAGTTGCTTGGTGTGAGTCGTGGCGCTACCGCAGATGAACTCAAACGTGCGTATCGTCAGCGGGCGCGTGAGCTCCATCCCGACGCCAACCCTGGCAACCCGAGCGCTGAAGCGCAGTTCAAAGAAGTCGCGCTTGCGTACGAAACTCTTTCTGATCCTCAACGGCGCCAGCAGTACGACATGTACGGCGAGGCCGGTATGCGCGGTGGTTCGCCCTTCGGCGGTGGCGGAGGCGGCGGCGGTGGGCTCGGCGACATCTTCGACATGTTCTTCAACGGTGGATCGCCGTTTAGTGGCGGAGGCGGACCAAGCGGACCGCCCCGTGGCGCCGACGTCGAGGCCGTCATCACTATCGAGTTTGCTGAAGCGGTGTTTGGCTGCGAGGCCTCCGTCTCGGTTCGCACGGCGGTGACCTGCACTGGATGTGAAGGCACTGGCGCCGATCCTGGTAGCGGACCAGTGACCTGTCACGAGTGCGGGGGAGCGGGACAAGTTCGTCGAGTTCGTCAGTCAATTCTTGGTCAGATGGTTACCGCTGGGCCTTGCGGTCGTTGCAGTGGCTTCGGCACGGTCATCGAGCGTCCCTGCTCCGCATGTGCTGGTGAAGGGCGTCATCTTGACGAGTGTGAGTACACCGTCGACGTGCCTGCCGGGGTCGATACCGGTCAGACGCTTCGATTGTCCGGCCGCGGCGCAGTGGGGCCCCGGAATGGATCCTCGGGCGACCTCTACGTTCACATTCGCGTCGCCGAAGACGAGCGGTTCATTCGCCGGGACGATGATCTCATTTATGAACTTGCTGTTGCGTTCACTCAGGCGACTCTCGGTGCTCAGATCACGATCGAAACACTCGATGGCGACGAACTCATTCCGGTGGACCCAGGAACAGCTTCGGGTGATGTGATTCGCTTCAGGGGCAAAGGCGTACCTCACCTTCAGGGACGCGGACGCGGGGACTTGTTGGTTCGTCTTGTGGTCGAAACGCCGAAAGATCTTGATGACGAACAACGCTCCCTTCTCGAGAAGTTGGCGTCGCTGCGTGGCGAGGACATCGATCCGCCCGAACAGGGATTGATGTCGAAGCTTCGCGGGGCATTCAAATAGCGCTATGGCTCTCGATGCGGCTGACCTCCCAGAGAAACCGGGCGGAACTGCGCCTCATGTGATCGTCGGCGAGATCGATCATCCGGTCATGTGTGCCGAGGACGTCCACCACCTCGCGAACGTCCGGCGTTTGCGAGATGGTGATCTCGTTAGTGCGACCGACGGTCGCGGTTCATGGCGCTGGTGCGCGTTCGAAGATGCGGCCCTCACAGTTGTCGGAGATATTTCTACTGAACCTGAGCCGCGTCCGAAGCTGACGGTTGGTTTTGCGCTCGTAAAGGGGAGCAAGCCAGAACTGGTTGTCCAGAAGCTTTCCGAACTTGGGATCGACACGATTATTCCGTTCATTGCCGAACGATCCGTTGTCCGCTGGGATGACGCAAAGACTGAACGCCAAGGTGAACGATTAACCAAGGTTGCTCGTGAGGCATCAATGCAATCGAGACGAGTGTGGCTACCTACCGTTGCCCCAGTTGCTCGATTGAGTGATCTCGTATCCCTCGAAGGTTCAGTCCGCGCAGACCGCGACGGCAGCGCACTCTGTTCAGCGAACACAACTGTCTTGATTGGTCCCGAGGGCGGGTGGTCCCCGGCCGAAGCCGACATGACACCCGTTGTAGGCCTCGGACGCACGGTTCTCCGAGCCGAGACAGCGGCAATTGCGGCTGCAACGTTGATGGTTGCGTTGCGTGACGGATTCGTCTCGTGACCGCACCGTTTGGGGTGTACCTCCATATCCCGTTCTGTTCGCGACGTTGTGATTACTGCGCCTTTGCAACATGGAGCGATCGACACCATCTTCAAGACGCCTACCTCGGCGCTCTGGGTGCTGAGATTGCTCGTGAAGTCGAAAGCGGAATGCCGGCAGCGACGTCGGTCTTTGTCGGTGGTGGCACTCCGTCGTTGGTTGACCCAGTTCGGCTCGCTCAAATCGTTGCTTCGATACCCGTCACAGATGACGCAGAGATCACGATTGAGTGCAACCCAGAATCGGTCACCGAGGCACACATCGCTTCGTATGTCGCCGCTGGTGTCGATCGTCTTTCATTCGGGGTGCAATCACTTTCCGCTGAGGTTCTTGTTTCGTTGGGGCGCGACCACAATCCCGAAACAGTTGTCCGAGCAGTTGGTTTCGCAAGAGCCGGTGGGATGAAGCGTTTGAACCTCGACCTCATCTATGGCGGAGCGGGCGAATCGATCGCCGATTGGCAGCACACCATCGAGCAGGTCATTGCGTTGGGTCCTGATCATGTCAGCGCCTATGCACTTACGGTCGAAGCCGGTACGCCACTAGCGGATGATCCATCTCGACACCCAGAAGACGATGATCAAGCCGACAAGTATCTCCTTGCCGATGCCCTTCTCACTTCAGCGGGATTCGTGAATTACGAGATCTCCAATTGGTCGAAG
>JBIIVE010000019.1:0-27766 GCA_044339605.1 Acidimicrobiales bacterium
AAGCGCGTTCCAGGAAACGTCTGTCTCGGAAAGTGGAATGTCGGCAACAAATTCGGCTACTGCTGCACGACGATCCGCAGACCGATACGGAGCACGAAGCGCTGCACGATGCCACTTCTCTGTCATCGCTGCGGTCCCATTCACAAAGGCAGGACTACGCCGACAGGAAAGATCAACAAACCGGCGCGCTGTCGAGATGAGCGGTGGCATCGGAGTCCGCTCTGGAAGCCCAACACCTGTGTTACCAAGAATCACGGCCTGCACGTCGAGCGAGGACACCGCGCCAAGGGCAACAGGACCACCCCAGTCGTGGGCGGCAATAACAAGCGGGCCTGATGTGTGCTGTTCGCAAAACGCAACGAGTTCTGCGACGCGGATCTCGAGCGTGCGCGGTGTCGATCGTTCCGACCAACCCATACCGGTTTGGTCGACAGCAATGACTCGCCACTCGGGGCTCAGGGTTTCTAGGAAGCCTTTCCAGAGGTAACCCCAGGTTGGATTGCCGTGAACGCAAACAATGGTGCCGCGTTCACCAACACCGGTGTCGAGAATGCTCCATTCGACATCGACCGCATTGGGCCGCTCGATCCGCACCATTCGGTGCCACGCCGGATCAATCCCCCACCGTTCCCAGTCAGCAGCGGACGGGGTGTCGATCGACAAGGCCGACTACCAGACCAGTTCGGCGACCGAACAGTTCAATCCAGAACCGATACCCATCAGGAGAACACGATCGCCTGGCGACAGTCGATCAGCAGTTACGGACAACGTGTACGGAACCGCAGCGGGACCAATGTTTCCGAAGTCGGGATAGGTAAGCGGAACTCGCGAGCTATCGATCGAAAGCAACTCACAAAGTTTTGTGGTGTGTACTGCCGATACCTGATGAAGGATGTAGGTGTCGCAATCCGACCATTGCCAGCCCTCGGCAAGCGCGTCATTAAAGGTCGCTTCAGCCAGATCGAGACCCGACTCGAGTAACGCTGCGGTGTCAGTGCGCATCTCGTCAAGATCGCCGACACAAAGGTCGTGGTACTTCGTTGCCGCACGGGTGACTCCACCAAGGAACTGGTGCGAACCCGGTCGCGGTCCACCCATCACCATTGCTGCTGCGCCCGAACCAAGCGTGAGCGAAGCGAACTGGTCGAACACGTCGCCCACGGTCGAGGACGGGTCCTGCAAGCGAGCAATAGTTTGAGTCTGGGGCTGACGGCTTCCTTCGCCATCAACAATCAGCACAACCTTCACCTGACCCGCATCGATCATTGATGACGCAATCGTCATTGCGTTGATGAAGCCCAAGCACGCGTTGCCCAGGTCGAAGTTCATAGCGTTGGTTGAGAGCCCCAAACGGTTATGCACTGCGCAAGCGATGCTGGGTTCGAGATGGTGTTTGCATACAGAGGTGGAAATCAGAAGATCGACTTCGCCCGGGGCGACCCCGGCCTGTTCAAGCGCAAGCGCACCGGCGCGCGCCGCAGCATCATCGAATGTGACATCTTCGGGCCACCAACGGCGAGCCTTGATACCAGCCACGGACTCAAGGAGCCCTGGACGAACACCAAGGCGTTCGTACGTCTCAGCGAGCTGTTCGTCGATCCATGCCGAGGTAACGATCTCGGGCGCATCCACATGAGAGACCGACCACACATGGGATCGGGTGAACGTAACCGGAGAACTCACCCGAGCAGCCTAGGGCCCGATCGGCCAGTCCATAGTCCGGTTAGCCCAAGAGGGCTGGAGCAAGGCGTTGCCACGTGTCCATGGGGATCGAAGTGCCGTCCGCAGGCAGCACCTGAATGCAGACATGATCGGCCCCAGCGTCGTGATGGGCTTTGACCCGATCGGAAATTGCTGCTTCGTCGCCCCACGCCACGATGGCGTCCACCAGACGATCTGATCCTCCGTCAACAAAGTCTTCGTCGGCAAAGCCGAAGCGCTTCAGATTGTTTGTGTAGTTCGGAAGCGTGAGATACATCGCCATGTGCCCGCGTGCGATCTCGCGCGCCTTGGCCGGATCAGTTTCGAGAACCACTGCTTGTTCCGGGCACAGCCAACCCCGATCGCCCATGACCTCACGGGCAAACGCGGTGTGCTCAACAGGAATGAAATAGGGATGTGCACCCTGAGTGCGCTCTGCAGCAAGTTCCAGCATCTTTGGACCAAGTGCAGCGAGAACCTTCTGAGGTGGTGCACTTGCAGGCGACGCAGTGAACAAACCGTTGTCCATTGCCTCGAGATAGGTCTTCATTGCTGAGAACGGCTTTGAATAGTCGTGACCACGAAGCCCAGACACCATGACCTCATGACTCACCCCGAGACCAAGAAGGAAACGGTCAGGGAAGGCCTCGGAAACGGTGTTCCAAGCGGAGTTCGCACACAACGCATCGCGCGCGTAGATCGATGCGATACCGGTGGCGATCACCATCTTCTTTGTCCCAGCAAGGAGAAGCGTTGAGCTCACGAACGATTCACGTCCGATCATCTCCGGAATCCAAAGTGCTCCGTAACCGAGTTCCTCGATTTCCGCAGCGGTTTCCTGCGCCTGGGAGGAGGGAACAAGATCAAGTTGATAGGCCCACAGGCCAACGCGTCCAAGATTCATGCCCGCACCCTAGGCATCGACAGCCAACCAAGGCGAGGCCAGCCCTAGACTTGCGATGTGCTGACGAACCCCGTCGATTCGGCAAACCAAGGCCCTCCCCCGCCGCCTGCCGAAACGACGCGAGCCCGGCGCGGCAGAACCAGGATGTGGATTGCGGGCGGCGCTGCACTTGCTGGATGCGTTGCGGTTGGCGTCATCGACCCCAACACGACACAACTTCTCCCCGCATGCACATTCAAGGCAACCACCGGTCTCGATTGCCCCGGATGCGGCATGACTCGCGGTCTCCACGCGCTTATAAACGGCGATGTGTCACGCTCCCTCAGCCACAACCTTCTCCTTAGCGTCATCCTCGCTTCGAGCGCGTTGTGGTTCGGCTGGAACGCGATCGCACGACGTACCGGGCGACGAGTGCTTCATCTTGAGTTCAAACGAAAGACGTGGATCGCGATCGGTCTCGCGGTTGTCGCGTTTTGGGTGTTGCGCAATCTGCCGTGGACGCCATTCAACTGGTTGGGCTCAGACGCGTAAACGCCTTTTCGAGACTTCAGTCGATTCGACGCATCTGCGCTTTATAGAACTTGCCTCGTTCGGCGTAGTCACGAACTGCGATTTCCTGAATGAACGCTTGATTCGGCCCTACCTCACGCAACTTCGCGGGAATTCCGAGCGCCATCATGCCGGTCGGGACTTCCATGCGGTTTGGAACAACCGCATTCGAGCCAACCAAAGAGCCGGAGCGAACAATTGCTTCGTGGAGCACAACCGATCCGTTGCCGACAAGCGAATTGCTTTCGATCGTGCAGCCCTCGAGGTGAACAATGTGGCCAATCACGCAATCGTCGCCAACAATCGTTGGTCGTGTCGGGATGCAATGAATGACGGTCCCGTCTTGAATCGACGTGCGATCGCCAATACGAATTCCGCCGTTGTCGCCGCGCAGGACGGCACAGGGCCAAATCGTGCTGTCGGCACCGATCGTGACGTCGCCAATGACCACAGCCTCGGGGTGCACCCACGCGTCGGGATGAATTTCAGGAACCATGTCGCCCAACGCGTAAATAGCCACGACTTAGAACGCCACCCGGCCGTAGCCGCCGCGGAAGAAAACAAGTGCTCCGCCTTCATGCTTCACGTCGAGATCGGTGACGGCGCAAACGATGATGTCGTGGTCGCCGCCGTCGAGAACAGAGTGAAGATCGCAGTCAATGTAGGCAAGCACTCCGTTGATGAGCGGTGCGCCATTGCCCGAATGCTTCCAGCCAATTTCAGAGAACTTGTCGTCTGACTTTGAACCGAATACTCGGCTCACGTCTTCTTGATCGTCAGCGAGGATATTGACGCAGAACTTTCCGGCACCGCGCAACTTGCCCCAGCTAGCCGAAGTTTTTGTTGCGCTGAAGAGCACAAGCGCCGGATCAAGAGACAACGACGTAAATGAACCAATGGCCATACCTGCTGGGCCCTCGTCGGTCATCGCCGTAATCACTGCGACCCCAGTGGGGAAATGCCCAAGAACCTGCCGATACTTGGCGCTATCGAATGCGGTGGTTTCAGAATTCTCGCTCACAAGGGCGAGATCCTAGGCGAGGGTGATGCTGAGACCCTCGAACGCTGCAACGATCGAATCGACACCCATTGTGCGACCGGTTTCTCGCGCTCCGGCAAGGAGCTGATCGAGGGTTTCGTCGTCGTGCGAGGGGTCGTGGTGAAACAAGACCAACTGTCCGACTTCAGCAGCAGCAGCGACACGAACGGCGTAGTCGACAGTGCAGTGACCCCAGGTTGGCTTACACGCGAACTCTTCAGGCGTGTACTGCGCGTCGTGGATAAGAACATCGACGCCTTGACAGAGTTCAAGAACTCCAGACTCGACGGAAACTCCATCATGCGGTTGCTGATGATCGCTCACATAGGCCACAGAGAAACCATCGCGTTCAACTCGATACCCGAACGTGGTGTCTGTGTGAGGAACTTCGAGCGCCGTCACTTTCGCTCCCGCTATTTCGTGAACACCTTCAGTAAGGGTGAAGAACGAAACCTCGCCGGGAAGATCTTGGCGAGTAACCGGAAAAAACGGTGGACGCATCAGGTCGTCAAAAGCGTCGGCGAATCCGACACCGTCATGGTCTGGTCCGTAGACCGAAAGTGTCGAACCAGGTATCAACAGCGGTTGACAGAAAGGAAGTCCTTGGACGTGGTCCCAGTGAAGGTGCGTCACGAGTGCGTGCGCATGCAACTGCACACCGGCACCTTGGTCGGCACCGAAGTATCGGAGACCGGTTCCGAGGTCGAGCAGGATCGGATCGGCATCGGCGCTACGCAGTACAACGCTCGCGGTATTACCGCCGTAACGAGACGTGCTTTCACCAGCACATGGCGTCGACCCCCGAACTCCGTAAAACGTGATCTCCACTGTCCACCTCCTCCCCGAGTACCAATGGATGCCGAACGCTAGGACAAGGGTGAATCGATGTGAAGGGGAAGTGACATGTCTCACACCTCTGCCGGAATCTCGCTACCTTCGCACCATGCAGATTGACTCCATCACCGTCCCCACCAGCGAACTCACCTACGGCTGTCTCACCGCTGGCGATTCCGGCCCACTTGCCCTTTGCCTGCACGGGTTTCCCGATACAGCGCACGGCTGGCGCTACCTCCTGCCCGCCCTTGCTGATGCCGGATACCGGGCCGTCGCTCCGTTCATGCGGGGTTACGCCCCCACGTCGATCCCTACTGATGGCCAGTTCCACGTCGCCACGCTTGCCCGCGATGCCACAGTTCTCCACGAAGCACTTGGCGGAGACAGCAATGCGGTGATCATCGGTCACGACTGGGGCGCACTCGCAACCTACGGTGCAGCGTCTTTTGCCCCTGATCGTTGGCGACGGGTTGTCACCGCAGCAGTCCCACCTGCTTCATCAATGGCGTCAGCGATGATGACCTACGACCAACTCAAACGCTCGTGGTACATGTTTTTCTTTCAAGTCGGGCTATCCGACTTCGTCGTCTCGATGAACGATCTTGAATTCATTGAGCGACTGTGGGCCGATTGGTCACCTGGCCACGATGCGACGATTGACATGCAACACATTCGCGATTCAATCGGAAGCTCAGAACATCTCGCTGCGGCTCTCGGCTACTACCGCGCAACATGGGGAACCGAACCAGTGTCGGCTGCCTACCAAGACATTCAAGCCGTTCTCGGCACACCGCCACCGCAACCGACGCTCTACATCCACGGCCGTAACGACGGATGTGTTGGCGTCGAGTTCGCAGAGAATGCTGCTGCCGGACTAAGTGACGGTTCACGCGCCGCAATCATCGAAGGTGCCGGGCACTTCACTCAGGTGGAAAAACCCGAAGAATTCAATCGCCTCGTGTTGGAGTTCATTCAGCCCTGAAATCAGGGAAGCGATAAGGCGCCATCGCAGCCTGCGATCGCTAAGCCATCGCGAACAAGAGAATCGGCAGCGCGCACCGCGTCGAGCTCGCCACCGTCTCGTTCATTCCAACCACACGCGTCGCGGAACTGTTCTGGTGCGACTTCAACACCTGTTCGCAGAACATCAAGTAGTCGCGCGCGGCCTTCTCGAAACGAACCGATGAATTTCGATTGACCTTTGCTTACTGCCGCAGAACCGATAGCGGGGTCGGACTCAAGCGATCCCCCGCGAAACCACGAACAGGTCATTGAGGTAGGGCACGCCTCGCATTTCGGCGAACGCTTTGTGCATATGAGTGCCCCGAGGTCAAGCAAACCCTGGTTCCACGACCAACCCATCCCAACCGGAACGATGTCGTCGGCAAATGTCTGGGCAACACTCGCCGTGAGCCGTTCTCCGCGTTGTCGAGCGAGGATGCGACCGACATTGGTATCGACGACAGCAACATCTCGTTCGTAGGCAAACGCCAACACCGCTCGAGCGGTATACGGACCGAGCCCGGGCAGCGAAAGCAGCGCATCGAGGTCGCCGGGCACCACTCCCCCATGCTGCTCAACAACAGCAACCGCAGTCCGATGAAGATTCACTGCACGACGGTTGTAACCGAGGCCTGCCCACTCGGTAACGACGTCGCCAACGGGAGCTTGCGCGCAAACCGCAGGCGTAGGGAATCGCTCGAGGAATTGGTGCCAACGCGGAACAACTCGCGCCACCTGTGTTTGCTGGAGCATCAATTCCGAAACAAGTACCGCCCACGGATCGCGTGTTTGCCGCCAGGGCAGCTCGTCGCGACGGCCAGCGGACCACGCAAGTACCGCCTCGACGTCAGGCGATCCGAGCACGAATCAGTCTTCTGAGAAAACGTCTTCGCCATAGGGAAGACCACGGGTCGGAGCGAACTCGCGCTTCCACACCATGACGCGGCGGCGGAACTCGCACACCTCTTCCGAACGCTGGTTGATCCCCTTGGTTTCGACGGTCACGATGCCGCGCTTGCCATCGGAGGTTTCCTTCTTGGCCAGCACCTTCGTGACGGCATAGATCGTGTCGCCGTGAAACGTGGGCTTGGCATGCTTCAAAGATTCAACTTCGAGGTTCGCGATTGCCGCGCCGCTCACATCGGGAACGCTCATACCCAGAACAAGCGAGTACACGAGGTTGCCCACCACAAGAGCCTGACCCATTGGAGATTCATTCTCGGCAAACCAGTTGTTGGTGTGCGTTGGGTGATGATTCATGGTGATCATGCAGAAGAGGTGGTCGTCGGCCTCGGTGATGGTCTTTCCTGGCCAGTGGCGATACACGTCGTCGATCTCGAAATCTTCGAAGTGGCGGCCAAAGGGGCGGTCATAAACAGTCACGGCATTTCTCCTCTACAGACGACGCCGATGAGCCTAGGAGTTTCCGCTACTAGATTCGACCCAAATCGAGGGGGAACCATGACCGATCTTCTAATCACCGGCGGAACAATCGTCGACGGAACTGGTGCGGCCGCGTACAAAGCCGATGTTCGTGTTCGAAACGGTGTAATCGCCGAGATCGGTCCAGACCTCGTCGCCGATGGTGAAACTCTGCTCGATGCCAGCGGTTCCTACGTTGCTCCAGGCATTATCGACACGCATACTCACCTCGACGGTGCGATGTGGTGGAACCCCGAGCTCGATCCGCTTCCTGCGTATGGCAACACCTCGATGGTGTTCGGCAACTGCGGAAACTCCATCGCCCCGCTCAAGGGCGACCAGCGAGACGAAATCGTCGACCTGTTGTGTTTCCTCGAAGATCTCCCGCGTAAAGCGTTTGAACAAGAGATTCCATGGTCGTGGCAGTCTTGGCCCGAATACATGAATGCACTTCGTACCCAGCCAACCTCAGTGCACGTCGCCGGCTACCTCGGCCATCTCGCTCTGCGCACCTGGGTCATGGGCCCCGACGCATGGACGCGCGCTGCTACCGCAGAAGAAATCGCCGAGATGTGCGCTGTCCTTGACGAAGGTCTTGCCGTCGGCGCACTCGGCCTCAGCATCAACCACTTCGATCGGGACCGAGCCCTTCGCCTTGTTCCTGGTTACTTCGCCGACGATGCCGAGTATCTCGCTCTGTTCCGAGTCGTTGCCGACCACAAGCCAGCAACCGTGCAGATGATCACGCGTTTCAACGATCCTGAACTCTCCATCTCCGACGCAGAGCGATTTGGCGAACTCGTCCGCGAAAGTGGCGTGCGTGCTCAGTACACAGGCATTCCCTTCAACGAACGCGACGATGATCGTCGCGACGAGTGGTGGGCACTTCACGATCGCTTGCAGTCAGCGGGTGCCGACATGTGGCCCATGGTCAACTGCAAGCCGCTTGCACCGTTCTTTGGTTTTGAAAGTTCACTGGTGTTCCAACGCGTTCCTGCATGGAACGAGGTCATCAATGGACCCACCGAACTCAAATTGTCCACGCTTGGCGATCCCACATGGCGCGATCAGGCCCGCATCGATTGGGACAACCGCACACGATCAAGCCTTTCTCGCATCGATCGTCCCGCCGAAATGATTCTCACCATTTCTGAAACCGGCGCCGGGCCACTTGGCATTTCACTCCAAGATCTTTCCGATCAAACCGGTCTGCATATTTCTGATGCACTCGCCGACTGGGTCATCGCAAACGGACTCGCTTCGCAAATGATGGGCATTCCCGAACGCCTCAGCGAGGCCGATGTGGTCAAAGCGCTCCGCGACCCGCACATGGTGTTCAACATCAACGACAGCGGTGCTCATTTGCAATTGTTCTCCGCCGCTGGCGAGCACCTCTACATGCTCACTCATTACGTCCGCGATGCCGGTCTCATCACGATCGAAGAAGGTGTCCACGCTCTCACCGGACGAACCGCAGACTTCTTCGGCCTCTCCGACCGCGGAGTCATTGCCACGGGCAAAGTCGCCGACATCGTCGTTTTCCGCCTCGACGAACTTGAGTTGCGCCCCGAAGAACGGGCCTATGACGTTCCCCACGGCACCTGGCGATTCACACGAGCCCCCGCAGGCTTCCGAGCCACCATCACCGCCGGTGTTCCCACATGGATCAACGGTGCCAGCACCGGTGCTCGTCCCGGTCAGGTACTGCAGCCAATTCCTTCCTGAGCCTGATGAGAACGCCAAGGTGACCGATGGGTAACCTTCGGCCCATGACTGCTCCGGATCTCACTACTGCCGCTTCCGTCATCGACCTCGCCCACGGGGTGGTCGACGCCGGCATCCGCCACATCGCCGCCACTGGCGGGCCCGATGTGAATCAGGTCGTGGCCTACGACATCGCTCACGCAGCGTCAGCGGTTGAAACCGGTCGGGCCATGCTGGTTTACGGCACCAAGGGCGAACTCGAAGCGAAGATCGCGTGCGCTTACATCGCCGATGCAGTGGGCGAGCTCATTCCCAAGTTGTTCGGCCGTGAAGCCGACTGGAATGTCGCCCCCGGCGTACTCGACGGCACCCGCGAGTTTGTTTCAACCTTCCGCGCGCCAGAGTTCTTGGCATCGCTGGCAGACACTCCCGGACCTCGCCACCTTGAGAGTGATTTCGAAATGGTGCAGGACACCTTCCGACGATTCGCCAACGAAAAGATTGCACCCGTTGCAGAACATATTCATCGCGAAAACTTGGATATCCCCGAAGACCTGATTCAGGGTCTGGCTGAACTGGGTGGGTTCGGACTTTCGGTGCCAGTCGAATACGACGGGTACAGCGAAGGTGGCGAGAGTGAGTACATGGGCATGGTTGTAGCCACTGAGGAACTCGCAAAGGTGTCTCTCGGAGCCGGCGGTTCACTCATCACGCGTCCTGAAATTCTCACTCGTGCCCTCTTGGCGGGCGGAACCGAAGCGCAGCGGCGCGAATGGCTCCCGAAGTTGGCCTCGGCTGAAGTTATGGCTGCTGTAGCTGTCACCGAACCCGATTACGGATCTGACGTTGCCGGCGTGAAGGCCACCGCCACACCCACCGACGGTGGTTGGCTCATCAACGGCGTAAAGACCTGGTGCACCTTTGGCGCCCGGGCCGATGCGCTCATGCTTCTCGCTCGTACAAACACCGATAAGTCACTCACGCACAAAGCACTCACGATGTTCGTGGTACCCAAGCCCCGCGGCGAAGGCCACGGTTTCGCGTTTGTTCAGGAAGCCGGCACCGATGGCGGAGCACCCGGCGGCGGAAAGATGGAAGGCCGAGCAATCGACACCATCGGCTACCGCGGCATGCACTCCTACGAAATCGCGTTCGACAACTGGTTTGTGTCCGAAGCGAATCAGGTTGGTGGCGATGAAGGCCTCGGCAAGGGTTTCTATTACCAAATGGCCGGTTTCGAAAATGGTCGTTTGCAGACGGCCGCTCGCGCGGTTGGCGTCATGCAAGCCGCATACGAAGACGCTCACCAGTACGCGCTCGACCGAGTCGTCTTTGGTCAGCCAATCGCCGACTACCAACTCACCCAGGCAAAGCTTGGCCGCATGGTGGTTCTCACGCAGGCCGCACGTCAGTTCTCCTACGAGGTCGCCAAGATGATGGCGAACGGCGGAGGAATCCTCGAAGCTTCAATGGTGAAGGCCTACGTGTGCAAGGCCGCTGAATGGGTCACGCGTGAAGCGATGCAGATCCACGGTGGCTTCGGTTATGCCGAGGAATACAGCGTCAGTCGCTACTTCGTCGACGCACGCGTGCTGTCGATTTTCGAAGGTGCCGACGAGACTCTGTGCCTCAAGGTGATCGCTCGCCGCATGCTCGATGCAGTGAAGTGACCAACTGACCCACGTCGTTAACCAAGCGCCGCGATTGCGTCGGCAACGGCGAGGATTCGCAGTGCATTGTCGACGTGCAGGTTTTCGATCATTCGGCCGTCGACGGTGACTACTCCGCGTCCTTCGGCCTGCGCCTCATTGAATGCAGCGATCACCTTGCGGGAATGTTCGATCTCGTCGTCCGACGGAGCAAACACCTCGTTACATGGTTCCACCTGGCTCGGATGAATGAGCGTCTTGCCGTCGAACCCGAACTGCTTGCCCTGGAGTGCTTCGGCACGGAAGCCTTCGTCGTCTTTGATGTCGTTGTAGACACCATCGAGAATGACCTTGCCGGCCAAACGAGCCGCGATGAGGCACTTCTGCAATCCAAACTGCAGTGGAGCTCGGCCCGGGACGTGCTCGGCGTACAACTCTTTGGCGAGATCGTTGGTTCCCATCACCAATACCGTGAGCCGATCAGATGCGGTCGCGATTGATTCGGCATTGAGAATTGCCACCGGCGTTTCGAGCATCGCCCACAACTTGGTGTGAGATGGCGCACCCGCTGCCTCAAACGAAGCGACTAGTTGGGCAACTTCTTCGGCGGAATTCACCTTTGGAACAACGATTGCATTGGGGCCGGCTGCAGATGCCGCTGCGATGTCGTCGTCGTGCCATTGCGTGCCGAGGCCGTTAATGCGGATCGCGATCTCTTTTGCGCCATATTCGCCACTCGACGCGGCAGCACATACTCGTGCACGCGCTTCGGTCTTGGCGTCGGGAGCGACAGCATCTTCAAGGTCAAGAATCAGCGCATCGGCGGGAATGCCTTTGGCTTTTTCGAGAGCCCGCTCATTTGCACCTGGCATGTAGAGAACGGAACGACGGGGACGCAGCGCTTCACTCATATCGTCGTTCCTCAAAGTCCGTAGGCAGCAGCGAGTTCGGCATCGTCTGCCGCAAGTGAAGTCGCCAGCTCGACCATGACCCGACACTGCTTCACTGACGCATCGTCTTCCATTTTTCCGTCGAGCATGATGGCCCCGGTTCCATCCCCCATTGCATCGATGACGCGACGAGCGTGCGCGACGTCGGCCGGATCGGGGCTGAAGACGCGCTTGGCGATTGCGATCTGTACTGGGTGAAGGCTCCATGCACCGACGCAGCCAAGAAGGAAGGCATTGCGGAACTGGTCTTCGCACGCAACGACGTCGGCAATGTCGCCGAACGGGCCATAGAACGGAAGGATGCCGTTGGCAACGCACGCATCGACCATGCGGGCAAGCGTGTAGTGCCAGAGGTCTTGCTGATAGATCGTTCGATCGCCTTCGATATTTCCGTCGACCGGATCTTGGCGAACCAAATACCCCGGATGACCGCCACCAACACGCGTGGTCTTCATGCGTCGGTTCGCCGCCAAGTCGGCCGGGCCAAGAGAAAGGCCCTGCATACGGGGGCTTGCTCCGCAGATCTCTTCGACGTTGGCAACGCCACGTGCAGTTTCAAGAATTGCGTGCACGAGAATCGGGCGATCCAACTTTGCTTTCGCCTCAAGTTGTGCCAGCAGACGATCGACATAGTGAATGTCTTCGGGACCCTCGACCTTCGGGATCATGATGACGTCGAGTTTGTCGCCGATCTCGGTGACCGCCGTGACAATGTCGTCGAGACCCCAAGGCGAATCAAGTGAGTTCACACGAGTCCAAAACTGAGTCTTTCCGAACTCAATAGTCTTACCGACGTTCACCAGACCAGCGCGCGCTGCTTCTTTGTCCGCAGCCGGAACGCCGTCTTCAAGATTGCCGAGCAACACGTCGACCGTGGGAACGATTGTCGGAAGCTTGCTCACCATCTTCTCGTTGGAAGGCGGAAAGAAATGAATCATGCGGGCGGGCTTGACCGGGATCTCGCGCACCGGTTCGGGGGCACCCACGGCAAGGGGGCGGAAGAAGTCCTTGGGGTTTCGCATTCCCTGAAACTATCGGCCGCCGGCCCCCGGCAGGGCCGTTGGTTGAGCGGATTCCTTCACCATGAAGCCGCTTCGGCCCTGAAGTTGGAAGGAATCGACCAATCCAAGGATTCGACGCACCGCATCTTCGGTGCCGACACCGGAAGAATGGATATTGGAAACGAGGTTCCGCTGCGCATCGGTGTCGCCATTTCGGGGACGGTGGGCCATGTACGCAGAAAGGCTTTCCGCAGTCGCAAGGCCAGGACGCTCCCCGACCAGCAAGATCACATTCTGCGCGTCAAGGGCCTCGCCGATGTCGTTCATGACCCCAACACGGAAATAACGAACAACGAACGGACGACCTACCGACCAGCCGCGGGCCAACGCGTGATCAATGAGCGGACCGAGTAACGACGGGACCTGCGCGCGCACCGCTAGCGGGGAGAGACCGTCTCCAATCACGAACTGCACATCAACCCCAGACGGACAGTTCTTGAGCAAAGTTTCAGCAGCACCGACTGCAAGACGGCGACCTTTGTCCGGCCGAGCCAAGTACTCCTCGTGCGATTTTGCTTCAGTTGCAACTTCGAAAAGATCGAAGCGCTCGACAAGTTCACTCATTGGTGGCTCGGCAAGCGAAAGCGATGCACCAAGAGCATCTTTCGCAAATGCGTGATCGGCGCGAAGTTGCAGTTGCGTAGAGGTCCGATACGCCGTTCCGGTTCGACCTATGAACAAGCGTGCAGGGGTGACTTCAGAAACATTGTCACCAACGTCGACCGCCCGCTGGAGGGGGCTGGGAAGGTTGTCGCTCACAGACCCAACTCCCTCAAGGAATTGGTGAAGGTAAGCAGCGAGTCGGGTCCAGTCGCCGCAAGTTCCGACAACTTCCCGCCTTCATAGATTCCGGTTTGCTCAAGCCACTCTTCGAACTCCGGAGCGGGACGTGCTCCGACGAGTTCACGAACTCCAGCAGCATCGTGATAACTGGTGGACTGATAGTTGAGCATCACGTCATCAGAACCCGGCACACCCATCACAAAGTTGCAGCCCGCAGTGGCGAGAAGAACAAGCAACTGATCGGTGGTGTCTTGGTTCGCTTCAACGTGATTCGTGTAACAAATGTCGATCCCCATCGGTAGCCCAAGCAATTTGCCCATGAAGTGATCTTCCAAACCAGCGCGCATGATTTCCCGCTCGTTGGCGAGATATTCCGGCCCAATAAAACCGACGACCGAATTCACGAGGAACGGATCGAACGTACGCGCCACTCCGTAGGCACGCGCCTCGCAGGTGAGCTGATCAATCCCACCATGACCGTCGACCGAAAGCGCGGTGCCTTGACCAGTTTCGAAATACATGACATTGTCGCCAATGAATTCATCGCGGCCGGAATGTGAAGCCAAGACCGCTTCTCGCCCTTCGGCCAGCGCTTGCAACGTGACGCCGAACCCGGCATTGGTTGCTTCAGTGCCACCGATACTTTGAAAAAGCAGATCGACGGGGGCCCCGCGTTCAAGTGCTGCCAGTTGGGTTGTGAAGTGAGCGAGCACACACGATTGTGTCGGAGCACCGACTGCGCTGATCAGATCGTGAAGTGCATGTTCGAGTGCGATGACGTTCTCAATGGAGTCGCCAGCTGGATTTACTCCGATGACTGCATCTCCACAACCGAACAACAGCCCATCAAGAGCCGAGAGCAACACACCTGCGATGTCATCGGTTGGATGATTGGGCTGAACTCGAACTCCGAGGACCCCGCGTTCACCCATTGTGTTTCGACACTGCGTGACAGCACGCAACGGCGCCGCCGCAGTCATGAGATCGCGGGCGCTCATGATTCTGGCTACGCCAGCAACCATCTCAGGGGTCAGCGCGCTTTTGAGGCCACGCTCCCACTCCGAAGCAAAGGAGGGAGCGAGCACAAGTTCGCGAAGTTCTCCCACGGTGAGCGAACGAAGAGGTGCGAACGCCTGCTGGTCAAGCGAAGAAACGACCAGAGCGGTCACATCGTCTTCGATCAATGGCTCATCGAGGAACGCATGAAGCGGAACTTCGGCCAGCGCCATCTTGGCTGCCACCCGTTCTCGTTCTGAACTCGCTGCGATTCCCGCCAGCCGATCGCCTGCCTTGGGTTCGTTTGCGCGCGCCATAAGGTCACGAAGGTCTGCGAAGGCGAAGGTTTCGCCGCGCAACGTGACCGACCGCTTCATGCGCTCAACAGATCGCCGGGAACCACTTGTTCGGTCAGCAGCGTTGCGAACCGAGCAGGATCGCCGCCGACCCAGTTGCGACAGAGCGGTAAGCCTTCGACATAACACGAGATGTACGCGCGCCAGGTGGGCGAAGTCAGGAACTCAATCGCCTTCGTCGCTCGAGCATGCGGAAGCAATCCCCAACGTTCGATGTAGACAACAACATCATCGATGGCTGCGCCATCTTCATGCAGCAGCCACGCAGCATTGGCCCGGACAGCGTCCATGGATTCGCTCGCAACGCGAACAGCCTGAGCTATCTCCGGATCAAACTCGATGCCATTACTGCGCAGGTGTTCGGCCACCACCAGATCAGGGGCCTCCCCAGCGATGATCTCTAACGCCAGATCGGCCAGCCCTTCGGCAATCAGGCATTGCGGCGTTCCCACACAGAAGATTGATTCCTCTTGCCAACCCCGAGAACGAACGAGCCCAGCCTCTTTGCGTGAGTGTTCGGTGTGGTGGCCGGGATAGGCCTCGTGGGCAACGAGATGTCCGATACTGGTCGCAAGCACCGGCAGGTCGGTGTTGATGGCCACGCGGCTCTGCAGATTTCCCTCGTAGTAGTTGAAGCCTGACCACGGCTGATTCGTTGCGAGTTCCCACGCGATGTGTTCGCCCTCGGGCAAACCGAACTGTCGCTGCGTTCGTTCGCGAAAGTCTTCTGCAATCGATCGAAGCACTGCGTCAAGACGATCGACTGGGATCGCTTGAGCTTCACGCCACGCAATGATTCGCTCGCGCACGGGTCCGGTGCCCGGCAGCACCGCATCAAGTCGCTCATGAGCCGCTGCAAATTGATCTTCGTCGCGAAATGTGGGCCGAACCCCGTAACACCATTCAACTTCGTCGACGTAGGAGATTTCTTCGCCCGCAATCTTGCGAGCGGAGGTGTGCATACCGGTCGCCTGTGCTCTCAACCATCGTCGGCGTGATGCATCAAGAACAATGTCGTCGATTCCTGCGTCAAGATCGACGATCAGCTGACGAGCAGCGGTAACGAGAACCTCTGGTGCGAGCGTCGGCTCACCGGCGACTCGATCGGCAATCACGACTGGGCCGTAATAGGCATCGACGAAACCATCGATGTGGCGACCCATGCGAAGTCCAAGTTCGAGATAGCGATCGACGATCGGCGAATCAGTGATCGGCGCGCTCATGACCGAAACCCTACCGGCGAGCTAGATGACGTCGCCCTTAAACAGCTCGGTTGCGATCGGACAATCGGTTCGTCGTAATGCATCAACGACGCTGAGCGGACCAGTAGGGCCGACGATCCGGTCAAGCATGGAGAGGGGTACGACCTCGTCGTCGGCATCCCAGGGTTCGTCGGGGATGATCCGCTCACGGACTGGCTCCCACATTTTTTGCGGAAGGAATCGACCGACTCCGGCAACAGCCCATACCGGAACCTCGTGTGCTTTCGCCACCGAGGCCGCGGCCAGCGAGCCGGAGACCCCAAGCCATTCGGTTGGGGCGACGACCGAAGCTTCGAGCAGTACAAGATCAGCGTCGGCAACAGCTGCGCCTAGTCCAGCCAATGGAACATCGAGTGCGTTCACATCGGCGTCAACCAGTTGCATCACCAAGCCCCCACCCTCTTGATGCACATCGACGACTAGTACTTCAAGGTCGCCGCGGCGAGGAAGCGCGGCACCAATCAACTCGGGCCAGCCCAAGACAACAATCGTGGCTTCATCAGGAAGGCAATGCGCGAGCTCCACCGACGTGCGGTCGCCGTCGAGTTCTTCGAGCGCAGCGCGAATTTCCGCGTGCGGATCGCCTGCGCATAAAACTCGCGCACACAGCCATACCAGCGGCGCAGACCCTGGCTGACGCTGCACCATGCGTCGACACGCCGTGACGAGTCCTTGCGGATCGCTGGCGAAACCTGCGAGCGCCCGCGCCGTTTCGGAAACGATCACACTTTGGGGATAGCCCGTGGCCCGAGCCACATAGCGGAGTCGTTCAACGGGGTGCATCAGAGCAGCACCCTACCGAGGTGCTTCAGGCGCCCGGCTTGAAGATCATGAGATACAGCGTCACGACGAGGATGAGATGGCTGATGCCGGTAGCGATCATGATTCGGCTGCGAGCAGCGGCATCGCCATCGCGGAAGGCTTTGATGGCTGGGCGAGCCACCGTGAATAACAGAGCCAGAAGTACAACCCACAACACCGCAGAGATGGACAGCCAGGCTTGCGACATCTTGTAGGCCTTGTCGCTCATACCGGCGAGGGCGAAACCCAAGAATCCGGCAAGGCCGATGCCGGGAAGCGAAAAGCGAAGGATGGAGACCTCAAGGCCGTCGGCGGCAGCTTTGTCGCCCGCTGCTGTCAAACGGACCAGCACAGGGGCGAGCCACAACGGCGCAAAGCCCACGATGACGGCAAGAACGTGGATCATCAGAACGATCTTGTACCCGGTGCTGTTCAGTGCGGCAAGGACAACCATGGTGACTCCTGAAAAAGTTCTCGGGCATGCCGCCCGTGTGCGGTTCACCCAACCTACTCGCGCTACCTTCTACGGCTGTGACTACCGATGTGCAGGCCGCTGTGGAACTGAACCCCCTGACAGGCCTCGGCCGTCCGATCTCGGAATGGACCACCAACTTCCATCTGGCGATCGTGGTCCTCGACCCGTACACCAACGAAAGTTCTTGGATTCTCAAGACCGCTCTCCGGGTCCTTCGAAACTATTCCGAGGCCGATGTCCGTATCGCCCTTCTCGTGACGGCACCCGAAGCCGAGGTTCGCGAGTACGTCGGTCCGCTCGCTTCAGAGATCTTGATTTTCACCGATCCCGAACGAACCGTAGCGAAGGCCTTTGGCCTCGACACGCTTCCGGCCTTCGTGCACATCAACCAGGCCCATCAGGTCGAGTCTGCGGCTCAAGGATGGAACCCGGCCGAATGGGCCGCCGTGGCAGCAAACTTGTCTGCGCGTATGGATTGGACCGTTCCGCAGATTCCAGAAAATGGCGATCCATCGCCATTCGCAGGATCGCCCCTCAGCGCTTAGTTCAGCGAGCGAGCCACATCTGCGCCAGCGATACCGTTGCGTCGTCCTGGCCCAGCCCGCCAGTGCCCGAACCGCTTGACCAGTTCGTTACGTCACGCAATTTCGGAGAGGTCACGACAACTTCTCGTACCTGCACGAGGAACAGATACGGGATATCAATCGCGACCTGTTCCTGAATCGTTCCGTAATCATCAACTTGACGAGTCACGTCTGCAGTCGTACGGGCATCAAGGAACGACTTTGTTACGAGCGGACTGATGTACCGGGTTGTGTTTCCACTCATGACAGATTGTTGCGCGGGTATTCCGCGGAACAGTGGTTCGTAGGCGTCGGGATGAGAGGAATCGAATCCGACCTGCAAGATCGCTTGGAACTGGCCCAACACAGCAGCGAGAGAAAGCACCTGGGGGTCGACGAGATCAATCGCCATGTCGATTCCCGCCTCTTCAAGCTGACCACGCCAAAGTGACGCCACACGCTCGAGGGTGGTGCCCGGTGCCACAAGGAGGCGAAACGTCAACGGCACACCCGTCTCCTCTGTGTACTCCTCAACCAACTTCTTCGCACGCTCAACATCACGACCAGAACTTGAGTGGTCAACGAACCACGGAGAGGTGTCGCTCACCATGCCTCGCGCAATCGAACCCTGCCCAGCAAACGCCTTCGAGAGGATCTCGGCACGGTCAGTTGCGAGCGCAACCGCACGACGTGCGGAAATCCGATCAAACGGGGCACGACCAGTTTCGAAGGCAATGTTCACCTTCGGTCGTTCCGCATTTCGATCATCATGAATCGTGATTACGTTTTCGCGATTTTGAACGGTTTCGAGTCGCTGTAACTGCCGGGGCTCATCGATCGCCACCATCCCGACTTTGCCTTCGAGCGCAGCGGTCACCCGATCTGCAGCTTCAGGGATCGGAAGGAAGCGAACTGCGTCAAGGTGTGGCAGGCCTTTCTTCCAGTAGGTCGAGTTCTTCACAACAATCGTGATGCCCGCTCCATCAACGCCAAACCACACAAACGGGCCCGTGCCGATGGGGCGCGGATCAAAACCAAGAAGCGTTGCCGGTGCAGCAATCGTCCCTAATCGCGTCGTCAGCAATTGCGGGAATGTCGACCACGGAGTGAACATCGAAACAACGATGGTTTGGGCATCAGGAGTCGTTATCGCTGAGATCGGCGCCAAGAGATCGACATTCGAGGGATCGGCCTGTTGGGCGCGCAAATTGAACGCAACAACTTCGGAGGTGAGAGGAGATCCGTCGCTAAAGGACACGCCTTCGCGGACTACCAACGTCCAAGAAGTGAAGTTTGAATTCGCCGATATGTTCGAAAGAAGTTCCGGCACGGGTTGATCATTGGAATCGCGAACCATCAATCGGTCATAGACAGCTCGCGCAGCTTGCAGTTCATCAGTCGTCCACGGACCTGAATTCGGTGCCCACTTCGAAGGGGCCGCAGCAACCGCGATATCGAGCGTGCCGCCATCAACCGGTCCAGAAGGAGCAATTGTGGAATCGGTGGATTCGGTAGTCGTTGCCGGAGTCGCGTTTGATCCCGAGCAACCGGTAACAGCGAGGACAGCCATCGACGCCACGAGAACCGCGGAGAGACGAGCCATGCGAACGAAGGTGGAACGGGGGGCGTTCAAGAACTACGACTGTACGCGGCCAAGCACGCCCATAGCGGTCGCTCGGCCCGGGACCCGTTCATTTCACAAAAGAGGTGCAAGGATCATCACATGAGCGGCGCCATGAAAGTACGGGTTGGGATCGGCCTCGGCACCCTGTCTGGAACTGCAGACCCGAATCGCTTCAACGCAATCGTTGATCGATGCGAAACGCTTGGGTTCGATTCGCTCTGGATGTCTGAGCGAATTGGGGCCGAGACGCCCGACCCAATGATTGCGCTGGCCATCGCCGCCGGCCGCACGACGCGAATGAAGCTCGGGACTTCCGTCCTCGTGCTCCCTGGTCGCAACCCGGTGATTTTGGCAAAAGAGATGGCAACGCTTGATGTGCTTTCCGGAGGTCGCTTTCTTCCTGCGGTCGGACTCGGGGCAGTTGATCCACCTGAGCAACGTGCCTTCGGCGTCGAGCGCAGCGAACGCGGACGACGCCATGACGAAGCACTCGCCCTCATGCGCGCATGTTGGACCGGCGAAGTCATTTCACACCACGGAGAATTTTTCTCTGTCGATGATGTTCAGGTGCTACCTCGCCCCACACAATCGCAACTCGATGTTTGGCTTGGGGGAATCGCCCCGAGCGAACTCCGTCGCGTTGGTCGAGTCGGCGACGGATGGTTGCCATCGTTCTGCTCACCCGCCGACGTTGCGGAATCAATTCCCATCATCGAAGCGGCAGCAAGCGAATTCGGCCGCGCCATGGACCCCGAGCATTACGGCGCGCTTATCTCTTATTCAGACGGCCCCCTCCCCCAGCGATTTGTCGACGTCATCGAACGCCGCCGCCCAGGGCTCGACCCGCGCTCGGTCATACCAACCCGCGAGACGCTTCCGTCACTCCTGCGTGAGTTCATCGATGCCGGAGCATCAAAGTTCGTGATCATTCCCCTCGTTGGGGACGCCGACCCCGACGCCGAACTCGGCGCGCTCGCTGAAGAACTGCTGCCCCTCGAAACCTGATGCGCAGAACATCACTCTGAGGAGTAGTGATTCCATCGAGTGAGTTCTGCCGCCGACCGACGCGGTGTGATCCTGAAATCGGTGCCCTTTGTGTGAGCCACAGGAAACAGACCCACCTGCATCCACTTCTCGTGGGGAATACCCAAGAGTTCAGCAACTTCTCGCTCACGGATGAGTGTCAGCGTTGTCCAAGCCGATCCAAGTCCACGTGATCGAAGCGCCAACATGAACGACCACAGTGCGGGGACAACTGAGCCCCAACGGTTGGCCTGCCAAAAGGTGGATGTGCGATCGGCGTGGGCCCCGGACCCGTTTCCATCAGTCCGACCAGCGACGACAGGAACACAGAGAACCGGAACGTTCTGCATGTTCTCGGCAAGGAACGCGACGCTTTGAGCAATCCGCTGCTGCGCATCCGATGACCGATCAATCACATCTTCAGCCGCACCAGTGCGAGCACGTCCGGTGAAATCAGACATCGCCGACCGGTAGATGTCTGCCAACTTCTGCTTCGTTTCCGGGTCATCGATGAAGAGAAAGCGATACGGCTGCTGATTCGAGCCGTTCGGTGCGTGCACTGCAATCTCCATACATTCGGCGATGACGTTGCGATCGACGGGGCGAGCAAGATCAAGTCGTCGACGCACCGACGGAGTTGTCATCAGCAATTCATCAGGGTCGTGAACAACGAGCGGGCCTTGGAAAAGTGTTTCGTAGGCATTCAGTGTTCCCCAGTGTTCCCAAATTCGATCGATCAGGCCTTCGTCAGTAAACCGGAAGAGAAAGCCGTAGACATTTTCATAAGGACGACCCCCGACAGTTGTGGCCTTGTACAGATGCTGACGAAAAACGTACGGGCCATCGGCGATGGTATGCACGTCGTGAAAGCTGATGGTTGAGAGGTCGTATCGATCGATTCGACGACCACTTGGCTGGCGCGGCGAAGGCGCTCGTCCCAGAATGCGCGCACCAACTTCATCTTTTCCGCGAAACACCGTTTGCCCGGGAACGGCCGGAAACTTTCCGAGACCGTTCCACCACTCAACGTCGTCAGTCATGAACGACAGACGGTCCACCTCGCGTCCAGCGACAAAGAACTGTTCGACTGCGGATTTATTGCGATCGCTCACTTGATTCCCCCAACAAAGCGGCGACGATGTCGTCACCGATATCGCGAGCGTACTGCGGAGCGAGGAAATCAGATCTTTAACGGCTTATCGCTAAGACCCATTTGGACGCGATCTACAAGTCCCCCGAATTTCTGCTTGATCTCGGCACTTACCGACTCGAGATCGCCAATCACTGCAAATTCACGAAGCATCTCGTCGGTAATCAAATCCGCCATCGCTACCCACTCGCCTTGCTTTGAACGTCGGTTCAGTTCATCACCAACATCGCCCCATCCATGATGTTCAAGAACGCCGCGATAGGCCGGCGTTGAGCCGTAAAACGCGAGTTGCTGACGAACGGCTGCCAGTTTCGGAGCGACCTCCGCTTCGTCTCGCCCCACCGCCGACATAATCGGAATCGTCACTTCAACATCGCTGCGCGTCCTATTGGAGCGTTCAAGTCCTTTCGCAAGATTCACCATCGTGATGTCACGTAAATAGCTCGGGGTGGTGAAGCCATGAGCCATCAACCCATCCGCAACCTCACCAGCAACGGCTGTCATCGCGGGCCCAACCGCAGCAACGAAAATGCGCGGATCTCCACATTCACTCGGACCCTGATCAAACATGGGCGTCATCAACGTGTGGCGGTAGTAATCGCCCCGAAACGCAAGAGGCGTTCCTTCATTCCATGATTCCCAAATGGCACGGATGGCAAGCACAAACTCGCGCATTCGAGCGGCGGGATCAGACCACGGCATCGAGAAACGTTTTGTGATGTGGGGCTTGATCTGACTGCCGAGCCCGAGGATGAACCGCCCGTTCGAAAGGCGGTTGATGTCGTTGGCAATCACCGCAGCGTTCATGGGGTTGCGGGCAAAGGCGACAGCGATGCCCGTGATGAGATCAACCCTCTCAGTGGCAGCAGCACCCAATGTCAGCGGCAGGAACGGATCGTGGGAGATCTCGACTGCGACGACGCCGTCAAAACCTGCATCCTCTGCCCGCCGAATCGCGGCCGCTGCATCGGCGAGATTCCCGTGAATGATCGCATCAGTTTTCATGGCGCCATTCTGACCCCTCCGCCCGCATAGGCCTGACCTCCGATGGGTGGATACGCTGCCGCAGTCACACTTCCCTCTTTGGAGCGCACCCGAATGTCGATCGCCATCACCGAAGACCACCGCACCCTGGCTGACGTCACTGCGGATTTCCTCGAACGCCATGCGTCACGCGACGCAGCTCGCGAACTGCTCGAAGCCAAAGACGAGGTGATGCCCTCCTTCTGGTCCGCGCTTGCCGAACTCGGATGGCTCGGTCTTCACATTCCTGAAGAGCACGGCGGTTCCGGTTTCGGAATGCCCGAACTTGTTGTTGTGGTTGAGCAAATGGGAGCGGGCCTTGCTCCTGGCCCGTTCGTGTCCACCGTCATCGCAAGCGCCGCGATTGTTGCTGCCGCCCCAGCCGATGTTGCCGCCAAGTTGCTTCCCGGACTCGCTGACGGAAGCGTGGTTGCTGGAATCGGATTCGGCGACGCACTTTCCACAACGTCAAACACCATCACAGGCACCGCTCGCAGCGTGCTCAGCGCAACGCTCGCGAACCTGCTGGTCGTAACGGTTGGGGACGACCTCGCGATCGTGGACGCAACTGCAAAGGGCGTCGACATCCGTACGATGACCAACCTCGACCCAACCCGTCGCAGCGCACAGGTCACGTTCGACAATGCTGAAGCGATCATCGTTCCCGGCGGCGCACAGTCACTCCTTGACTATGCGCGACTCCTACTGGCCGCTGAAGCAACCGGTGTCGCCCGAGCAACAACCGACATGGCAGCCGACTACGCCCGCGAGCGTCAGCAGTTCGGCCGAGCAATCGCCATGTTCCAGGCTGTGAAGCATCACTGCGCCAACATGCTTGTTGAAACAGAAATCGCAACCGCCGAAGTCTGGGATGCCGCTCGCTCCGCAGCAGCCGGTGGCGATCAGTTCTCATATGCCGCGGCAATGGCAGCGACCACTGCTGCACATGCCGGCGACCGCAATGCGCAGATGAACATTCAGGTGCACGGTGGCATCGGATTCACTTGGGAACACGATGCTCACCTCTATTTGCGACGCGCTCTTGCAATCGAGGCGCTTGTGGACGCCGAAGCTGCCGCAATCGAAATTGCGAACCTTCTCCGCAAGGACGTCAAGATCGTCCGAGCCGTGGAACTCCCACCCGAAGCGGAAGCATTCCGCGCCGAGGCTCGTGCGGCAATCGAAGCGGTCAAGGATCTTGACGGCAACGAACGCGTTCGTGCGCTTGTCGCATCGGGCTACGCGGTTCCCCATTGGCCAAAGCCGTGGGGTCGTGCTGCCAGTGCAGTTGAGCAGCTCGTCATCGAAGAAGAGTTCAACCGAGCCGGCGTAAAGCGTCCCGGCTACCAGATCACCGGCTGGGTCATTCTCACGCTCACGCAGCATTCGACCGAGGATCAGCTCGAGCGTTGGATCATGCCAGCGCTCAATCAGGAACTCATTTGGTGTCAGTTGTTCAGCGAGCCCGATGCCGGTTCCGATGCCGCTGGCGTCAAGACCAAGGCCACGCGAGTAGACGGCGGCTGGCTCATCAACGGACAGAAGGTCTGGACAACTGGCGCGCATCTTGCGGCTTTCGGCCTCATCACTGTCCGCACAAACCCCGATCTACCGAAGCATCAGGGAATCACGTGCATGGTTGTCGACATGCACGCAGAGGGCGTCGAGATTCGCCCACTGCGCATGGTCAACGGTGGCGCCGAATTCAACGAGGTGTTCTTCAGCGATGTCTTCGTTCCTGATGACGATGTTGTTGGCCCCGTCGATGGCGGCTGGACCGTCGCTCGCGGCACTCTCGGTAACGAAAGCGTAAGCATCGGTAGCGGCGACGGAGCCATGGTGATCCCTCCGGCATCATTCCTCGCTCCATTCGATGCCAACCCCGAACGACTCTCCGGCGGCGCTGGTCGCATCGGCCGAGCCACTGCCCGATCACAAGCAGCCGAAACCCTCAATGTGCGCAGTGCACAGCGGGCTGTCGCCGGTGGTGAACCCGGACCAGAAGGCGCGGTCACGAAGTTGCTGCTCACCGAAAACGCAGAAGAAGCAGCGGCGATTCTTTTCGAACTCGCCGGAACAACTGGCGTTTACCTCGAAGACGAAGGATTCATGGGCGGCACACTGCAACTCATGCACCGCGCATTGGCGATCGCTGGTGGAACTTCAGAGATCAAGCGCAACCAAATCGGCGAGCGCATTCTCGGACTCCCGCGCGATCCGCTGATCAACTAGGCGGTCGACCTGACTCGGGACTGACAGACCCGACACCCATACAGACCACCGACGAACTCAGCGCCTGGCTGCTCGTTGTGCCCGGAGTGGGATTTGAACCCACAAGCCCCGAAAGGCCGGGGGGTTTAAGCCCCCTGCGTCTGCCAATTCCGCCATCCGGGCTGGAATCGGACCACGGTACCGCCCCATTCGGTGGAGCTCAGCCGCAAGGACTATGCCACCCGCGTCTGCGGTGTCCCGGCAGGCTGGGGGCCCCGGTGCCCTGTGCGCCCGCCAACTCCAGGGGCCGTGCGTCGCTGCCGCTGGCCCGCTTGGCCCTCGACGTCGGTACCTCGCATGACATCGGCCTCGACCGCACTCCACATGACCGTGCGGGCAGCGCCTGCGGTTGGACCCACAAGGCTGTTCGCAACGAGCACGCCATCGATCATGTCGGCCAGCACCGAGACCCACGGCCGACCTTTGATACGGACAGACACGGTGACAGCCTCGACACCTGCAGCGTCGACCTGGCGCTTCATGGTGCGATCGATACCCTCGATCCGCGGCGGGCTGCGGAAACTCGGCACCACAAGCCCTGCGGCGCGCGCCACCTCGCCTAGTGATCGGGCGGCGGCTGCGAACCGCAGCGAGGAAGCTTCCATGGCCGCGATGATGCCGGAGAGGTGTGACAGTCCCTACCCATGTCCGAACCGCTCCGTACGATGCAACGAAATGACTGACGCCGAGACTCTCCTCAATCCCGCGCAACAAGAGGTCCTCGACCTTCTTGGCGCCGCCCCCGAGGATCGTCCGTCATTCCCACCCACCCTCAAGGCCACCCTGCGTGCCGATCTCGAAGACGCGCTCGCTGACCTCGCAAGCGAGATCAGTCCCGAGGCGCCCCTCTTCGTCAACAAGCACGATCTCTCGATGGTGCATGGCTGCGAACTTCGCCACCTAGCCGAAAAGGAAACGCCGTTCGAGTGGAGCCCTCCACTTGCTCGCGGAACCATCGCCCATAAAGCCATCGAACTTTCGATGCATCAGCGACGGCGACCCATTCCGCTTGAACTCGTCGACGAGGCGATGGACCGCCTCGAACGCTCAGACGATTCAATTTCCGGATGGCTTGCAACCTGCTCCGAGACCGACAGGGCCGAGCTACGAGCCTTTGCCAATGAACGCGTCGCAACGTTCCTCGAATGCTTCCCACCGATCAAGCCAGGCTGGTCGCCGGTCACCGAAGCACGTATGCGCCTCGAGCTTCTCGATCATCGAATCGTGATCTCGGGCCGATCAGACCTCACGTTGGGTCGAGCCGATGGCCTCACTGCAGGCAAGGTCATCATCGATTTCAAGACTGGCTCGATGTCGCCATCACATCTTGACGATTTACGCCTGTACTCCCTGCTCGAAACGATGCGCATCGGAACGCCACCTCGCCTCGCCGCGTCGTACTACCTCGACGCGGGCGTCGCTCAAGCTGAAGCGATCACCGAAGGAGTCCTGCACTCGGCAGTTGCTCGTACCGCCGACGGCATTCGAAAGCTGCACGAGCTTTCTGTTGGCACTCGGGCTCCGGTCGTGCGCCCCAGTTGGGGATGTCGCTGGTGCCCGATTCGCACCACCTGCGCGCAAGGAAAGGCGCATCTCGGCGAACTCGATGAAGACAACGATCGTTTCGACGAAGACTGAATCTCGAACGCCGAGGCTTAGATCGGATCGATAGCTGCTTCGGTTGCTTCCGCTTCAGCAATATGCAACGCATCTTCAGCGCCGAATTCGTGGTCAACGGCATCCATTGTTGAAAGTCGATTCAGAACAAAGCGCATCACAACAAAAACGGCCAAGAACAGTGCACCTGCACCAGCGACAGTCTTTTGAACTCCGATGGCATCGACCAGCCAACCTTGAATGAGTGCGCCAAACGGAACAGCAGCAGTGAGCACCATCAGATAAAGCGCCATAGTGCGCCCGCGCATCTCTTCTTTGACCTGCAACTGCACGGTGGTGTTGAGGCTGGCGGTAATGCCGAGGTAGCCAGCACCGGCGACAAGTAATGCTGCGGCGCCAACAAGGACGACTGGGGCAGCTCCAAGGGCCACAAGCGCCGCTCCGTACGCGACCATCGCGATTGTCAGCACCCGGCTACGGCTTGCTCGACTACCGCGTCCTGCAACAATCGGCGCAACGATGATTGCACCTGCGCCCATGCATCCAGCGAGAAGTCCATATGCGCCGTCTCCGATTTTGTACACATCGGTCGCAAACACGACGAGCAGGTTGAACAGCGGACCACCAAGCATTCCCAACGAGCACACAACGATGAGGCAGGTGACGATTCCGGGCACATTGCGCACATATCGCATGGCCTCGCGCATTTCAGCAATGGGGCGCGGCTTGCCAACCTTTACTGCACGCACAAGGGGTGGAACCGAAACAATGAGCAGACCGCCGACCATCGCAAGGAACGAAACCGCGTTGATAAAGAAGCACCAACTCACGCCCAATGTTGCGAGGACGATACCGCCAAGCGCAGGTCCAAACGCTCGGGCTGCGTTGAACTGTGCGGAATTCAATGTCACTGCATTCAAGAGGTGTTCACGCGGAACTAATTCGGTGACGAACGATTGCCACGCGGCAACGGTGAAACCACCTGCGAATGCACCAAGCGTGAGGAT
>JBIIVE010000087.1:0-8063 GCA_044339605.1 Acidimicrobiales bacterium
GATCGCGAGCGCCACGAGGATGGCGAGTGCAACGTGTGCACGAAGGCTCATGATGAAGCCTCCTTTGCAGTGCGAGGGCGACGAGGAGTATTCGCCAACGACACCAAAACGCGCAGGTAGTGATACACGAGTCGAAAGCTGCGGGTTGATGCCTGACCACCGGCGCGTTCGCGCATGGTGACAGGAACTTCACGGACATCGAAACCGGCTCGGCACGCAATTACGAGCGCTTCGGCAGAATCCATGTACTCAATCGGATAGTCGGTGGCGAACATGGCGAGCATGTCTGCGTCGAATGATCGAAATCCCGAAGAAGTGTCGGTGAACTTCTGTCCGGCGAGACGTTCAATTGACCAACGCAGGATCCCCATCGCGGCACCTCGGCTGCGCCCGACGTGGTAGTCGCCAACCCCAGCAAATCGAGATCCGATCACCATGTCGGCGCCTTCAGCGAGCGGCGCCAAAATTGCGGAGATTTGCGATGCGTCATGTTGGCCATCGGCGTCGAACTGGATGGCGCGTCCGTATCCTCGTTCAACGGCAAATCGGAAACCGGTGCGCAGGGCGCCGCCGATGCCAAGGTTGAACGGAAGGCGAACGCAGATCACGCCATTGGCTTCGGCGAGATCGGCGGTGTCGTCTTTGGACCCATCATCGATAACGACAACGTCGTAGTCGGGAACAGTGCGTTTTAATTCGGCGAGGGTCGAGGGAAGGGTCTCGTGTTCGTTGAACGCGGGAATGATGACGAGCACCCGGTCACGATTGATAGCCCTGTCCTGCATTAGTAATGAGGTTACTCCAGTCTGTTTTGCTGCCTTGGCTCTCGGCAACGTGCTCGGTGTAGGCCACAATTGAGCCATGCCCGACGCCGCAGATGAGAGTGACCCGCAAGCGATCGAGACCGCTCGTCGTGTGATTCGCGACGCGTCGTCGGTGGCGGTACTGACGGGGGCTGGGATCAGTACCGACTCGGGTATCCCTGATTTCCGTGGGCCAAACGGCGTCTGGACCCGAAACCCCGAAGCCGAGAAGCGATCAACCATCCAGCACTATTTGGCCGATCCGCAGGTTCGACGCGATGCCTGGCAAATCCGGCTCGAATCAGACATGTTCACCGCTTCACCGAACGATGGCCATCGGGCACTGGTCGATCTTGAGCGCTCGGGGCGTCTCCACACGTTGGTGACACAGAACATCGATGGACTCCATGTCATTGCTGGTAGCTCGCCCGACAACGTGGTTGAGATTCATGGCACGGTGCACCGATGGGAATGTGTCGATTGTGGAGCGCGCGGTCCGATGCAGGAAGCACTTGATCGAGTGCGAGCGGGGGACCCTGACCCGTCGTGTCCGATCTGCGGGGGAATCATGAAGTCGGCAACGATCATGTTCGGTCAGTCGCTCGTCACAGCTGATCTCATGCGAGCAGAGATTGCCGCCACAGAAGCAGAGGTGCTGCTCGCTGTGGGGACAAGCCTCATGGTCTATCCAATTGCGGGGATGGTGCAGGTTGCGTTGGAGGCAGGGCGTTCTGTGGTGATTGTCAACGCTCAATCAACGCCCTTCGATCCGCAGGCGACTGTTGTCGTGCAGGGCTCTGCGTCAGCGGTTCTTCCGGCCATTCTGTAGGCCAAGGCCCGGAGGTGGCGGAAAGCCGACCTAATCGGTAGGGTTTTGGTCTCGAGCGCAAGATTCGCTCGATCCCCCGAGCACTAAAGGCAACCCATGGCCACCTTCCGAGACCTCCTCTCGCAGACCAAGAGCCAAATCACAGAGATCGAGCCGGCCGAAGCAGAAGCGCTGCGCGCCCAACCGGCCACGGTGTTCCTCGACGTTCGTGAGCCCGATGAGTTTGAGCAGGGCGCTATTCCAAACGCCGTCTTTATTCCGCGCGGCCATCTCGAAGCTCAGGTCGAGAGTCGCATTCCCAGTCGAGAATCAAAGGTTGTGGTGTTCTGTGCCGGCGGCGTGCGTTCGGCGTTCGCAGCCAAGACACTCGGCGAGCTTGGGTACACCGACGTTCTTTCAATGAACGGCGGCTTCAACGCATGGAAAGACCAGGGGCGTGAATGGTCGGCACCTCGCACGCTGAGTGCCGAGCAGCGAAACCGCTACCAGCGACACCTTCTTCTTCCTGAGGTGGGTGAAGAAGGTCAGCTCAAACTTCTTGATTCGAAGATTCTCCTTCTCGGCGCCGGGGGCCTCGGTTCGCCATCGGCTCTGTATCTCGCAGCGGCTGGTGTTGGAACGATTGGCATCATCGACATGGATGTTGTCGATGAATCAAATCTTCAGCGTCAGATCATCCACAACATCGAGCGCGTCGGTATGCGCAAAGTCGACTCAGCGGCAAAGACGCTTCAGTTGTTGAATCCTGAAGTCAATGTCATCACTCACGACATGCGTCTCGATGCGTCGAATGTTGAAGAACTACTTTCGCAGTACGACCTCGTTGTCGACGGTGCCGACAACTTCCCAAGCCGTTACCTGCTCAACGATGCATCGCTCAAGACGGGCACGCCGGTTGTTCACGGATCGATCTTCCGCTTTGAAGGACAGATCACCGTGTTCCTTCCGCACGATGGCCCTTGCTACCGCTGCTTCCTGCCCGAGCCGCCCCCGCCGGAACTTGCGCCGTCATGCGCCGAGGCCGGAGTGCTTGGCGTTCTCCCAGGCATCGTTGGGTCGATTCAGGCGATTGAAGCAATCAAGCTCCTTCTCGGTCTGGGTGATTCATTGTCCGGCCGATTGATGGCATATGACAGCCTTGAGCAGTCGTTCATGACCTACAAGATCCGCCGGGATCCCAAGTGCCCCGCGTGTTCAACCGAGCCGGAAGAAATCGTGATCGCCGAGTACGACCAGTACTGCACCCCGCACGCACCGCATTTCGACCTCTGATTTCACCTTTCTGAGCGGCAAATCAGGCTGTCGAGGCTTTTTGCGAGGGCAGCGCTATGGTGGTTCCGGGCGGAGAGCGTGTTTTCACGTGTCTCATTAGAGGTCTGTATGAACACCCCTACTCCGACAACTAGGCCCACGGGTTCACGTCGACTTCGTCGTTCCTTGGCGATGATTGGGTTCATCGTCAGCATCGTCGTGGTGTCTGCGGGATGCATACCAGAACTGCTCGTACCCCCAACTTCGGGGCGTAATTACGGCCAAGGACCGCTCGACGCGATTCGCGAGGCAGCGGGAAGAACGGCGGAACTGAAACTCCCAGGGAAAGAACAGCCTGATCCCAATTACAACTGCGGACTTTCGTCGACGCACCTCGCCGCCATGATGATCGTTCCTACCTATTTCGAAGCTGGTGGTTCACTGCCCGCCCCTATGACATTGTCTCGTTGGGACAACACCTCGGGGGGGCGCACTTCGAACGCCAATCTCTTTGCATTTAGCCGCACCAGTGGCCCATATGTCAACGCATTCTTTAGTCCTGGTATCGGTTTATGGCAGTTCGATTCAGCAGGCGGTTGGGACATGACTGCAGCCGACGCGATCAACGCGACGACCGCAGCAAACCAGGCTGCAGCGACTATCGCCTATCGATGGTGCAACGCTCCGTCCAGCAAAAAGGCGACGCCTCAAGCGCGTCGTATGTATGCATGGGGGCCTTGGTACGGGTGCACCTTGTACGGGACCACAAGCTGTGAAGATACGTTCAACCAGTTAGTCACATCAGATGGAAAACTAAACACGTCGTTCGATCCCGCAGTAACGCGCACCGGCGGAATGCAGCAACGACTGTGCAATCTTCGTGGTATCGGTGATGGCCTGACGTGCTTCTACATCAATCCTGCGCTTGCTGAGGGTTCCCGTGGTTGGCAAGGTGGCACCTACAACGGGTCGGCAAATTCAATCACGCCACTTCCCAAGCCCTTCTATTCCGTTCGAGCCAATGGCAACGAATATCGCGTCTGGCTTAAACAAGACACGGGTTACGACATCGACATAACCGCGTCGAAGCCTGTGACCGCAAACGCGCGTAATTCCTTGACGTGGACTGCATCGACGGTGCTTTGCGATACAACGACACGAAGCGGTTTCTGCGGCAATGTGGACCCCATCGGAGCGTTTGACGGTGTTTGGCCAGCGGGTCCGAATCAGGTTCGTGTTGCTGGTTGGGCAATCGATTTCGATACAACGAATCCGATTGATGTTCACGTCTACGCCGGCACTCCCGGTGCGCCAGGCACGATCGGAACGCCGGTTATAGCGAATGGGAACCGCCCTGACGTTGGTGCGGCATACCCCGGCTCAGGCAATAACAAGGGCTTCGATGTTGTTGTCCCGTCGGCTGTCGGTACGCAGCAAGTGTGTGTCTACGGAATAAATGTGAGTGGTGGCAACAATCAGCTCTTCGGATGTAGATCGGTAAACGTCACAGGTCCGCCTAGCGGCACAATTGATGTGCTCACGACGGGTCCGGGATCAATTTCGATCGAGGGTTGGGTTGCAGTCCCGGGCGCTCTAGATGCGACCGCTGACATTTCTGTTGATGGGGTTGTCGTTGCGAATCCTGCTCGCACGGTTGAACGAAGCGATGTCGCTACCCATTATCCCTGGGCGGGGTCCTCGGCAGGGTTTAAATTGCAGATCCCGGTCTTTGGTGGAAAGCGTGTGGTTTGTCTCTCAGCTGGAGGGGCTGCCCTGAATGCTCTGGGTTGTCGAACTGTCACACTTCCAACGGGCTCCCCATTCGGTTCGCTGGATCTTGCGGTTGCTCGGCCTGGGGCAATCAATGTCGCGGGTTGGGTTATTGACCCAGACATCGCTGGTCCGACTGACGTCCACGTCTGGATTGGACCGAGTGGAACTTCTGTCCGCGCAAATCTGTCTCGCAGTGATGTCGGAAATGCGTATCCCTCTTATGGAGCCGGACACGGTTTCAACGCCACCATCCCGATCTCGGGAGGTCTGCGAACGGTCTGCGTCTATGGCTTCAACCAAGGTGGCGGTGCGAATTCGTTGCTGGGTTGTCGTCAGGTCAACGTTCCGGGCGGTTCCCCCTACGGTTCGCTTGATGCTGTTGTCCGGGGACCGAACGGTGTGACGGTGGCGGGCTGGGTGATCGATCCAGATACGTCGGCACCGATTCCGGTGCATGTCTATGTGGGGTCTGAGGGAACGGCGATCCTGGCCGACCTTCAGCGACCCGATGTCGGGGCGGCATTTCCGCTCTACGGGAATGCACACGGGTTTGGCGCCACGGTGGCGGCACCTCAGACACCTGTGAAGGTCTGCGTCTATTCGATTGAGGCGGCGGGAAGCGGCACGAACCAGCTCCTTGGATGTCGCACGGTCTGAGCCCCCTAGGGATTGAAGGGGTCAGGCTGCTAGACAGTCGGACGTGAAGGGCCTGATTCTTTCCGGCGGTGCCGGCACCCGACTTCGACCGATAACCCACACGAGCGCCAAGCAATTGGTGCCGGTGGCCAATAAGCCGATTCTGTTCTACGGCATCGAGGACATGGTCGAGGCGGGCATCTCCGAGATCGGAATCATCACCGGCGATACCGGCCCCGAGATCCGCGAGGCAGTAGGGGATGGCAGCCGTTGGGGAGCGAAGGTCACGTACATCCCACAGGATGCGCCCTTAGGTCTGGCCCACTGTGTGTTGATCGCTCGTGACTTCCTCGGAGATGACGACTTCGTCATGTATCTCGGCGACAACCTGCTTCGTCAAGGCATCGCCGAATTTGTCGAGAGTTTCGAAGCAGACCACGCAGAATCAAGCGCTGGCGACGCACGGATTCCGTCAGCGCAGATTCTGCTTGCACGGGTTCCCGATCCCCAGCGTTTCGGCGTGGCAGAAATTGGCGCCGATGGCGAAGTAACGAAACTCGTTGAGAAGCCAGAAGAGCCGAAGTCCGATCTCGCGCTTGTTGGCGTGTACTTGTTCGATCGAAGCATCCACGAAGCAGTAGCTGCCATCGAACCATCGCCACGCGGTGAACTAGAAATCACCGACGCGATTCAGTGGCTTATCGATAACGAGCATCGGGTCCGTCACGAGGTTCTTGAGGGATGGTGGAAGGACACCGGCAAACTTGAGCCTCTCCTTGAAGGCAATCGTCTTGTGCTCGACATGCTCGACTCGTCGATTCAGGGGACTGTTGATGCGGCATCGATCCTTGAGGGAATTGTCGTCATTGAAGCGGGCGCTGAAGTCGTCAACTCAACGCTCCGTGGTCCGGTGATTATCGGTGAAGGCGCTCGAATCGTCGACAGCACAGTCGGCCCCTACGCCTCGATTTATTTCGACTGTGAAATTGCGGACAGCACCATCGAGAACTCCGTCATTCTTGAGCAGTCACGAATCACGGGAATTCGTTCAATCGCAGATTCACTCGTGGGAAAGCAAGTGGAAGTGCGCAAGTCGCAACGCGAACCGCACGCAACGCGGCTGATGATCGGCGATCACTCTGTCGTCGAACTCGACTAGTTCATATCAAAAAGCGAGCGTTTACCCTTATTCCACAATGGATTGCGGGGTGAGGGTAGGAAAGATGCCCGTCTACGTAGAATTGACGCTCGGCGTTATCCCGAACTTTCCTCATGGCTCCGTTGCACAACACCCCCGCCGCTCCGACGTGTGAGAGCGCGTCAACTTCGTCGGTTATCGCGCCGAGGTTCTTTCGCCTTGTCGTCGCGGCGCTTGGCTTTGTCTGTGCGTCGTTCGCGCTGTCATTCTTAGCGTCGTTGGTGACAGCTGCTCCAGCGAGCGCTCTCCTGCGAGGCATCGATGTCTCTAGCTGGCAGCATTCTGGTTCGACGGCCTCCACATGTGGGCGTCCGATCGATTGGGTTCAGGTGCGAAATTCGGGCATCTCCTTTGCCTACGTGAAATCGACCGAGGCTACGAGTTACACCAATCCATGTTTTGCGCAGGATTGGGCGGCTATTGCATCAGTGGGCTTGCTCCGCGGTTCCTATCATTACGCCAAGCCAGCCCTCCCCATCAGTACTGCAGTTGATCAAGCTCGATATTTCGTCTCTCGCGCCGGCTCGATGACGGGGCCTGGGGATCTCCCCGGAATGTTGGACCTTGAGGAAACCGGGGGTCTCAACGCAACGCAACTGTCGAACTGGGCGCGTGCGTTCATGAACGAGGTCACATTGCTCACTGGGAAGAAGCCTGTGCTCTACATGGGTGCGTTCTTTTTCCCGGGGACGATCGCAGCCGATATCTCGGCGACCTATCAACTTTGGCTTCCGAGTTACATGTGTCAGAGCAATGGGGGGGAGCGAATTTGTGACCCCTATACCGACACCCGTCAACCACGATTGCCGGCTGGTTGGTCATCGTGGACCTGGTGGCAGTTTTCAAGTATCGAGAAAGTTCCTGGGATTTACGCGAATTCGTTCAATGGGCGACAAACAGATGCGTTTAACTACGCGCTCGACAACGTCGACATGAATTGGTTTTGCTGCGACTTGAGTTCGCTTCAGGCGCTCGCCGGTGCAGGTACCGGTGGCGGATCGCCGTTTGGCTCTTTTGATGGCACAGCGATGAACGCCAATGGCACGGTTCACGTTGCGGGATGGGCGATTGATCCCGATACGACTGCGCCGATCCAAGTCCATTTCTATACCGATGGAGCTTGGACGGGTGCGACGACCGCCGACGGAATTCGTAGTGATGTCGGTGCGGTGTATCCCGGCTTCGGATCTGCACATGGATTTAGCGCGGATTTCGAAATCCCAACAGGTGCGCAGAGGATGTGTGCGTACGGCATCAATGTTTCCTCGGGATTGAATCTTCCACTTGGATGCCTCTCGCTCGGGGGAGCCCCTCAAGGTTGGCTTGACTCCGCAGTTGTAACCCGGCCGGGCAAGGTAAGGGTCTCCGGTTGGGCGGCCGACCCGAACGACTGGAGCCGTTCGACCGTGGTGCACGTTTACGCCGGAACGTCTTGGACGTCATTGCCTGCCAACCAGCCAAGTATCGATGTCAACAATTTCTTCGGAATCACAGGTAATCATCGCTTCAGCGCTGAGATTGACGCGTCCGGCGGACCAATTCAGGTGTGTGCCTACGGCATAAACGACACCGG
>JBIIVE010000088.1:0-8051 GCA_044339605.1 Acidimicrobiales bacterium
GGCGGAACGTCGAAGCCCGCAGCCCGTCGTGCCGCTCGCTTTGGACTTCCCATCATGTGGGCGGCTCCTGTTCCCGAGATCGAAGCTCACTATTACGAAAAGTGCGCTGAATACGGCACGCAGGGTTTTGCCATGGCTCCGCCCGACGACTTTCACCATGTCTTTTTCGCTGAAGACGTCGATGCTGGTTGGGCCGCCATGGGCGAGCACATCCTTCACGAAGCAACGACGTACTCCTCATGGCAGACCTCCGACATCAAATCTTCGGCGCACTCACACGCCAAGACTGTCGCCGAACTTCGTGAAGAGGGTCTCTACCAAATCGTTTCGCCGGCCCAAGCGGTTGAAGAAGCCAAGGCCGCAGGCGATTTTGCTGTCTTCGCGATGCACCCCCTCTGTGGTGGCATGCCGATTTCGGAAAGTTGGAAGCAGGTCGACCTGCTTCGCAACGAGATCCTTCCCGCACTGGCCTAGGTGATTCCGGCGGCAGCGATGCCGCCGGAGTTGTACCTTTCAGGAACTTACACATCGATTCATCGGGGGAAGCTATGAGCAAGAACAACTGGGGCCGTTGGGGCGCCGACGACGAGCGCGGAGCGCTCAATCACCTGACACCTGAGGTCATCAAGGCTGCTGCAGCTTCGATCACCACGGGCAAGGTCTACAGCCTTGGTATTCCGATTCAGGGCCAGGGTGTTCCGTTGCTCGATTACCGCGGAACGCCGATGCGGCTCACGCTGCAGGACGGCACCGACGACGGGATGTACGCCAGTTACGGCGCGAAGCCCGGCACTGGTGCACACGAAGACGTTCTCGTCATGGCCTCGCACACCACCTCACATATGGACGCACTTATCCATGTGTACGAAGACCACAAGCATTACAACGGCGTTCCCTATGGCGAAATGAAAGCACTTGGTGGCGCCGGAAAACTCGGCATCGAAAAGGTCGACAGCTTCGCGGCACGCGCAGTCATCCTCGACATCGTGAAACTCAAGGGTGCCGACAAGTGGCTCGAACCCGGCACCATGATCATGGCTGCCGATCTTCAAGCCGCTGCCGATGCGCAGGGTGTTGAAGTTCGCGCTGGCGACGTCGTGCTGATTCGTACTGGTCACCTCGACATGTGGTGGGCCAACAATGCAACCGGCGCTCCCGAAGGTTTCGCTCAGGCGGGCATCGGTTCCGACGCCGCTGCATGGCTTGCCGACAAGGACGTCACTGCAGTTGGTTCCGATAACGCTGCTGTCGAAGTCATTCCGTTCGACAACAACGACTTCCTTATCGTTCACAAGATCCTTTTGGTGCAGGCAGGCATCTTCATGCTCGAGCATCTCGACCTTCGTCAACCATGCGAGGACGGCAACTACGAGGGCGTCATCGCGGTGTCGCCGCTCAAGGTCACGGGCGCAACTGGCTCGCCGATCAATCCGGTGTTCATTTCCTAAACAACTGTTTCTGCAACGGGCCCCGGCTTCGGTCGGGGCCCGTTTGCGTTTTGCTCGAGACGGCGTGAGTCAGAATGGGCGAATGGGAATCACGACGGTGCTGTTCGATCTTGATGGAACACTGATCGATAGCAGCCCCGGGATTCGTCGTTGCGTCGAAACGCACTGCGTTTGCTCGACCAGTTATTGACCATGTCGGTACCGATTTCATCGGCGTTTCTTGGGGTTTCGGAACTGAGCTTGAACTTCGAGAAGCTGGCGCGAGGGAACTCGTTGCACACCCTTCCGAAATCGAAGATTTACTTACGTCACTTTCGTAACTAGTCGTCGAGTTTCGACCAAGTTCGTGTCGGGTAAAGAGAGACCGCAGGCTCATGGAGCCATTCATCTCGATACGCACGGCGTGTGAGGTAGGCAACGACAGCGGTGTCATCGATTTCGTCACCGACGATCTGTTCGTTAAGTGCTTGCATTCCCTCCTGCCTTGAGGTGGGACGAAACCCAAGTAACGGCTCAAGCTCGTCGCACTCAATTGCATCGAGTTGTGCCCCAAATCGACGTTTGCGATCCATGATCTTTATGAGAATTGCTGCATCGCCAGCACGGGACTTTGCAAACGCATCAGAAAGATGGGGTGCAACGTCTTTTTCGAGCGACCAAATCGCCGCATCAGCAAAGACATCTTTTTCGCCAGGACCGAAAAGTTCATCGGGCATTGGTGGCTTCTCAACAGTGATTCCTGCTGCTTCCGAGAGCGATTCACATGTGGCCCGATCGCCGAGATACCGGTAACAAAGAAACCAGGCCAGCGATTCTCGCGGGTGTGCGTTGACGGAAATTGCATGAATGGGAATCATGCCGCGAACGTTTTGTTGGACTCGGTAGTACTGCGCAGCAAACTTTGTATACGGAATACCCGAAACTTCTTGGTAGAGATGAAACAAGCCTGTGAGTCCGCCGCTTGGGTTCCAGAACTCGCGAGTGCAGATATTGCCGAGGTCCTCAAGTGGATCTCCGTAGTGGCCCCACTCCAAGTCAATGATCGCGCTGACCTCGTTACCGTCGAACATGAAATTCACAGGGCCGGTATCGCCTTGTACAAGCGAGAGTCGGGCGATGGTCGAGGGCGCGTTCTGGCGGAGCCAACGAACGCCATAGGAAATGAGTGGGTCGGAGTAGGTAGAAAGAAACGCCGACCACTGCTCGAGCGCAAGATCGACGTCGTTGAGTGCCGCTTCCTGCGCAGTCGTTGGTAGATACGGCATCACATCATCGAGACCAAGATCGGCAAGGTCGAGAGTGTGGAGGCGAGCGATGACTCGAATGAAGTCCTCCATGACTGCGCGCTGTTGTACGGGATCATCAAGCTTGTCGATGTCTGAGCGTCCCCGAACCCGCTCAAAGAGCGTGCAGTTCAGCTCGTGACTCACTCCATAGACCTCGGGCACGGGAATGTCAGTGCGTGCAAGCGCTTGGATGATGCGGGTCTCTCGGGTCAGCGAGGTCGATGACTTTGGGCCAGCAGGAGTCCGTTCCAAGCGCAGAAACCCCTTGAGAACTGACCCATCGGGTCGAGTGACGTCGACAACCCAGGCTTCACGCCTTGCGACATGTCGATGAAGTGCCGTGATCTCCCCGCCACCAGTTGCGGCAATCCATTCGACCATTCCGTCGGGAAGGTCATGCGTGTGTTCCATTAGATCCCCCTTGCACTCCAAGCAACGTAGTCACCCGGTGGGTTGCGTGTCCCGATTAGCGGTTTGTCGCAGGAACCGGGTCTGGTGTGGGAGTGTGTCGCCCATGTCAAAGCGCACTCGCACTCTTTCTCTGCCTGCCCTTGTCATCATTGTCGGCTCACTTCTTTTAGTGGCCTGTGGTGGAAGTGGAAGTTCGAAAGCAGCAACACCGGTTCCAATGCCTGCTCGATCAGGCACCTATGCAGTCGGCCACGACACCGTCTCGATTCCCGATCCACGAACGGGAAAGACGATTACCGCTGATCTTTGGTATCCGGCGGCCGACGGAGCGAAAGGCACTTTCGCTCGTTACTCGCTGCTGCCCACCGCCTATTTTGATTCAAAGGTGGCAATCGAAGATGCTCCGATACATAGCGCCGGCGGATTCCCATTCGTTGTCTATTCCCACGGAAGTGGCGGCCAAAGTTTTGTCGCGTCGTTCCTCACGGAAGACCTCGCGAGTCACGGTTATGTCGTGTTGTCGGCAAATCACGATGGCAATACCGCAGCTGATCAACTTCTCGGCAATTCAGTTTCACAGGATGTGAATGATTTTCTTCGTCCCAATGTCGTGAAGGCCGAGATCGACTGGGCCCTTGCGCAGTCTTCCGGTGAAGCTTCTGCCTACCCGGCGTTGAAGGGCGCAATCGACGAAGCGCGTATCGGTCTTGTTGGTCACAGCTATGGCGGCTACACAGCATTGGCGACTGCTGGCGGACACTCTGGTCCAGGCGGAACAATTACGCCCGACCCGCGCATCAAGGCCGTTGTTGGCCAGGCCCCCTACACCCGTCGACTTTCCGACGCTGAACTCACTGGTATCAAGATTCCGGTGATGTTGATGGTCGGAACAAAAGACATCACTACGCCGCTGGAACTGGATTCACAGCGTCCGTTCGACCTCATTACCGGCCCGCCCGTTGTACTTGCGGTTATGACCGATGCTGCACATCAGTCCTATACCGATGTGTGCATGTACCTCGACGAGATTCCAAAGTTGCCCGATGCTCCAGCGTTGGTTGCAACCGCGATCAAGGTGCAAGCCACCGAAGGTTGCGGCCCCGAGTTCATGTCCTATGCCCGTGACATGGAACTCAGTACCGGATTGACGGTTGCGTTCCTTAACGAATTCCTCGCCGGCACCCCGGACGCTTCCTGGTTCTCCGGAGAAACGTCAACCATCAGCGCTCCTGACATCACAATCACAATCAAACGCTGAGAAACAGTTCGTCCCAAGTTCTTTCGACAACTGGTTTGCTAGGTTCGATACGTGAATCCAGTCGCTCTTGCATTTGCTGCCTTTCTCACTGCAGCAATCGGAACACTGGGTGGTTTGGGCGGCGCAATTCTTCTCGTTCCGATCCTTGTCCTGTCGGGGATGGAAGCGAAGTTCGCCGCTCCTCTCGGACTGGTTTCGGTTGCCGCAGCCTCGCTCGCCGCAGCACCTCAGCAACTCAGGGCTCGCGTTGTGAACCATCGACTTGGGGTCGCCACAGAGATCGTTGCCTCGTCAGCAGCACTCGTCGGAGCGCTGGTCTCCGGGCTGATTGGTCAGTCGTTGCTTGCTGTCCTTCTTGGTGGGGTGGCGTTGGTGGCCGCGTTTTTTGGCGGTCGACGAAAAGGAATTCGTAATCTTCCTGATCCATCGCTCACTGCCGCCGACGTTGGTGAAACGCCGGGAACGCTCGCAGGGGTTTACCCATTGGGTAACGAGTTCGTTCCGTATCGCGCCAAACGTCTTCCACTCGGACTCTTGGGAATGGGCATGGCCGGACTGATTTCGGGACTGTCCGGAGTCGGGGGCGGATGGGTGAAGACGCCAACGGCCTCGGAAGTCATGCATGTTCCGGTCAAGGTCGCAGCGGCTACCTCGACCTTCACTGTCGGTGTCACTGCCGCGGTTGGTCTTCTTGTCTACGAATCACAGGGACGCATTGTTGTTTCTGACGCCGCGCTTGTTGCCGCTGCTGGATTAGTTGGCGGCACCGTAGGCGTTCGACTGCAACATCTCCTTCCGCCTCCGTTAGTGCGCCGAGGTCTTTCCTTCATCCTCGCCGTCATCGGCGTCTTACTGATTGTGCGCCGATGAACGATTTCGGAGTTCTTTCAAAGATTCTGATGGTCGCTCTTGTGGTGACATTTGCGTGTGCACTTGGTGGCGCATTTCTCCCAGGAACGGCGGGTGTCTGGAGTGGAACCGCGTGCATCATCATCTTGATTGCTGTACCGGTTTTGCGGGTGACATGGCTCGTTGTGGACTGGACCAGAACTCGGGACATGAAATTCGCGCTTTTAGGTTGTGCGTTGCTGGTTGTCCTCGCAACGAGTGGTGCAATCGTCATTCTTCGCTAACAACGTTCTTTAAGGCGAAGCCAAAAGAGCCTCGGTAGGCTTTCGCAATGACCTCCGACGGACTCGCTCGATCCATCGATTTTTCCGCACGTTCTGCTCAGGGCATTCACCTTGGTGTGTCGTTAGGTGGCGGTGGAATCTTCTTCGTTGCTTGGCAGGTCACCTATCTCGAGCAGTTAGCGCAGTTGGGGGTGAACCTCAAAGGAGCCGGTCGTGTTGTTGGCACATCGGCAGGTTCATTGGTCGCATCAATTCTCGAGGCGGGAAATCTGCGGCGATTCGAACGCGAGGTTTCTCTTTTCGCCAAGACTCCGGCGCTTGTCAGCATGTTGGCGCCGTCGGGTTCGTTGAAGCCAAGTCAACAGCGTGCACTCGATTTCTTTGTCGCTGCACAAAACGCAGAACCTGAACTGGTCCGGGCCATTGGGCATGAAGCGCTGGCCGCAGCTACTCCCTCGGCAAACAAGATGGCCCGAAGCGTTTCTGCGATGCTGCTCTCGCGTTCGTGGCCTGCCGATGCACTGCACATCACCTGTGTCGACACACTCACAGGTGAACGTTGTGTCATCACGCGTGACGCCGGAGTTCGCATTGAACGCGCGGTTGCGGCAAGTAGCGCTGTTCCTGGAATCTTCAGTCCGCAGCTCATCGGCGATCGTCGTTGCATGGATGGGGGAGTCAGCGGATCTGGCACTCACCTCGACCTACTCGCCGGATGCGATCGCGCTGTCATCCTGAGTCTTACGACAACCACTCCAGCTCCGATTGGGGCGATGACACAGGCGCCAGGGAATTTTGCCAAAGAGGTGTCGGCGCTTGAAGCTTCTGGCACAAAGGTGTTTCTGCGTAGCCCGGAAACAATGGACATCAAGAAACTCATGGATCCCAAGTCGGTACCAGAGGCCATTTCCATGGCCAAGCGTCAGGCGGCGGCCGATGCCGGTGCGCTTCGCGAGTTCATCGCCTGACCCGATTCCAGACATGTGATCCCGAACGGGGGCGTGGACAATGCCTTCCACTAACCTCGCTCCGTGTCTTCTCCAGCAAAAATTACTCTCGCTTCCACTCTGAGCGCCCAAGAACTGGCTGGTCTGGGTCTCGAAGCGGGTGAAATTCTCCCGATCGGCGAGTGGTTCGTCCGACCAGACGCTGCGAGGCCCGAAGCTGCTCGTCTGCGACGCGAAACCGCAGTGGTCGGCGCGTTCGAAACGCTCGTGGTGACGGACCCAACTCTCAACACGATCGTGGCTACCACGAGCATTCACTTCAACGACGTTCCTTCAATCATTGAATGTCAGACCTCCGCCGGCCGGATTCTGGTGTGCGCGATCGCGCCCGAACGTTTGGCAACGGCACCCGAAATCGGGCGCTATCTCGATCGGCTGTCGGCCGGTGGTTCCGCGACTACTCGCACCATCGGTGTCGGCATCGTCGGGTACGGACCATTTGGCGGCATGGGATACACCCATGGTCTCGCGGCAACGGAAACCGATGGACTCGCATTCGTCGGCGTCTGTGATTCGAGCGACGAACGTCGCCTGGCTGCAATGGCCGACTTTCCGACGGTACAAGGTCACGTGGACCTCGCTTCGTTGAGTAAGGCTGACGATGTCGATGTCGTCATCGTCGCCACACCGCCGTTGTTCCACGCGCCGATCGCTCTCGAACTCCTGCGGGCCGGCAAGCATGTGGTCGTCGAGAAGCCGATGTGTCTCACTGTCGCCGACGCCGAGGAACTTCTTGCTGTTTCTGCGGAGGTCGGTAAGACAATCACGGTTCATCAGAACCGGCGTTGGGATGGTGACTTCCTCGCTCTTCGTCGCGCAATCGATACGGGACTTCTTGGTGATGTCTTCAACATGGAGACATTCGTCGGCTCCTTCGAACATCCCTGTCGTTGGTGGCACAGCGACGAGACGTTCTCGGGCGGCGCGGTTTACGACTGGGGATCGCATCACATTGACTGGATCCTTCGGATCTTCGGAAGCCGACCGCAACGCGTGCGAGCAATTTCGCACAAGCGTGTCTGGCGCGACGTAACGAATGCCGATCAGATCGATGTGCACATGCGATGGGACGACGGGCGCGAAGCGCGATTCATCCAGAGCGATGTTGCCGGAATCCGCAAGCCCAAGTTCTATGTGCAGGGCACGTCAGGCACTGCTGCAGCCGAGTACGCACCAGTGACAATCGATCAACTTGTAGATGGTCGCGGACATGTTGCCCATGAATGGCACCACGCCGAGGTCGCAGCCGATCTTCGCTTAAGCCGCTATGAACCTGGTTACGGAACCGTCGACATGGTGTTGCCGCCGGTTGCGCGCGTGGGCTGGCCGTTCCATCAGGCGTTGGCCGATCATCTTCTGCTCGGCGAAGCGGTTCCGGTTTCCCCGGAAGAATCACGCGATGTTGTTGCCGTTCTTGAAGCTGCGCATGCATCGGGTGCCGACGGTGGCGTGGAACTCACCTGTGGGTGAACCACTGACCATCGGGATCCTCGGAGCGAACTCCTGGA
>JBIIVE010000021.1:0-27198 GCA_044339605.1 Acidimicrobiales bacterium
CCTCGACCATGTCCTTTGGTTCCACCGTCCGCTTCGAGTCGATGACTGGCTCTGCTTCACTCTCGATGGCCAGGGAATGGCCGATGCGCGCGGACTGTCGATTGCTCGAGTCTTCGATCGGGCAGGAACCCACGTTGCGACTGCGGCTCAAGAAGCCCTCGGGCGTCCTCGTCGCTGAGGCGTTCCGGCGAGTTCATCGGATATTTCCGAAACTCGGCTGCGAAGCCGCCTCAATCTGTGTCATCGTCAAGGGGTCATGCCTGATGATTCCGCCCGCACCCAAGACTTCGACGCCAACGCCGCTGGACCAATGACGCCCCCGCCGGCAACCGGCATGGGCACCGAACGTCCCGAGGAAGTTCCGCCCACCGGTGGCCCTATTGCCCTCGAACGAACCTTCGCTTTTATCGACATTTGCGGGTTCACCGCGCTCACTGAACGACACGGTCCGCGCCGCGCTGTACGTGCGCTTGAGGTCTTCCGAACCTTGGTGAAAGAAGTCGCTGGTCGACGTGGCGTGCGCGTGGCCAAGTGGTTGGGTGACGGCGTTCTCCTTGTTGGCGTGAAACCAGGACCAATCGTTGCGACCGTTGCCGAAATGACCGGCCGCTTCGAATCCTTCGCAATTGATCTGCGCGCCGGTGTTGCAAGCGGCACTGCGCTGTTATTCGATGGCGACGACTACATCGGTCGACCAGTGAACCTTGCCGCCCGTCTCTGCGACGAAGCAGAACCCGGCCAGCTCCTCGCTCACCCCTCTGCACTTAACGGAGTCCCCGATTGGGTTGATATCGGACCACCGAGCGAGGTGTCGGTTCGCGGCGTTGGCCCCATCGAAGGCGTTCGACCCCTTCGGCCTGCAGCCGATGTGCAGTTCCCGCCGGAACCAAACCGCGATTCGGAACTCTGATTCACCGAATTCCTCATGCGGCATCGCCACAGGCGGCTTGGTGCCGGAACTGAGGCCGCCGCTATGCTCTCTTGGCTGCTGAGGCTTCGCCCAGTAACACAAGCGTGACACCGGCCCCCATCGTCTAGCGGCCTAGGACACCACCCTCTCAAGGTGGACGCACGGGTTCAAATCCCGTTGGGGGTGCCACGCGATCGACTCGAGAATCGTCGAGTACCGACGCATCCGGCGTGACGGAGTGCGGTCGTCACCGAAGCCCTGGAACTAGGTGAACGAACCTTCACTATCAGTCGACGTCACAAACAAATCTTCGGTTGCCTTATGCCATTGAGGAATGCGTTGCGAGTAACAACCCGATCAACGATGCCGGAAGTCCAAAGTCATAGATCAACACAAGAGAATTACCCGGCTTGAAGTTCTTCTCGCGCACCATGAGCACGACGTGCTGTACGCCAGCAAGCACGAGAAAAGTCGAGGCCACCGCCGTCATGATCAGCCAACTGTCCCAGTCACGTGATGCTGCCAAGATCCCACCGATGCCGAGCCCCCATGAGACAAAACCCAACTCGTACTGGAAGCCATTGGTTTTCCAACCGATGCCTTCCGCTGTCGACTTCGCGAAGACCGTGTGCATGAATCCGCTCACGATGAACTGAATGCCTGCGGGAAGAAACAACATCCACCGCATCGCCTCTACCGCAAAATCATCGCCTGCTGAACTCCCATACGGCGTGAGTCCGAATGCAGCAAAAACCCAAGCCAGCACGACCATGAGGGGAAGAATCAGGATGCCCATCGACAAAGGGTAGAAGAGTGCGAGCGTCATCGTCGTGACGCTGAAGGTCTCCTACGCTTCGTCTGTGTCCACGACCGCTTTGCTCCTTGCACTATTGGCGGCCCTCGCTGGTGCGGGGGCCGCAGTGTTTCAAAGTCGTGGCGCTCTATCAGTCAATCCGGCCCCGCCGAACGTCGTTCGACTCCTCCTCCAACTCATTCGCACCCCGATCTGGTTACTCGGCGCCGCATTTGCTGGCCTGTCGGGCCTCTTCCATGCCTTCGCTCTGAGCCGTGGTTCACTCATCGAAGTCGAGTCGATCATGGTGACGTCACTGCTATTCGCTCTTGGACTGGGCGTGGTCGCGAGCAACGCTCGTGTCTCGCTGCGCGATTGGCTCGGAGCGCTTGCAACCATCGTCGGGCTGGTTGCGTTCCTGCTTTTCGCCGATCCCCAAGATGGCAACTACGACATTCCACTCCGCACCGCTGTCATCGGAACGTTCGTCTTCTTCGCCGTCATGGCGACGCTGATCGTTCTCGCTCGTCGAGCCACCGCCCCCAATGTGCGTGCTGCACTTTTTGGTTCCTCCGCGGCGGTCGCGCTGGGCTCAGCCGCAGTGATGCTCAAAGTGATTGACACCAACCTGGCCAACCACAACAAATTGCTTTCGCTGCTCCCTGTGCTTGCGTTCCTTGGGCTCTGCGAACTCAGTGCGCTCGCGTTGCAGCAGGTGGCCTTTCGCCAGGGAAGCCTCGCCGCTGCCCTCGCCCCATTCGTCGGCGGCAATCCCCTTGTCGCCGGTGCTGTTGGCATCGTCATCTTCGACGAACGGTTCCACCACAGTCTCGGCGATCTCCTCGGCGCCCTTGCCGGCATCGGTCTTGTCGTGGCCGGAATCGTGGTGTTGGCCGCCTCTCCCCTCGTGGCTGCCGGATCAGGGGACACCGCCAACCCCAAAATTCAGGCCCCTTAGGGCGGATCTCCCGACCCGAAGGTGGACGCACTCCCCGTCTCTATTAGTGTTCCGTGACCACTGACACGTCTTCCACTGTCTCAGCACCGATCAAGGGGATCCGCATGACACTCGAGGGAATCGACCTCCTCGACCTCGACCGCTTCCAGCGACTCGAGCACTACGAAATGTTCGACCGACTTCGCGCCGAAGATCCGGTGAGTTGGCACGAGTATCCGGGCGCTAACGGCTTCTGGAACGTTGTGAAGCACAAGGATCTCGTCACGGTAAACCGCGACACCGGCCTGTTCTCATCAGAGGCTGGCGGCATCTCGATTCTCACCCCCGAGGAATTCCCCGGCGAAGGACAGGGCATGGACCCTCGCGGCCTCATGATGCTCTACACCGATCCGCCCAAGCACACGCGCTATCGCCTTCTCGTGAACAAGGGCTTCACGCCACGCATGATCGGCCTGCTCGAAAAGTACCTCCAGCACCGCGCGATTCTCATCGTTGACAACATCATCGAGCGTGGTTCGTGCGACTTCGTTGTCGACCTCGCATCGGAACTTCCGCTTCAGGCAATTGCCGAAATCATGGGCGTCCCCCAGGAAGACCGCATGATGCTGTTCGACTGGTCGAACCGCATGATCGGCCTCGATGATCCTGAATACGCCAATGAAGATGGCGCGAACGCTTCTGGCGAGTTGTTCATGTACGTGAACGAACTTGGCAAGCAGCGAGCAAACGATCCTCGCGACGACATCGTCACAAAGTTGATCAACTCCGAGATCGAGGGCGATCGCCTTTCCGAACTCGAGTTCGACATGTTCATGATGCTGCTGACGGTCGCCGGCAACGAGACCACCCGCAACACCACCTCGTGGGGCATGTGGGCACTTATGCAGAACCCTGATCAGTACGCCGCTCTTGCTGGCGACATGGACGGAAAGATCGACAACGCCATCGAAGAAATCCTTCGTTGGGCGACGCCTGTGTACCACTTCCGTCGCACCGCCACCGATGACACCGTCATCGGCGACAAGGAAATCAAGAAGGGCGACAAGGTCGTCATGTGGCATATTTCTGCCGACCGTGACGAAGAAGTCTTCGATGATCCCTATCAGTTCAACATCGAACGCTTCCCCAACGAGCACATTGCGTTCGGTGGCGGCGGCCAGCACTTCTGCTTGGGCGCAAACCTTGCCCGCATGGAACTGAAGTTGATCTTCAAAGAAATCCTTGAACGGATTCCCGACATGTCCCTTGCGGGCAACGTCGACATCCTTCGTTCAAACTTCATTGGTGGCATCAAGCACATGCCGGTGAACTTCACCGCAGGCGCACGCCGTAACCCGGCACCGCTCGCCACCGCGTAAGTACTGTCACTTCGAGAGTTACGAACTGAAGCCGTCGACCTGAATGGGTCGGCGGCTTCTTCGCGTCAGGGCAACCTCATCATTGATGAGCAGAGATCCCAAACAGACTCAGTCTGTGGATTGATACTCCGCAAACAGGGAAACTTCCTGGTCTTTCTTCGGATAGGCGAACCAGACCAACGCCATTCCGAGCGCCATGGCGAACGCGCCAGCCGCAAACGCCCAGTGTTGGCCATCAAGGAATGATTCTCGGGCTGCGTTCGTTATCTGCGATGCATATTGCGGATACGACGATGCCACGTTTTCTGCACTGGAAAATGACCGAGTCAGCTGACCCACAACTTGGTCAGAGATGGTCGCCGTCTGAGGTGTGGACTCAATCTGCGAATCGAAAGACTTCACATAACCGGCTGTCAATAGTGCACCGAAAATCGATTGCATGATCGCTCCACCGAGATCACGCTGCAGATCTGCCGTTGCTGAAGCCATGCCGGCTTTTCGCACCGGCACCGCACTTGTAAGCGCACGCGAGGCAGGAGTTCCGGCCAGTGCGACGCCCGCTCCCAGGAACACATAGCCCAAGCTGACCATGAAAAATGACGAACGTTCGTTCCAAAGAAACAGCATGACGCCGAATCCCAACATGCAACAGACGTAACCAAGCATCAGCGTTACACGTGAACCATATTTTTCAATGAGTCGTGCTGAATGAGGCGCCAACAACACCATCACGAAGGCTGCGGGCAACACGCTTAGTCCCGCGGTCCATGTCGAATACCCAAGGACATTCTGCAGATACTGCTGCCCAATAAACATGGCCCCCATAAGAGAACCAAAAACCAAAATTCCCGCAATTGCTGCGACCCAAAATGGCCTACGACTCGCATAGTGCAAGTCGTAGAGCGGAACTTCTATCCGTCGCTGACGAAGAACGAAAGCGCCGATCGCCGCTACGCCAACGATCCCGAAGATCAGGGCCTCGGTCATCATCCCTGGTTCCGGAGCAAAACTTATGGACAGCACCACAGCTCCCACCATGACAACGGAAAGGATGCCGCCAAGGTTGTCTACCGATTCGGTCGACTCATGCACATGTGATGGAACAAATTTCCACGCGCCGAAAAAGGCGACTGCAGCCAGCGGAAGCGTGATGAGAAACACCGAGCCCCACCAAAAATACATAAGCACCGCGCCTGCAGTCAGCGGACCAATTGCTGCCATCGCACCGCCCAGTGCCGACCAAAGTGCAATCGCTTTCGTTCGAGCCGGACCACTCCACAATGCTGCAATCAGTGACAACGTCGTGGGGAATGCCATGCCCGCGGCAAGACCACCCAAGATCCGGGCACCAATCAGGACCTCGAGGCTTGGTGCCCACGCGGCCAAGATCGATGCGGGAACGGCGAGCCCGGTGCCCACCAGCAGCATCATCTTGCGACCATGACGATCGCCCACGGCTCCGAGCCAGAGGACTGAGGCTGCAAGCCCGAGCGAGTAAGCAACTGCCACCAGATTGAGGCCCGTTTGCGAGGCATCGAAGTGGCGTCCGATATCTGGCAAGGCAACATTTGCCACAGAAAGGTTCAGGTTCGCAACGGTGGCTACCAGGATCAGCGAGCCAAGTACGAGCCCTGCACGAGCGGGTTGATTCGTGGCAGTTCCATCGGTCATGGGGGCATCTTGGTCCAGAATCACCGATCCTCGGCGCCAAGGTCGCGATGTGTAGGAACATTGACATAGTCCACTACCTGCCGTACGGTCGCACTCGTGCCCACCCCGCCATCTGTCGCTGATGCTGAACGATCACTGGAACGACTCTTTCGGCTCACGGTGAACCGGGCCGTCCACCACCGTCAGACTGCGACCATCGGCGTCGAGGTAACTCGCGCCGGGTACGCGATCCTGCGCTCTCTTGCCGATTCAGGTGAGATGCCGATGGGACAGCTCGCACGTCGTTGCTCGATGGACCCCGCCGCTGCAAACCGACAGGTTCGAGTTCTTGAAGACGCCGAACTTGTTGAGCGCGTTACTGACCCAGACGATGCTCGTCTCGCTGTTGCCCGGCTGACCACCAAAGGACGTCGCGCGCACGACCGCATCGTTGGCCTGCGTGTCGAACAGATGACTGACGTGCTCGACGATTGGTCCCAGCGCGACTGCACCGAACTCGTACGACTCGTTGACCAACTGGTCGCCGATCTTCGATCAACACCAATACGAACCGACACACTCACCGCCAAGGAGCAACCATGAGCCGTATCAACAGCGAACGCCGCATCGATTACGCCGGATCAGTACACGACGAACGCGAGATCGAAGCGGTTGTCGAAGTTCTACGCGGCGGGCCGACGTCGATGCGTATCGGAAAGAACGTCAAGGCCATGGAACGCCGTATTGCCGATCTCTTCGAAAAGAAGCGCGGCGTCATGTGCAACTCCGGAAGTTCTGCGTTGTACCTCGCTTACGAAGCCATTGACCTTCAACCTGGAGATGAAATCGTCACCAGTGCGGTGACCTTCTCCACCGACGTGGCGCCAGTCGTGCGTAAAGGCGCTATTCCCGTCTTCGTCGATGTCACACCAGACACGTTCCAGATCGACGTAAATCGGATTGCAGAGATGATTACGCCCAAGACACGCGCCATCCTTGCCCCCAACCTCATCGGCAACTGCCCCGATTGGGACGTCATCCGCGGAATCGCCGATGAGCACAACCTGCTCGTCATCGAAGACTCATGTGATGCACTCGGACAAACGTTGCGAGGCACTCCAACCGGCACTCGCGCCGATATTTCGCTCACCAGTTTCGCACTCTCTCACATCATCACCGCCGCGGGAACCGGCGGCATGGTGTGTTTCGACAACGATGAGCTCGCTGACCGCGCGTTGTTATTCCGTCGCTGGGGCCGTCGCTCTGAAATTCAACTTTTTGGTTCGCTCAAGGGTAAGGAAAACCGCTTCTTTAGCGCCCTCGATGACGGGCTCGAATACGACAACATTTTTATCTTCGATGAAAATGGTTGGAACTTCGAACCTTCAGAACTCTCGGCGGCATTCGGCCTCGTTCAGTTAGACAAGTTGGACGAGAACCTTGCGCGTCGTCAGCGCAGCTTTGCCATCACGAGTTCACATCTTGCGAAGTACCCGCACCTGTTCGTACTCCCCCAACTCACTGAGGGAATCGAAACCGGGTGGCATATGTTCCCGTTCATCATCCAACCTGATTCGGGCATCCGCCGCGCCGATCTTCAGCAGTGGATGGAATCCCACGGCGTCGACACCCGTATGGTCTGGACCGGCAACATCACTCGCCAGCCGATGCTCCGCGACCAAGAATTCCGCGTTCCTTCCGATGGCCTTCCCAATGCCGACCGCGTCATGGAATGGGGTCTCATCGTTCCCAACAATCATTCGCTCTCTGACGACGACTGCAATTACATCGGCGAATGCATCGATGGCTTCGTCGCCGAAAAGGGACTTTGATGACTGGTCGCTTCGAAGGTCGCCGTGTCCTGGTCACTGGTTCAAGCAGAGGCATTGGCGCCGCACTTGCGGAGCGAATGGCTGCGGAAGGCGCAAACATCGTCCTCACAGCGCGCACGCTCGACCAACACGAAACCCTCGAAGGCAGCCTCAACGCAACTCGCGACCGAATTGCACGGTTCGGAACGCAAGTTGAAGTTGTTGTTGCTGATCTCACCGATCCGACCGATCGGCTTCGCGTCATTCCCGAAGCTGCCGAAGCCCTCGGCGGACACATCGAGGTTCTCGTGAACAACGCGGCAGCATCAATCCAAGCTCCGCTAACGGGATTCTCGGTGAAGCGACGCAACATCATGTTCGAAGTGAATGTCAATGCTCCGCTTGATCTATCGCTGGCCGCTGCTCCCGCAATGGTCGCCGCCGGCGAAGGATGGATCGTGAATCTTTCGAGCGGCAGCGCCAAGCATTGGGGTGGTCCCAGCGAGTCCATCGTTCCAACCTCGGTCAACATCTCGGCCTACGGCGCAACGAAGGCAGCACTCAACCGCATCAGCAACGGTCTCGCTATGGAGCTGTACGGGACGGGCGTGCGCGTCAATACCGTGGAACCCCGGGCGGCGGTGTTGTCCGAAGGTGCCGCTGCACTCGTGGGTGATCGCTTGCGGCCCGATCAGATCGAGTCGATGGAGGCAATGGTCGAGGGCACTCTCTTCCTCTGCGATTGTGGCCCCGATATCACCGGGCGCATCACCGTAAGCCTCGACAACATCGAGGAGTTCGGTCTCGACGTCCGCAATCTCGACGGGACACGGCTCTCCTAGACGCAGGCCTCGAACGCCATTGCGTTTCTCCGCCAGTCGAAAGAAGGGCAATTTGGGTTGGTAGTAGCGTGTCGCCGACTCTCAAACTTCCCGGAGGAACCCATGTCGTCATCACTTGCAGGTCGCTCAGCAATCGTCACCGGTGGTGGCACTGGCATCGGCGCAGCGTGCGCAACCCGTCTTGCCCAGGACGGCATGAACGTCACCATTTGTGGCCGGACCGAAAGCAGACTCACCGACGTCGTCGATCGCATTAAGGCTGGCGGTGCTTCGGGCCAGATCCGTCATCAGGTCACCGATGTCACCGTTGAATCCGACGTTGCCGCTCTTGTTGCTGGCCACGTCGAAGTATTCGGTGGCCTCAATGGCTTCGTTGCAAATGCCGGTGGCGGCGGCGGCATGGGTCCGTACCACTTGCTCGACACCGAAGAGTTCTTGCGCGTGCTTCACCTCAACGTTCTCGGCACCATGCTGTCGGTCAAGTATTCCGCTGCGCACATGGTCGCGGCGGGTGGCGGTTCGTTTGTAGGCATGTCCTCGCTTGCCGGACATATTCCCCACCCCATGTTCGGTGCCTATTGCGTTTCGAAGGCGGGCATCGAAGAAATGATGCGCAACGCCGCCAATGAGTACGGCGAGACCAAGGTTCGCTTCAACGCCATTCGCCCCGGTTTCATCTCCACCGAGATCATGGAAGGCATTCCGCGTGAATCCGCGGTGTACGACTCCTACATCGTCAACACACCGCTCAACGATGTTGGCGAGCCTGAAGATGTCGCCAACCTCGCGGGTTTCCTTCTCAGCGATGAAGCGCGATGGATCACCGGCACCACGATCAACGTCGACGGCGGTCATCACCTGCGTTCTGGTCCCGACTTCCGCTCGTTCATCGAGCCAGCAATCGGCCACGACGCAATGGTCGGTCGCATGTCGTGAAACTCGGCCTGTATTTCGATCTGCGCAACCCTGCACCTTGGGCCCGTCCGTGGCCCGAGGTGTACGGGCGAGCACTCGATCTCGTCGTCGAAGCCGAACGTCTCGGAGCCGCCTCGGTGTGGTTTTCCGAACACCACCTCTTTTCCGATGGCTACCTGCCCCAGCCGCTCACATTTGCTGCAGCGGCCGCGGCGCGCACCACGCGTATGCGCATCGGCACCGCCGTGCTTCTCGCCGCGCTACGACCGGCTGCGTTGGTTGCTGAAGAAGCAGCCGTTATCGACCAAATCTCAGGCGGACGTCTCGAACTCGGCATAGGCGCCGGCTACAGCGTTCCCGAATACGAGCTCTATAACGCCGACATCACAAAGCGTTATGGCCTCGCCGATGCCGCAGTTGCCGAAATCCGTCGTTTGCTTGACGACGGAATCGTCACTCCCCCCGCGGCGCAAAATCCATTCCCTATTTGGCTCGGGTATCAGGGCCCTCAAGGGGCAAAGCGCGCTGGTCGTCTCGGCGTTGGCCTTCTCAGTCTCGACCGAGCACTTCTTGATCCCTACCGCGAAGGACTTGTCGAGGGAGGCCACGACCCCGCTACTGCCCGCACCGGCGGAATGCTCGACATCATCGTTGCCGATGATCCAGAAGCCGCTTTCGAGCGGATCCTTCCGCACTACGCGCATCAGTTGAACTCCTATCGCGCCGCCGCAGTTACAGGTTCAGGGCGCGATGCGCCAAAAGAAATCACTGTTGAAAAGTTGCGCAGTGGTGCTGCACAGAAGGGTCAGATCCCCGGCCTTCGTGTGCTCACGCCGACCGATGCAGTGAACGCCATCCGTGAAGCCACCGATGGTTCACCGGTTGAGCATGTGTATTTGTGGGCGAGCGTGGCCGGCATGCCCGACGATCTCGTCGAACGTCATGTCGAACTCACCTGCACACAGGTTGCACCCAACCTCTAATTCGTTCTCGGCGAATTAGTCTGTTTCGGGAAGCGGGGGCAACAGCCCCATGTGGCGAGCGATCTCTTGGGCCTCGTGATAGCTGCCGTTCTTTTCTGTCGTTGCCCCCGTTGTCGCTAGCCACGTAATCGCAGCGCCAACGACCGAAGGTTCAACGCCGCGTGCGGCGATCTCGCCGAGTTCGGTGACCATCTTCGTACGTTCGGTGGCAACGAATCCTGGGTCGACGGTGAATGCAATGATTCCCTGATCGCCGTATTCGAAGGCCAAGCGATCGGCAGCGCGATGAAAGCCGGCTTTTGCCGCGCAATAAGCCAACTGGGGTCCGCCAGAACCGATCGGCATTTTCAGTTTCCATTTCCCAGAACCTGAACCGATATTGATGACAACGCCACCGCCACGAGTCACCATGTGCGCGACCTGCGGCTGCAACAACAACAACTGTGCGGTGAGATCCCCCCACATCTGATTCACAAGATCATCTGGGTCGGTGTCAAGGAAGTGCTTCGGACCACCACCGGTGACGTAAATTGCGTTGTTCACGACAACGTCAAGATGACCCAAGCCGCTGATTGCGGACTCAACCGCAGGCACAAGCGCTTCGCGATCCAGAAGATCAAGCGGAACCTGCACTGCACGTTGACCCAGCGCTTCAATCGCTGCTGCGGTCGACGCCAAACTCCCCGGCAGCACTTTTCCGTCTTCTGTTCGTGACGACGGGTCACCATCGACAACTGTTCGGGCCGTGATGGCGACATCGAACCCTGCTTCGGCAAGCGCGATTGCAGTGGCCCGACCAATTCCGCGACTGGCGCCCGTGACGAGGGCGGTTCGCGTTTCACTACTCATTGGTCTTGGCTCCAGAGCGACTGACCTCGAGCTTCACGGAACAATCGGCGAGCATCGGGAAATGAATGATTGTCGTGGTCTTCGCCCCAGGTTGTGATGCCGTCGAATGACCAACGAGTCAGGCAATTGATTGTGTAGAGGTTCGGGTTGATCAGGAACCCAAGTGAGTTCGTGGTTTCGCCACGAGCGTTGAACTCACGCCCAAGTTCGTCGACACCATCAAGTTCGACGACTAATGGAAAGCCTTCGCCATCACGTTCAATGACTCGACGTTCGCCACCTTTCAACTTTGCCCACTCACCATCGCGCATATACGAACCATGAATCGCGATTGCACCGGTACCGAAGTCCATCGTGATTGCATGAAACGCATGCTCGTCTGACGCCGTTGCGTAGCTGTAGCCACCGCGCATCATCGATCCACCATGGATACCTTGCCCAAACTGCGGACGAGGACCCCACGAACGATCACGAAAACCGTAGTCATCGACTTCAATGGTTTCGCCGTGCAAGACAATCGTGCCCTGATAACGGCAGGGCTGGTCGACATGCGATTCACCCAACATGTTTGGCGCAACAATTCCGGTGACGATGAGGTCGACATGGATTTCGTCGCCACCGTCGGGATCGTCGTAGCGAACGCGCCACTTCTTTTGTGGCTCGAGACATTCGTAGCGAATGCCGTTGGCCAGTGTGAGATCAGTCAGCTTCTGATCAACCAGCGGAAGATGCCAGAACTGCTTGGCGTACACGCAGGTTTCGGGACGTTCGTTGCGCCCGTCCCAAAAGAATGCACCGCCAGCAGCGACACCTTGATTCGTTTTGAAATATGGGTAGAGCTGTCCCGACAGATTGCGTTCGGGAACCGCAAAGGTGAACCAACAGGTTTCAGTCCACTCGGGATCATCGGATGTCGGCGGGTGAAACTCGTCGTCGGGATGCATAGCGATCAACTGAAGGCCAAGCCCGTGACCATTGCTGAGCTCAGACCGCTATCAACGTGCAGGTTCTCGCCATTGATGAACGCAGCAGCGTCGCTCCCCATGAAGGCCAGCGAAGGAGCGATGTCGGCTGCAACAGCCATACGGCCATTGCCCTGAACGCCGACAGCCCAATCAATCGCGTCTTGACCCATCGATACTTTGAAATCGGCCATGAGCGGCGTATCGACTGGGGCGGGACAAATGCTGTTGATGCGAACGCCCTTGCGAATCGCTGAGAACGAACGACGCATTGTGTAGACCTGCATGCACATCTTTGAAAATGCATAGACGTCATTCACGACCTCGGGATGCGCTTCGCACCAGTCAAGGAACTGGTCCCAATCGGCGATTTCAAGAAGTGACGTGATCTCGGCGACCTGCGCGGGCCAACCGTTTCCGGCCATCGACGCGGTGTAGACGATGGTTCCGCCCTTTGTGATTCGATCGAAGAGGCCGTCGGTGAGTCGACGAGAAGCAGCAACATTCACTGCCATGCAGGTGCGGACACCAGCGTTTGCCGCGACACCTGCGTTTGAGAACAGCACGTCGATCGGTCCTTCGATCTGAGCCATCGTCGCGTCGATCGATGCCGGATCAGCGAGGTTCGTTTCGATGAACGTGTCGCAGCGGCCAGTAGGCGCCTTGATATCGAGAATGGTGAGGTGCTCAACACCGAGTTCACCAAGCAACTCGGCCAGGGCGGCGCCAATACCAGTGGCTCCTCCGGTGAGAACAACGCGCTTGCCGGCATAACTGAACAGGTTTGTCATGGAATTGAACCCCCGAGATGAAGGGCCGCCACCTGGCGGCCGGTCCTGCGAACCTACGAGTGGTCGGGAAAAGTGTCAACATCACCCGATGCAGATTCGTCGGCTTACTCCCGCCCTTGGAGCGGAGATCACCGGACTCGATCTCAGCACCGATTTCGATGATCAGACCCTCAATGCTGTCCACAATGCACTCGTTGAGAACCAGGTCCTGGTCATCCCCGCTCCTTACCTCACCCCCGAACAGCACATGGCCCTCGGACGCAGAATTGGCGAGATCGAAATCCACGCGTTCTTTCCCAACCTCGGTCCCGGCCTTGAACATGTCAGCGTCCTCGATTCCGAGGAAGGCAACACCGCCTCGATGTGGCATACCGACGAGACCTTCCTCCCCCATCCCCCGATGGGAACACTCACTCATGCAAAGACGCTTCCCGATGTAGGGGGCGACACGATGTTTGCCTCAACCACCGCCGCATACAACGCGTTGTCGCCAAACATGAAGCTGTATCTCGAAGGCCTCACTGCACTTCACGATCTCAGTCGCACGACAGAACTTCGCTATCGCTTTGGCGGCGCCACGCCACAGCAATATGCCGATGCCATCGCCCAAAACCGACGCACCGCTCACCCCGTCGTTCGAGTGCACCCAGAGACTGGCGCCAAGGGTTTATTCGTCAACCCGACCTATACCCGCCACATCGTGGGCCTACCTCCCGAGGAAAGCGACGCCATCCTTGCGTTTCTTTTTCAACACTCGGTCAAGGAGCACTTCACCTACCGCCACCACTGGCGAGAAGGCGACCTTCTCATGTGGGACAACCGCTCGACGATGCACCGAGTCCTCAACGATTTCCCCGGTCGCCGCCTGATGTACCGGGTCTCGGTCGTGGGTGCGTCTGAGCACTGATCGCCGCTTTGCCTTCCATCCCGAACGGCTAGTTTCACTTCTCACAGGGGGGCGTTTCGCCCGCGTTCGAAAGCGAAGGAACTCATGGCATACCCACTCGATGTTGGCGGCCTTAACGACTACCCGATGAAGGTCGGATCGATGCTCCTCACCATGGTTGATCCCAACCCTGGTTTCGAGTCGGCCTACAACCGTTGGTACGAGCGCGATCACTTCTACGCAGGATGCATGGTTGCCCCCCACCAGATGTCGGGTTCACGTTGGGTTGCACCGCGCACTCTCAAAGATCTCCGCTGGCCAGAAGGCGACACCGCTGTTGCCAACCCCACCGACTCCGGTTCCTATGTCGCGATCTACTGGATCGAGGGCGGACACCACGACGATTGGAATAACTGGAGCACCGAACGCGTCACGTGGCTTTACACCAACAACCGTGGCTTCCCCGAGCGCAAGCACACCCACACCAATCTGTTCGACTACATCGGTGCGGCAAACCGTGATTCCGATGGCGTTCCGATCGATGTTGCGCTCGACAGCGCGTACGACGGCATCTTCACGGTGTTCTTCGATGCGCGCGAAGGCAACACCGCAAAGAGCGTCCATGCCGACCTCGAAAAGTCAGGCGCGTACGCCGAACTCATGAACGGTTCCGATATCGAAATCGTTTCGTCCTGGCAGCCCGTGGCAACTCCAGCAGCCGATCAGCCGATGGATCTCGGGACCCCAGCAGGCGGCCCTGAACGTCTCGTGCAGGTCATCTTCGTTCGTGGCGATGTCACCAAGTCGCTCGACCGCATGAAGACCTACACCGACGCGGTTGCCACCGCCGGTCTCGCTGACGTGCATCTGGTTGCACCGTTCTTCCGAACGGTTGTCGGAACCGATACCTACGTCAACGAGCTGTGGTAACCCACGACCAGCTTGAGGTGGAGAGTCTCCGCATCATTGCGAGAACTGCCATCACATGAACTCTGAACAGGTAGCCGAGGCCGTTCCGGTTGCATCACTCAGCCAGTGGATCCGCTCCAACGTTTCCACTGCGAGCGGACCAATAGCGGTCTCGCATCTGTCAGGAGGTTCTTCGAACCTCACATTCCGCGTTCGAGACGACACCAATGATTGGGTACTGCGGCGCCCGCCGGTTGGGGCCTTCCTCGCAACAGCGAACGACATGGGCCGCGAATATCGCGTGCAAACCGGACTTCAGAACACCGACGTACCTGTTCCACGAACTGTTGCAATGTGCGAGGACGAATCAATCATCGGCGTGCCCTTCTACTTAATGGATTTTGTCGATGGCATCGTTTATTCCGACACCGATCAGGTTGCGCACCTCGACGAAACTCAAGCCCTAGCGGCAAGCGACGAACTCATCGATGTTCTTGCTCGCCTTCATGCCGTCGATTTCGAAGCGGTGGGTCTTGGTCAACTCGGTAAGCCCGCAGGATTCCTTGAGCGCCAAGTGAATCGCTGGTGCACACAATGGGAAAAATCGAAACAACGAGAGCTTCCTGCCATCGACGAGGTTGCCGAACGTCTCAAGCGTTCGATTCCCACTCGCACCGACGCATCGATCGTGCACGGTGACTACTCGTTCAACAACACCATGTGGAGTCGCGTGGATCCGTCGAAGATGGTGGCGGTCCTCGACTGGGAAATGTCGACTCTTGGCGATCCGCTTACCGATCTGGGCATGGTCAGCGTGTACTGGGGCGAGGCCGGTGCGCTCATGTGGCGCAGTCGCTCTCCTCAGCCGCACCGCCTCAACCCGGGCTTTCCCTCCGGCGACCACCTACTGGCTCGCTACGAGGCCACAAGCGGCCATTCTCTCCGAGATATCGATGTCTACCGAGTTCTCGCCGTGTTCAAACTCTCGATCATCACTGAGGGAGCACTGGCTCGCATCAAGGCCACGCGCCCAGACGATGACACCACCAGCACCGAGAACACCATTGCAGAATTAGCTGAGCTCGCTCTCGACCTGGCGAATGCCTCATCGGTCGCTTCGCTGCGCGGCTGACCTCGAGTTTCAGAGAATCGGAAACACCTCGGTGAACTCCACCTGGAGTTCACGCTTGGAAATACGCCAACCTTCGGGCAATCGCACGTAATCGTCGAGATAACGGATGTTCATCACATAGTTCTCGCGAGCTTCGGGGGCGCCGCCTTCAACGGGACGAACGTGCGTAGCTCGGCAATAGGTCTCGCCAGTCGCAACATCGCCGTTCAGAACGACGTAGTGGTTGCTCACCAAATGCATAGTGACGTCATAACGGGACAACCCTTTGATTGCTTCTGCTATCTCGGCGCGACCATTGCGCTGGCGCACTGGCTCGGGATTGCCCCGCTCGAAGATTCGCAACACTCCATCGGGAGCAAACAACCCGGCAAGGCCTTCGTTGTCAATTCGATCAGCGAATCGTGCGTAGTCCTCGACCACAGAACGAATGGCGAGTCGGTCTGCGAGTTCTGCATCGTTCATTGCGGAACCTGGAACGTCCAACCGGGAAGCAGGCCAAGATCAGAACAAAGTTTCGGAGCAAAGATCCACTTGCCGAGGAACTTGTCGGCAGTTGGGTCGGTCGCCAACCACGCAACAACTTTGCCGGTGGCTTCCGCTGGCTCGCTGCCGTACCCCGAGCTGTATTCATCGTCGGGCTTCGCTGCTTTACGTGCTTCGGTGACGACATTACCGGGATCAACATTGAACGCTTTGATGCCCTGCGCGCGATATTCCGCATTGACGCCACCAGCAACACGGCCGAACGCAGCCTTCGATGCCGAATAGAGGATGCCCCAGCCACCTTCCCCGGGAGGGCCAGCCGGGTCAAGTCGAGCTGAACCCGACACCATGTCGATGATCGTGCCTCCGCCTGCGGCAAGCATGTGTGGGATGACCTGCTGAATTAGCAGGACCTGATTCATGAAGTTGCCGGCAAGAAGGTTCGTCATCGACTCAATGGTGAGGTCAGTAATTCGGTCGAGCGTGCCAACGCCGCGAAAGATCGCGTTGTTGAATAGAACATCAATCCGACCCCATTCGGCCATGACAGTTGCGGGAAGCGCAGTAACCGACGCAACGTCGATGAGATCCATGGGGACGATGAGCGCGCGCTGTCCGCGCTCTTCGATTTCCTCAGCGGTGCGCTCAAGACTTCCCGGCACCGAAAGCGTGGTTTCTTCACGAACGGAATTGGGTTCGGCCACACCCTCGCCTTCTCGCACGGTGCGCGCGCTTACGACAACATCGAAACCGGCTTCGGCAAGAGCAAGTGCTCCGGCTCGACCAATTCCGCGGCTTGCACCCGTGACAATGGCGACTGGCGAACTACCCATGACCGACTCCCCCGTTCATCCCCTTGTGGGACTCCTGAACCTACCCGACGGGAGTTCTTGGTCGGTCTTTGTCCTTCGCTGAAGAACGAACCAGAAGCGGGTCGGCCAATGACAACGCCTTGCCACCGATTGTGAGCGAACGGCCAGCCAAACCGGGGTGTTCCATATCGACCAGATTCGCCATGATGTCGAGAACGAGTTTCATGGTGAAGTTCGTCGACAAGGCGATGCCCAGAAGGAACTGCAGAAGCTTCGGACGACCAATCAGCCATGCAAAGCGGCGGGCGGTGGCAAAGAACGGGTCGTATTCCTTGCGCAGCACTGCTTGATACGACGCCCACGCTGTCCCCGGTTCAGTGAGGAAACATTCGGCAGCATGTCGACCAGATTCGAGCGCGTAGTCGATGCCTTCACCGTTGAACGGATTTACAAGGCCAGCGGCATCGCCGGCAACAACCCAACCGGGCCCGCCGCGATGTTCGACATGCATTGGCAGTCGCCACGCTTTGGGTCGGGCGACGAACTCGCCAAGGCCCCAAGACTCGCGCACCTGAGCGGTATAGGCCTCGAGCATGGTGTTGAGATTGAGATCAGAAAAATTCTTCATCGTCGACAACGCGCCGACACCAATATTCACGATGCCATTGCCCGCGGGGAAGACCCATCCGTATCCAGGAACGATCGAACCATCGGGACCTTTCACAGTGAGGCATGCCTCCATGTAACGGTCGTCGGCGCGGGTGGAAGGAATGTATCCACGAATCGCTAAGCCGAATGGCGAGGACGCGATCCGCGTCGCGCCCACCGCGCGCGCCGCAGGTGAACCAGCCCCCGATGCAATCACGGTGAGTCCAGCTCGCACCTTTTCGCCACGACAGATGACACCGAGCACCCTGTCGTCTTCGATCCAAAGTTCCGCTGGGGAGTTCTCACGAAAGTCAGCACCAGAATCGATTGCAGCTTGCATCACCATTGCATCGAACTCAGCGCGCGGCGCAACTGCACCAACAGGAGGAAATGCACCGTCGGGCCAGAACACTTCGCGAACTTTGCTTCCGGCTTGCACGCGCAATCCATCGATTCGATGAAACCGTTCGACATCGATTCCGAGACGACGACATTCTTCGATTGCTCGCGGAGTCAGACCGTCGCCGCAGGATTTGTCGCGACCCTGTGTTGCCTTTTCGAACAGCGCCACCGATGCTCCGCCTCGCGCTGCCCACGCCGCGGCCGATGAGCCTGCGGGACCGGCACCGATCACGGCGATGTCTACCTGTTCCATGGGCTAATTGTCTCGCGTCAGCGCTGTCCGGACCCCATCGGGTCAGGACTCTTCGAGACCAAGGAGGGGTTCGGCCGCAGACACTGCTTTCGAGGACAGAACGGGGATCACATCGTTGACGTCAGTCAGACGCAGGATGATCTCGCGATGTTGGGGGCGAATGAAGCCAGCGTCGGCGGCACCATCAATAAACTGCAGCAGTGGTTGCCAGAAGCCGTCGATATCAAGCACTCCGACGGGCTTGGCGTGAATGCCCAATTGTGACCAGGTTGCGATTTCGGCCAGTTCTTCCAGAGTGCCCAGTCCGCCTGGCAACGCCACAAATGCATCGGCCTCAGAGGCCATACGCGCCTTGCGCTCATGCATGGATCCGACTTCAACGAGTTCGGTCAGGCCTGGGTGCCCAATCTCGGTGGTGAACAGCCCCTTCGGGATCACGCCGAACGCCTCGCCCCCATGGGCGAGGACTGAATCAGCAACAACGCCCATGAGACCCACCGAACCGCCGCCGTACACAAGTCGCACACCGGCCTGCGCCATAAGGCGCCCAAGTTCTGCAGCAGTGGCCTCGTGTCGAGGATCATTGCCGGGCTTCGAGCCGCAGTAGACACAGAGAGATCGAAGTGTTGTCACCGGATCAGCCTAAGGCCGCGCTGGGACGCGAAACGGGCGCCGACTCTGTCGACGCCCGATCTTCAAAGCTCGGGGGGGAGGACTCGAACCCCCAACAAATGGACCAGAACCACCCGTGTTACCAATTACACCACCCCCGAAGGGCGAGGGAACGTTACCGGCTGGAACCGGGGTGGCACCAAACCACACCAAGCAGCCGCATCCGGCTAGCGCCAGGCGGCCAATCGGCGGTACCCGATGATGCGGCCAATCGCGACTGCGCCCGTTTCGCGTGCGTAGTCGCTGAGGGTTGGGCTGCCCGCTGTCGGCGACACATGCGCGGATAATCCGACCTCGTCGGCGATATCGGCGACTCGATAGGCATGATAGGGGTCGGTCACAATCACAACGTTCTGCGCCAATCCGGCTTGACGCATGATGAACGCCGTTGAGGAAAGTTCTTCGTAACTATTGGTTCCGGCACCTTCGATCTTGAGGGCCGATTCGGGGATGCCCTTCGATCGCAGATACTCAAAGCTCACAAGACCTTGTGTGACCTTGTCGCCAACCTGCTTACCCCCAGCCACAATCACCACCGGTGCGACGCCCTTTTGGTACAGATCGGCCGCATGGTCGAGCCGGCCTTTCAGGACGGGCGAGGGCAAACCATTCCACTGCGCTGCACCCATGACGACAATGGCAGACGCGGGCTCGGTGTTGTCCTGACGTGATGCCCACCACACCTGAGCAAACGAGATGCCGATGTAGAGCACAACGACTGCAAGCAGTCCGAAGGCGATTCGTATCGCCCAGCGCAGTCCGAAGAACATGTCAGGCCTGCAGTCGGGCCTTCGCTGAAGCGATTCGACGAAGAGTTTCGTCGCGACCGAGAACTTCGAGGGACTCGAACAACGGCGGCCCCACGCTGCGACCTGTCACCGAAACGCGAACAGGTGCCTGGACTTTGCCTTTTGAGATTTCGTGTTGTTCGGCATAAGAGAACAAGGCTGCTTCGAGCGACGCAGCGTTCCAGTCGCAGTCAGCGAACTGTGCGATCGCGTGATCGAGCACAGCATCGGCGAGTTCGGCGCCTTTCACCATGACTTTTTGCCATGACTCTTCGTCGATTACTGGTTCGGGGGCAAAGAGGAAATCGACATAGCCAGGAACTTCCGAAAGCAACTTGACTCGCTCTTGCACGAGTGGAGCCATAACTTCGAAGGTTCCGATATCGAATCGATCGGTTTCCCAAGGCGTGTCTTCATACAGCCAGCGCGTTGACTTTGAAACAAACTGCGTGACTGAAAGATTGCGGATGTATTCACCGTTGAAGTGTTGAAGTTTCTTGACGTCGAAGAATGCACCTGACTTGTTGACGTCGGTGATGCGGAACAGATCGACGATTTCGGCGAGCGGTCGAATCTCAATGTCATCAGGTGGACCCCACCCCAACGTGGCGAGGTAATTCACCATCGCCTCAGACAGATAGCCACGGTCGATGTAGTCGCCCACCGAAACATCGTCGCGACGCTTCGAGAGCTTCTGACGCTTTTCATTCACGATGAGTGGGAGATGAGCAAAGATCAATTCACCCGGCGTCGAAAGCGCTTCACGAAGAAGCAGCACCTTCGGCGTGACGTTGATGAGGTCTTCACCGCGAATGACATGGGTGATGCCTTGGTCGGCATCGTCGACGGCATTGGCCAAATGGAACATCGGCGTGCCGTTCGAGCGCAGGATGACGAAATCTTCAAGAACTGCATTTTCGAAACTGACCGTTCCACGAATGAGATCGTCGAATGCAGTCGCCCCGGTGTCGGGAACACGGAATCGGACAACGTGACCATCGCCAGGACCCAAGGCACGGTCTCGACAGAATCCGTCATAGCCCGGAGTGCCTCCGCGGGCCTCGGCACGAGCCTTGACTTCGTCGGGGGCACAGGCACACCAGTAGGCAGAACCGTTGCCGAGGAGTTTCTCGACCGCAGCGAGGTGCATGGCCCCACGCTCGGACTGATGCACCGGCGTGCCATCCCAATCGAGCCCCAGCCACTCGAGCGAGCGGAAGATGATGTCGATCAGTTCAGGCCGAGACCGCTCGGCGTCGGTGTCTTCGATACGCAGAACGAACTCGCCGCCCTGCTGGCGGGCAAAGAGCCAGTTGAAGAGGGCGGTTCGCGCCCCACCAATATGGAGATAGCCCGTCGGGGAAGGGGCGAAGCGGACTCGAGCGACTGGGGTGTTCACAGGGTCGATGGTACCGTCAGGCCTTCGCTCATTTGGTCGAGTCATCGATTCAGAGCAGATTTTCCGACCGGCCCGCCCTCCCCCCTCTTCGCCCGGAGCACTCCATGACGTCTTCGCCCCTCTTGCGCCGCCTCCGCCCATTGGCCGTTATTGCGATGTCTTTCGCATTGGTTCTGGGCGCAGCATCATGTTCAAGCGACAAGAAGTCATCGTCTGACGCAACGACGACATCGATCGATACCGCTTCGGCTCCGTTCCAAACCACCTATGCGACGGCAAAGGGAGCAAAGCTCACCGTCCTCGACCAACTTCCAAAGAGTGTCGTCACCTCTCCCCCGTCGAGTACTTCAAGCACCTCCACGACACTTGCCTCGAAGGTTCCCGCTATCCCGCGTAACGGACTCAACTCCGCCGGAGTCAAGAAGACCGCCGACGGTTACGAGTTCACGAACCCCACCTATTACAAGAATCCACTTGTTGTCGAAGTCCTTGAAAATCAGGGCGACTACATGAAGGTGCTCATCACCGCTCGTCCCAACCACACCACCGGCTGGGTCAAGGCTGACGATGTCACCATCGCGGCAACCGAGTACCGCATTGAACTCGACCTCTCAACATTCCACCTCAAGGTCTTCAAGGGTCCTGATGTGTTCGTTGAAACTGACGTCGTGATCGGCAAGGACTCAACGCCGACTCCTCTGGGACATTTCTATGTCACTGAAAAGATCAAGAACTCCTCCGACACCGGCGTTTATGGCGCTTGGATCCTGCCAATCAATGGCTACAGCGAGGTTCTTGACACCTTCGACAATGGTCTTCCTCAGGTTGCATTCCACGGGACCAACCAACCTGAACTCGTTGGCACCAAAGCCTCGAATGGCTGTGTCCGCATACCAAATGATGTCGTGACCAAGATCGCTGAGACCATCCCGGCGGGAACACCGATCGATGTCTTCGCTACGACTCCTTCGTCGTGGTCGGCGAAGAGCACTGGTTCAACCGCAGCGGTGACGCCCTAGCTCCATATCTGCACCGCCGAGAGCAGCATCTGCTCGGGATGGTTAAGCGTGCTCGTGGTGTGATTGACCAGCCAATGCGGCGTTGGCCATGGCCATGACGCGCTCCGGTTCGTTGCGCACGAGTGCGCCTACCGCAGCGGGGTCAAGACGCAGCATCTCGTCGGGTACCGCGTCGACGATTGCCCGACGTTCCATGTAATGGTGCGTGCTCGCAACAGCGGCGAAGACCTGGGCACGAACCGCAACGAGGTCGGCCGGAGCTTCTGACAAATAGCCCCAAAGGGTGAGCGCAACAGTGATGTCGTGAATAGCCGGCGCGCGACCAAACATCGCCGAGCGACGCATTGCGATCGCAACAATGCCTGCGATTGCATCGTCTTCAGATTCCGCCGAAGTGAGCACAAGGCGACCGCGGACCTGACGAGCCAAACGAAGTGCGAAACCCTGATCGGGACCCGGATCGCCCAGCCGCGGGCCCAGGGGCTGACGGCCAACGATTTCCGCAGGACGATCGGCCATCCATGACTCGGGCCGCCAAGGAGGCGACTGATACACCCGAGCGAGATCGTCGACGGGAGCGGGGACGTAATCAGGAGCAGCCATTGGTGGTGAATCTACCCGGCGAGATCGTCGGCGTGGACCAACCCGAATTGGATGGAGTCCATCAGCGCCTGCCACGAGGCTTCGATGACATTGCTATCGACACCAACGGTGGTCCAGACCCGGTCACCATTGGTGGAATCGATGAGCACGCGAACGACTGCACCGGTGGCTGCGCCGCCATCGACAACACGAACCTTGAAATCGGTGAGGTGGATGCGCTCAAGGGCAGGGAACCGACCATTAAGCGCAAGACGCACAGCAGCATCGAGCGCATTCACCGGACCATTGCCTTCACCAACGGCCGAGACACGCTCGCCGTCGATCCAAAGTTTCACTGTGGCTTCGGTACTTACCTCAAGACCCCCGTCGGGCAGAGCGGTTCCTTCACGGTGAAAACTTGAAACGCGATATTCCTCGACCTCGAAGAAGTCCTGCACCCAACCAGTGGCGCGCCGCATTCGGAGTTCGAGCGATGCATCGGCGGATTCGAAAAGCCACCCTTCAGCTTCGAGTTGCTTCAGTTCTTCCGACAACGCGGCAACTGATGGATCATCGAGTTCAACACCAAATTCGTCGGCCTTCATCGCCATGCCGGCACGACCACCAAGATCAGAAACCAGCACGCGTGTGTGGTTACCGACGATCGAGGGATCGATGTGTTCGTAGGTTGCTCCGCCAGCACGACCAAGAGCTGATGTGTGTAGTCCACCCTTGTGGGCGAATGCCGACGCGCCCACAAAGGGGTCAGCCGGATGAGGCGGAAGATTGACAAGTTCAGCAACTCGATGGCTCACAACGGTGAGGCGGTCGAGATGACCTTCGGGAAGAGTCGCAACACCAAGTTTGAGAGTGAGATCGGGGATCACCGTCATGAGGTTGGCGTTGCCAGTGCGCTCGCCGTACCCATTAACCGTTCCCTGCACCTGGGTGGCACCACCGACGACCGCGGCAACAGAGTTGGCGACTGCGCAGCCTGAATCGTTCTGCGTATGAATGCCGACTGCAGTCGCCCCACCGACAAACGACACGACATCAGAAACAATGTGCTGGACCTCGTGCGGGAGGGATCCGCCGTTGGTATCGCAAAGAACAACGCAATCGGCGCCGTTCACCATTGCCGCTTCGAGAACACGAAGTGCGAATTCTGCGTTGGCTTTGTACCCATCGAAGAAATGTTCAGCATCGAAGAACACCCGCAGGCCTTCGGCCTTCAAGAACGCGACTGATTCGGCCACCATTGCGACGCCTTCATCGAGCGTGGTCCGCAGAGCTTCGGTGACGTGAAAGTCCCAGCTCTTGCCAACGATGCACACCGTCGATGTTCCAGCGCTAACAAGCGCCGCAAGTGTGGGATCGACATCGACCTTGCCCGCGGGGCGACGAGTGGAACCAAAGGCAACGAGTTCGGCATTGGTCAGCTTCAACTCTGAGGGCGCACGCCGAAAGAACTCTTCGTCCTTCGGATTGGCTTGCGGATAGCCGCCTTCGATCCAATGGACGCCAAGCCAATCGAGTTGCTCAGCAACTCGGAGTTTGTCCTCGACGGTAAGTGAGATGCCTTCGAACTGGGCGCCGTCACGCAGCGTCGTGTCGAAGATTTCGACCGACGAAGGCAGCAACGGAAGTTCCGGTGTGGAACCGTTCTTAGTGGACATACTCCAACCAGTCCTCGTAACGGGGAACATGCCCACGAACGACGCGGCCGTATTCAGCAGCAATTGCCGACGTCATTGGTCCGGGACACACGATCGGGCGATCGTCGACTGCGTTTACTGCCGAAACTTCGGCGGCGGTTCCGCAGAGGAAGATCTCTTCTGAAACGTAGAGGTCTGAACGAGTGAGGTAGTCGACACGGAACTCGTATCCGAGATCGCGACCAATCTTCATGACGCTGTCTTGCGTAATGCCTTCAAGTGCACCCGCGGCGATCGGAGGCGTAACGAACACGCCGTCGCGCGCAACGAAAATGTTTTCCCCGGTGCACTCGCTCACGAATCCTTGTGGGTTAAGCATGATCGCTTCGTCGTAACCACCCTTCAGCGCCTCGACCTTGGCCAACGACGAGTTCACGTAGTTGCCAGTGGTCTTGGCCGCAGGCGGCATCGTGTTGTGGTCGTGACGAGTCCACGAAGAGATCTTGGTGCTGATGCCCTTAGTGAGCGCGTCCTCGCCGAGGTACGCACCCCAGGGCCAGCACGCGATAGCAACGTCGACCGAACACGGAAGCGTGTTGAGTCCCATTTCGCCATAGCCGTAATAGGCAATCGGGCGGATGTAGGCCGAAGGAAGACCAGAGGCCTTTACGACGTCCTTGGTCGCCTGCACCAGGACATCGACGGAGTACGGCATGTCCATGCCAAGGATCTTCGCCGAGTTGTGCAGACGCTCCATATGTTCGGTGAGTCGGAACACCGCCGGACCCTTTGGGGTCTCGTACGCACGAACTCCTTCAAACACACCCATGCCGTAATGAAGCGTGTGTGTAAGAACGTGGATTTTCGCATCGTCCCAATCGACGAGCGTTCCATTCATCCAAATCTTGTTAGTAGGCGTAATGGGCATTGCGTTGCCTCTCAGAGACGGGCGACGACGAGGTCGCCGATTTCGGTAGTGGAACCAGTGAGGGTTGCGGTGTCGGAACACGCGTTGCGGATTGCGGTAGCGGCAGCGTCTTCACCGATGAATTCGAGCATCATCGCGGCCGAAAGAATTGCGGCAACGGGATTGGCCTTGTTCTGACCAGCGATATCGGGTGCAGAGCCATGAACGGGCTCGAACATCGACGGGCTCGTTCGATCGGGATTCAGATTTCCCGATGAGGCGAAACCAATGCCACCCGATACTGCGCCACCGAGATCGGTGAGGATGTCGCCGAACAAGTTGTCTGTAACGATGACGTCGTAACGCTTTGGATCTTCAACAAAGTAGATGCAGGCCGCATCAACATGGTTGTAGGCGGTGGCGACGTCGGGATATTCGACAGCGACCTCGTTAAAGGTTCGCTCCCAGAGATCCCCGGCAAAGGTCAGCACGTTGGTCTTGTGAACAAGTGTGAGGTGCTTGCGGTCGCGACTGCGAGCGAGTTCAAACGCATACCGGACACAACGCTCAACGCCGTGACGGGTATTGACAGAACCCTGCGTTGCGACTTCGAACGGAGTGTTCTTACGCAAGAACCCGCCTTCGCCGGCATAGGTGCCTTCGGTGTTTTCTCGGATCACGATGAAATCGTGTGAACCGTCGGGGGCAAGAAACGGACGCTGATTCACATAGAGGTCGAGATCGAAACGCATCTTCAGAAGAAGGCCGCGCTCAATGACACCTGGTGGAACATCGGGGGTTCCGACTGCGCCAAGCAGGAGCGCGTCAAGACTGCGCCACTCTTCAACCGTTGCGTCATCAAGCACAACGCCGTCGCGCAGATAGCGAGCTCCGCCGAGGTCGTAATCGACGCAATCAAGTTCAACGCCTGCGGCGCGGACAACCTTGAGCGCCACGGGAATGACCTCATGGCCGATTCCGTCGCCGGGGATGACTCCGATTCTGTGACTCACAATGACTCCGATTGATTGCTGTGCAGATGAGGGCGGTACTGGCGAATGTTGGACGAGGCTTGTGCCGGAACGAGAAAGCCGCCCACCGGGGTGGACGGCCGAGGGCGCACACCGGGTTCGGCGTGCGCTAGCGAATGATCACGTTGGAGCGCGAAGGATGTGGGCTCGGTGTGGACATGGCCCATGACTCTAGCCCGACCCCCTTCCGGCGCCCTAGGCGAGTTCCACGGGTGCCTTGTACGATGGCGAGATGGCCGACGTCCACCAGTTCACCCAACAGACCCACGACCGGCTGAGCGCCGAACACGAGCAGCTCACAACCCATGGTCGGGTCGATATTGCCCGCAAGATTCAGGCCGCCCGAGAAATGGGCGATCTCTCCGAAAATGGCGATTACCACGCCGCAAAAGAGGAGCAGGGCAAGATGGAAGCCCGAATCCGCCAGCTCCATGCGCTCCTGCTCGATGCCGAAATTGTCGAGGCTGCCGATGGTTCCGCCGTCGTAGCTGGCGTGATCGTCAGCATTCGCTACGAAGGCGACGACGAGGTCGAGCGTCTTCTGGTCGGCTCGGTCGAAGAACGCGGCGAACTCGAAGTCCTCACCCCGGGATCACCGCTCGGCGTCGCTCTCATGGGCGCCAAGGTCGGCGACATCGTTGACTTCGAAGCTCCCGGTGGAGTCCTCAAGGTCGAGATCGTCGCGATCGAAGCCTGACGGCTTCACTCCTATGTCGCCCACGCTGCCTGGATCCGCGCCGTTCCTCACCCCGGGCCTTCCCGAGGGGCGCTCACTTGAACTACCCGGGCGCGGGACAA
>JBIIVE010000089.1:0-7908 GCA_044339605.1 Acidimicrobiales bacterium
GAGCACGAAATGGGTCGACGAATCGCCCATCAGGTCACCGGCAAGATGGTGGATTACATCGAACTTGAAGAAGGTTTCGCCCTCGTGGAATCGCGGGTTCCGGCTGACATGTGGGGCCAGACGCTTGCCACCGCCCAAGTGCGGTCGAAATTCAACGTCACCGTTGTGTGCATAAAGCCCGTCGGTGAGGGGTTTACCTACGCCACGCCGGACACGATTTTGGGCGCAGGAGCCATGGTTTTGGTGGCCGGCGACAAAGAAAGTGTTCAGTCATTCGCTGAACAAACCTGACCGAAAGATGCCTCTCGGGATTGACTCCAATTCCGTCGCCGGCACTTTTTGCTTTTGGAGGGGTTTGTGGAGCTAAGGGGAATTGAACCCCTGACCTCTTCCATGCCATGGAAGCGCTCTACCAACTGAGCTATAGCCCCGAATTGCTCCGAACTGTACCGGTAGGTGCAAGGCCAGCAAAATCGATACTCCATTCGAATGGCGTGACAGCAAGTCGAACCCACACTTCGCGAGTGAAGGGTCAGGGTGGTGCGTCGCGTACCATCGACCTTCATGGTCGATGGCTACGAACCCCCTGTTCTCGAGGCGAAGTGGCAGGAGCGTTGGGCGACTGACGGCTTCTATAACGTCGATAACGACGATCCTCGGCCCCATTGGTACACGCTTTGCATGTACCCGTATCCGAGTGGTGCGGCACATATGGGGCATGTTCGTAACTACACCTTTGGTGATCTCATCGTTCGCTACCGAACAATGAACGGTTACGCGGTCCTTTCGCCGATGGGCTTCGACAGTTTTGGTCTTCCTGCGGAGAACGCGGCGATCAAGACTGGTCGCCACCCACGAGAGTTCACTGACGAACGCATCGAAATGCTTCGTAGTTCGATCCTTCGAATTGGCGCCGTCTATGACTGGCGTCGACAGGTCACCAGCCATTCGGTTGAGTACCAAAAGTGGACGCAATGGATTTTCCTAAAATTCCTCGAAGCGGGTTTGGCCTATCGCCGGAATGCGCCAGTGAATTGGTGTCCTGGTTGTCAGACTGTTCTTGCGAACGAGCAGGTCACCGCCGATGGCACCTGTGATCGTTCCGGTGATGTCGTGGAAAAACGTGATCTCGAGCAGTGGTTTTTCAAGATCACCGATTACGCCCAGCAACTTCTTGACGACCTCGATGGGCTCGATTGGCCCGAACGGGTCAAGATCATGCAGCGCAATTGGATCGGACGTTCAGAAGGCGCAGAATTTTCAATGCAGGTTGTCGATGCTGACGGGGTGCCACATTCCTCCGGCGTCAAGATTGATGTGTTCACGACACGCCCTGACACAAGTTTCGGGATGACGTATTCGGTGATGGCCCCTGAGCACCCACTCGTCGACGTTGTTGTGACTGCCGATCGTCGCGACGAGGTCGCTGCGTTCGTTGCGAGCGCGCGAAAGTCCAGCGACGTCGAACGCATGTCTTCTGAAGGTTCACTCGACAAGCGCGGAGTCTTCACCGGCTCTTATGTGCGTAACCCATTTACGAAGAAACCGGTTCCGCTCTATCTCGCTGACTACGTGCTCATGGGTTACGGCACCGGCGCCATCATGGCCGTGCCGGCCGAGGACCAGCGCGACTGGGATTTCGCTCAGGCACACGGACTCCCCATCGTTCGGACGATCGAACCTCCGGGTGATTTCGAGGGCGAAGCATTCACCGGCGACGGACTCCATATCAACAGTGAGTTCCTCGACGGAATGGGCAAAGAGGAAGCAATCGCCGCTGCAATTGCCTTCCTCGAAGCTGAGTCGATCGGAACGGGAACCATCAACTTCCGATTGCGCGATTGGCTCGTGAGTCGGCAGCGCTTTTGGGGTTGTCCGATCCCGATCATCAACTGCGACGTCTGCGGGATGGTTCCGGTTCCAGAATCGGACCTTCCTGTTCTTGCGCCCGACGATGTTGAGTTTCTTCCGACTGGCGAGTCGCCACTTCGATTGCATACCGGGTTTTTCGAAACAACCTGTCCCACATGTGGCGGGCCCGCTCATCGTGAAACTGACACGATGGACACCTTCGTCGATTCATCCTGGTACTACTTGCGGTTCTGTGATCCTTGGAATGACGAACAACCATTCTCAGCCGAGGCCATCAAATCGTGGATGCCGGTCGATCAATACATCGGTGGAGTCGAGCACGCGATCTTGCACCTGATGTACGCGCGCTTCTTCACGAAAGCACTTTCTGATCTCGGTGTCGCCCCTGCGAACTTGCGCGAACCATTCACACGTTTGTTCACGCAGGGAATGATTCGTCTCGACGGCGACAAGATGTCGAAGTCGAAAGGCAATCTTGTTGCGCCTGAAGAAATCCTCGACACAGATGGTGCCGATGCGCTTCGACTTGCTCACCTTTTTGTTGGTCCGCCGCAAGACGACGTCGATTGGGAAGGCGTCGGTATCGAAGGATGCTCGCGTTTCCTTCACCGAGTCTGGAGAGTTGCGCTTGGTGATATTGGCGTCGGAACAGTGGACCGGGATGCGAACGAGATCGACGTAGAACTCGAACGTCGTACGAATCGACTCATCGTGAAGGTCACCGATGACTACGAACGCTGGGCCTACAACACGACCGTTGCCGCCTTCATGGAGTTCACAAACGAGCTGTATCGCTACGTAAAGATCGAAGGCGGACCGCGAAAGGCAACACTCGACCTTGCCATCGACACCTTGGTGATGCTGATGGCGCCGATGGCACCGCATGTCACCGCCGAACTTCGCGAGCGTCGCCATGGCGACGATGTTCATCGTTTGGCGTGGCCAGTTGCTGATGAATCGATGCTCGCTGTCGACACAGTCACCATGGTTGTGCAGGTCAACGGCAAAGTTCGCGATCGGATCGACGTTCCTTCAGGAATCGATGCGGCAACCGCGGAGTCGATCGCTTTGTCGAGTGAGAAGGTCCAGGCGCACCTCAATGGCAAGCCGCCACGCAAGGTGATTTGTAAGCCGCCAAGTTTGGTAAATCTCGTCGCCGGCTAACAACGAGAGATTCGTCAGTCTTGATCGCGCAAGAACTGTTCGAGCTCGGCCATGAGGTCGTCTCCCATCGGGAGCGGATCTTCAATGGCAACCTGGGAATCGGCATGAGCTTCGAGTTGACGAACCATTTCGACATGTTCATCGCTATTGGCGACGAGCTCGTCGAGACGCACGCGTGATGTGCGCGCATCTTCAACAAGCGAGCCGAGGTTGAAGCTCAGCCCGGCGATGGTTCGAAGTCCTTCGATGAGCGCCAGGGCTCCGGCCGGATAGGGCATGCCGGCGGCGTAGTGGGGAATCTGTGCCCAAAGTCCGGTGGCTTGGATCCCGGAGGCAGCGCAGGCCAGTTCAATGGCTGCGTTGATGCCGGCAGGTACATCCATACGTCCGTTGACGCTCCCGACGCGTTGGGCCATGTCGGCATCGGTGGCGGTTGTCACGAGTTGGCTTGGCCGAGTGTGGGGGACCGGTGCGGGATACGCACCCAATCCGAAAACTGCAGAGACCTCGAATTGGTGCGATAGATCGACAACGGCGTCAGCGAAAGCCATCCAGCGGTGATCAGGTTCTGCTCCGACGAGGAAGAGCACCGAGGCACCCTCGGTATCGAATCCGGCCTGCAGTTCAATGGTTGGCCACGTGAGGCCCGTATTGATTCCATCGAGCAGGTGCATCGTGGGGCGTCGTGATCGGTGGTCGATTAGCGAGTCAGCGTTGAATCGGGCCACCGTCACCGTTTCAAGATCTTCCAGAAGTGTGCCGAACGCGTTCGTGGCCGCAAGTCCTGCGTCGATCCAACCGTCGAGTCCGAGCAGAAGGGTCGGGGAGTCCAACTCTGGGCTTTCGATCAACTCATAAAGTTCAGACACGTGCTCCACCGATCTGTCCGTCGAATGCAGCCAGCCCGGCAATAGCGAGGCGCTGCACAGGCGAGGCTCCTGAATCGGCGTCGGTTGATTGGTCTCCCATAGCCCCCGAACGGTAGCGAACGAGAACGCCTTGCAAGATACAGGCCAGTTTCCAGTAGCCCAGGGCGACGAAATAGCCGATTTGGCTCACGTCGCGGTTGGTCAACTCTTCGTAACTGGCGAGCAACTCCGAACGACTTGGGAATCCTTCGAGCGCAGTCGCTGAACCCTCGATGACGACAAATGAATCGTTGGCCTCGGCCCAATAGACGAACATGAACCCGAGATCGGCGAGCGGGTCGCCGAGCGTGCAGAGTTCCCAGTCGAGAACAGCAATAACGTTGCCATCGTCGTCGACGATGCAGTTGTCGAGGCGATAGTCGCCGTGGACGATTGTCGCTGGTCCCTGTTGCGGTATCGCTGCCGAGAGACGGCGGTGAAGCTCTGACATCTCGGGTACTTCAATGTCCTTGGTGGATTCCCACTGACGCTGCCACCGAGAGAGCTGGCGTTCAACGTAGGACTCTTTGCGACCAAGATCGCCAAGACCGATTCCGTCAACGTCAATGTTGTGAATTGTTGCGAGAACGTCGATGAGTGAACGACCAGCGTTCGCACGGGCCGCGACGCTGAGGGCGGAACCGGCTTCGGAGTTTCGTGCGATCACTCCGTCGACAAAATCCATCACGTAAAAGGGTGCTTCGTTCACGGCGATGTCTTCGCAAAAACCAACAACGGGTGGCACCGGTACGAGTGTGCTGCTGAGTGCGGTGATGATCCGAACCTCGCGACCCATGTCGTGGGCAGTTGCAAGAACATGTCCAAGTGGCGGTCGGCGCAGAACCCAACGGCGCCCGCTTGCGTCGGTCACGGTATAGGTGAGGTTGGAGAGGCCTCCGGTAATGAGTTCAAACTGAAGTGGCTCGACGAGATCGGGGACGCGTTCGAGCATCCAATGGGTGAGATTGGTGGCGTGAATGCCAACAATGTCGCTTGATGGGGTCACGGCAACTCCGGGCTCAGGATGGCAACACGCTACCGGCGGTGTCGTCGCTCCCGTTTCTCGGTGTCTGGCCGTATCCTTTCGATTGTGATCATCGACGTAACTGACGAAACCCTTGAAGCCGAGGTCCTCAACCGCTCAATGACGACTCCAGTCGTCGTCGATTTGTGGGCCCCTTGGTGCGGTCCATGTAAGACGCTTGGTCCAATGATCGAAGCTGCCGTCGCTGCGACTGCCGGCCGGGTCGTTCTCGCGAAGATCAATGTCGATGAGAACCCGGCTACATCGCAAGCGTTCAAGGTACAGAGCATTCCGGCCGTGTTCGCGATCTCTGGTGGGAAGATCGTTGATCAATTCGTTGGAGCGGTGCCAGAAGAAAAGATCATCGCGTTCGTCAATGGTCTTATCGCTCCTGCTGAACCAAGTGCTATCGATGTCCTGCGAGAGCAAGGAGACGAGGCATCCCTTCGACAGGCACTTGAGATCGAACCAGACAACTCCGATGTGATTATTGATCTGGCTGAACTTCTTGCCGGCGAGAATCGAGGCGATGAAGCACTCGAACTTCTTGCCCGTATTCCCGAGACTGCCGAGACGCGTCGAATCGCCGCATACGTCCGAAGCGGTGGGGGTATCAGTTCGACTGAGCAAATCGAGGAGCGTCTCGAGACGTTGCTTCTCGAAGTGAAGGCAAACGATGACGCTCGTCAAGAGTTCATTGATTTGCTCGAACTTCTCGGTCCAGAAGATCCCCGCACTGGCGTTTGGCGCAAAAGACTCACCACAACCTTGTTCTAAGCGCATCGCTCCATCCAGCAGGGTTGAATGGCCCTTCTCTTGTTGTCGGTGGGTACATAGCCTTCGGAACCTTCCTCCTGCGTTCCGCATATGTGCATCGGAATTGAAGGGGAGACCCAATGGTCGATGGTCCGCCGGTGTCATTAAATTCGCCAGCGTCAGAGTCAGAGTCAGAGTCAGAGTCAGACTTTTCGACACGGGCCCTCCACCATTTGCGAAAAGGTCCGGCGTCAACCCGAGCGGTATCGGGCATTTGGTCAACGGTCATTCGATGGTTGAGCCGACAGAAATCATCGATCACGGTTCGAGTTGGCCTAGGAGTGGCCGGAGTAGTTCTCATCGCTCTGCTGTGTGCGGTGGTGTTTGTTCGTTCTTCGCAATCGGCAAGCAGTCCAGTCGCTCCCCAGGTGAGTGTGGGCCCGGGACCCTCATCAACCACCACGACCGCCCCGGGAGTCGTCATCGATGTCGGCGGCGCAGTGCGTCAACCCGGCGTGTATCGCCTGGCGTTGGGGTCCCGTGTTGTCGACGCACTCGAGGTTGCGGGTGGCCCGGCCGAGGACATCGACCTCGATCAGATGAATCTCGCATCGACGATCAACGACGGACAGCGTGTGTGGTTCACTCGAAAGGGTGAGTTGCCGCCTGCTGGTGTCATCGGTTCCTCTCCAGATTCGGGAGCGAGTGTTCCCGGGGGACCGGTGGACCTCAACACCGCAACGCTTGAGCAGCTTGATTCACTCAGCGGAATCGGACCAGCAACCGCGAAGGCAATTATCGATCGCCGAAACGAACTCGGGAGATTTCGGTCCGTTGATGATCTTCTGACGGTGAAGGGCATCGGGCCCACAAAGCTCGAAAGCATCCGAAGCGGCGTTGTGGTTCGGTGAATGAGGCGACCTACGAACTGCCATCGGCCTTCCGAAATTCTGAACTGGTGGCGACCACATTGGGTTCGGTGCTTTCCGCTCTACTTCGCAGCAGCATGCTGGAGTGGTTCGCTGCACCCGATTGATGCGCCGATGGCGCTTGGGATCGTCATCCTTTGCGCAGGCGTTTTGAGTCGTCGGCGATCCGTCGTGCTGGTACTCGGTGGACTTTCAGTTGCGGTGATGTCGTTTCACGCACGCGAAGGTTTGCGGCCGGTCCAAACTCGAGAATGGGAAGGAGTCCTTCGGCTTGTTTCGGATCCCAAAACGTTTCCTGGTCGCGTCGTCGTTGACGCCGAGACCAATCTTGGGCGAGTCCAATTGACGGCGACTGGTCGCGCTGCGTCTGTTGTTCGCCAAGCATCAGCCGGCCGCGTGCTGAGTGTTCAAGGAACGTTGCGAAACCTCGCGCATCCTGAACGAGTTGCGTATCGACATTTGCGCATGGGGATGTCGGTGTCGGAAGCATCGCTCGAGAGCGGAACCGACCTCTGGCGAGTCCCTGTTGACTTCGTTCGCGGAGCGATCCTGCGTGGTGCGCAAGTGCTGCCCGAAGATCAGAGACCTCTCTATACGGGGTTTGTGATCGGAGATGACCGAGGAAGCCGTGAAGAGATTGTGCAGGCGTTCAAGGATTCTGGGCTCTCCCACCTGCTTGTGGTGTCCGGGCAGAACGTGGTTTTTCTTTTGGCGATAGCAGCACCACTCGCCGCACGACTCGGGCGGCGTTCGAACCTCGTCGTGCTGCTGTCGGTGTTGCTTTTGTTTGCTGCGGTCACTCGCTTCGAGCCTTCAGTTCTTCGCGCGTGCGCTATGGCGATGCTCGCCGTTGCTGGCACATCCTCTGGTCGGCCACTCACGACAGGCCGACGAATCGCGATTGCGGTTGCGCTACTGATCATGATTGATCCGCTTCTGGTCGAATCTCTTGGCTTTCGCCTGTCGGTGGCCGCAACTGTCGGAATTGCGTTGTTCGCTTTGGGTATTGCTCGCCGACTGAGAGGCCCAGAGTGGTTCAAGCGGGTGCTGTCGATCACCATCGCTGCCCAAGTTGCTGTTGCGCCACTCATCATTCCGGTAGTGGGACCATTGCCACTTGCGTCGTTGCCGGCAAATGTTCTTGCCGAACCGATCGCCGGCTTCGTGATGATGTGGGGTTCAACAGTTGGTGTCGTCGCTGGAATCATCGGAGGCTGGCCAGCCGTTATTCTTCAAGCACCTGTGAGGCTCGGTG
>JBIIVE010000090.1:0-7889 GCA_044339605.1 Acidimicrobiales bacterium
GTGACCGAGTGTGTTGCGGTTGGTTCCACGGACACCGGTTCGGCAACTGAGACGTTGGTGATGGTGTGGGATGGGACGGTGTGGTCGATTGTGTCGAGCCCGAACGCCGGCACCATCAACGATGGGCTGTATTCGGTGTCGTGTGTGAGTGTGGCCGAGTGTGTTGCGGTTGGTTCCACGGACACCGGTTCGGCAACTGAGACGTTGGTGATGGTGTGGGATGGGACGGTGTGGTCGATTGTGTCGAGCCCGAATGCCGGCACCTCCTTCGACAGGCTGTCTTCGGTGTCGTGTGTGTCGGACTGTGTCGCGGTTGGTCGCACGGACACCGGGAACAGCGGGTATGAGACGTTGGTACTGTCGTTGACCGGGCCAGTGTCTCCATCAACAACTACGACGACTCTGTCGCCAGACCAGGTTGTTCCTGCTTTCACTGGCTGAACCTGCGGTGATATCGCTAAGGCAACACTGTTTGACATGGCCGCGTTTCACTTTTGGCTGAAACGCGTTTCACTACCTATTTCTGTAAACCCACCGACCTGCGGGTTGTGAATCACGTGCACGTTCCCACGAGGGCGGGGTGTGAGTGGAACCTGGCGCGAAACTCGGCGCAACGGCCCGGAAGTCACTGGGGGAAGGCTCGTTCGGGGTTTTGGGCCGGTCGAAAGTTCAGTTAGATCAAACCAAAGTTTCGAGCGGAGTTTGGGCGCGCGGGAGCCACCCGGTCCGAAGTTTCGGGTGGCTTTTGGTTCAGGTCTTGTCGGGTGGGCGCCAGTTCCCGAAGAACTCATCGAGAGGAGCGCCCGTGCGGATCGAATGAGCGATCAATGCTTTGATGGCGGTGAGTGCCTGGTAGGCGTGGAGGTTGAGTCGTTGGCGGATGACGCCGGTGCTTCGGGATCGACGGTTGATGAGCCGTGACTTGAGGTGGTTGTGCATCGACTCGGAGTCTTCGCGAAGGCCGAGCAGTCGATGGAACTCGTCGGTTCCCGGTGGGTCGCTGCGCAGATCTCCGTTTTGCCGCGTCAGTTCGACGGAGTCAGCGTGACCACGCCGCGCTCAACGGCGGCGGTCTGCACGAACGAACCATCGGTGACGGTGAAGACGAACACGGGACCGCTCCGGATCTGGCCGTCGGCATCGAACGACAACTGCTTGGTGATCCCTTCCACATCGGAATCGTCGAGGGCCTTCGCCATCTGAGCACGGGAAAGCGCGCCGTTCACGATCGCGTCAAGCACCAGTCGAGTCGCATCGGCGTATTCGGTGGCGTAGGCGGGAGGACTGGAGCCAGTGCGACGTTCGAAGGCGCGGCTGAAGTCGCGCGCGGCGCTGCTCGAACCGCCCCCGATGGTGCATGGACACGTGACGATCGCGCCACGAGTGGCGTTCCCTGCGAGCGAGATGAACTCGGGCTGGAACACACCATCGCCGGCGACGAAGGATGCTTTGATGCCGGCGTCGCGCAACTGTCGCACCAGTCGAGCGGCCGGGTCGGTGACGCCACCGAAGTAGACAGCATCGGCGCCGAGTGATTGCACGGACTCGACGGCGGAGCGATAGTCGAGGCGGTCAGCCTCGATCTGCAGGCGTGGTGCAACGACCACGCCGCGGCTGCCGAGCGCGGTGGCGACCAGATCGGCGAGTCCCTTGCCGTACAGGCTGCCGTCATCGATGACGGCGACGGACTTCACCGCCAACTGATCGACCATGAAGGCGGCCGCTGCCGGTGCCTGTGTCGCGTCGTCGACGACGACGCGATGGAAGAACCGCCATCCCTTCGTCCCGAGTGCCGAGTTCGTCGCCGAAGCGGTGATGACAGGAACGCCGGCGGCCTCAAGGATCGGCATGGCCGCTGCAGTCTCACCCGAGAACGCTGGTCCGACGACCGCGACGATCTGCGGGTCCTCGGCGATCGCTTCGGCGAGCGCCGCAGCACGCGTCGGATCAGCGCGGGTGTCGAACGAGACGAGACCCACGGGACACTCGGCGAGAGGCCCCGACTCCGACGCCACCGAAAGTGCCGTCTCGATCGCGCTGCGGAACGACCGACCGTTCGCGCCGTCACTGCCGGTGATCGGGCCCATGAACGCGATCGCGCGCTGCGGACAACCGCTCGATGCATCGTTGCTGCCACAGGCCGGCGCCAGCAGCGCGACGACACCCGCGATCGCGACTGCTGCGAGCGACGACCGGACACGACGAGGGCGCGAACGTGATCGGTTCATCCGTTGCCCTTCGCCCGGCGGCGCATCTCGGCCGCACGACCTTCGAGGTCTCGGAAGAAGTCGCTGTCGGTGACCTCCTGGACCTCCTTGCGACGACGCTCCTGATCGACCTCGACCTTCAACGACCGAACCTGCTCCTTCAACCTCCGTTCACGCACTGCGACCTGTTCGGCCATTCGTGCGAACACCCGTGCCAGGCGACCGATGTCGTCGTGTGACCTCCCGATCCGCTGCAACTCGTCGTCGTCGGGTGGAGCACCGTCCTCGACCGCTCGGGCGGCGCGTGTGAGCGCGCCGATCGGTCGCGACAGGCGACTGGCGACGAGGAGGGCTCCGATCACTGCGAGGACGCCGACGACGAGCAGAGCGATGGTGATGGTGTTCACGAGTCGATCGATCGGAGCCATGAACGCCCGACGGGGTTGCGTGACGATCGCAGTCGCTGCGCCTGCGGTGGTCGCCCACGCTGCGACCTGATCACCGCGACCGGAGAGCGCGGTGCGAGCGACGCTTCCCTTCGGCTCCGCCGAGATCTCGGTGGCCACCGTCGTCATTCCCAATTCATCGAGCGTGCGTCCCTGCAGGCGACCATCGCGTGCTGTGATGACGGTGCCAGCGTCGTCGACGAGGATCGCTTGGCCGCCCGGACCGAGCGGGGCCTGATTGAGGGCGAACAGGAGGTCGTCACCGCTCACCTGCAGCGCCGCGACTCCGACGACTGCGGCACCGGGTCGACGAGCGGGAGCGGCGACCGTGACGAATGATCGACCACCAGTGGCGGTGAGCTCGCCGATCGCCGGCTTGCCGGCAACGGCCTGCACGAACCACGGTTCGGTTGTCACCGACGTACCCAGCTGGTCGGTCGGTCCGGCGACGATGGTTCCCTTCGAGTCGGCGACGAGCGTTGCGACGACATCGGGGGCGCCGCCGAGGGGAGGTGCGCTTCCACCATCGGCCAGGAACTCGACGACTGTGGGGTTGGTGCCCAACTGATCGGCACGCGCGGCGACACCGTTGAGGTACTCGTCGACTGCAGCAGCGCCCACGGTCGCTGCACCCTCGGCGGCGCCGAGCTCCGATGCCTCCACTGCTCCTTGACCCGTGCGCGTCGCCATGACGGAGACCAGCGCCATCGGCACGAGTGTGGCGAGCACGAGCGTGACGCCGAGTCTCGCTCCGAGGCTCCACCGTCGAGGATCGATGACTCGTCGGAGTGGGGAGCTGCGCGACGCTCCGACGAGCGGAGCCGTCTCGTCTGGAGGGGGAGCAGTGGTCACGGGTCTCCGGATCGGTAGTGCTCGCTGTGGCAGTGTCCGACGACACCAGTCGAAACATGATAGGCAGACGCCATGACGACTCTTGTGTCCATCCATTCCTTTCGTGGCGGTACCGGCAAGAGCAACACCTCCGCCAACCTCGCCGCCCAGCTCGCCCGCACCGGTGCGCGGGTGGCGGTAATCGACACCGATATCCAGTCGCCCGGCATCCACGTCCTCTTCGGCTTCGACGAGGACGACCTGGGTACCACCCTCAACGACTACCTGCATGGCGCGGCGCCGATCGAGGCCGCCGCCCACGAGGTCACGGACCAGATCGGCGCTGCGACCGACGGTGCGGCGCTGTTCCTGGTGCCATCGAGCATCAAGGCGTCCGAGATCGCCCGCATCCTGCGCGAGGGCTACGACGTCGGTCGACTCAACGATGGATTCCGGGAACTCGGAGAGGCGCTGAACCTCGACTACCTCCTCATCGACACGCATCCCGGTCTGAACGAGGAGACGCTCCTGTCCATCACGGTGTCGGACATCCTGATCCTCCTCATGCGTCCCGACAAGCAGGACTTCCAGGGCACTGCCGTCACCGTCGACGTGGCCCGCCGTCTCGATGTCCCCGAACTCCTGCTGCTGGTGAACAAGGTGCCGTCGTCGGTCGATCGCGACACGCTCGCTCGCGATGTGGCCGAGGCCTACCAGTCCGAGGTCGGCGGCGTGCTCCCGCTCAGCGAGGCGGTCGTCGAGAACTCATCGGGTGCGCTGTTCAGCATCACCAACCCCGACGAGGAGTGGTCGAAGACCCTCGTGGCACTCGCGGCGCGGATCGCCGAGCGGTCGTGAGCGAGGACGGCCTGTTCAGCCGCGACGAGATCCTCGCCGGCGGAGCGTCAGCTGGCGATGTCCGCCGCGCCCGGTCGTTGGTGTACCTGATCGAGCAGGAATCGCAGCGGGCCTCCGACCTGCAGCAGGCGGTCACCGCGTCGGCGATGTCGGCCAACCAATTCGCGTTTATGTCGTTGGAGTCGATCCTCGACCCCGAGGCCCTGCGTGGCTCGCTCCCCGGCGAATCGGACGAAGCGTTCGTCGAATCGTTCCGAGCGGCCCGACGGCCGGCGAAGAGCCCGCAGCTGAAACTCATCGAACGCCACACGCGTGACTGGATCGTGCTCCTTCCACCTCGCGTCGATCTGCGCGCTCGAACCTTCGACCTCCTCTGTCAGCGGTACGAGATCAATCGCAAGAAGTGCAGTCGGATGTGTGCGGCGTTCGGCGTGGACGATCCGGCATTCGCCGAGACGTTCGCACGCATTGCGCAACGTCCGCTCGACGAAGCCTGTCCGACCGGTGGCGGGGGGCTGTTCTCGCGCTTCCGCAAGAGTTGAATCGGGGATGGCGCGGAACGTGGCGCGAAACTCGGCGCAACGGCCCCTAAGTTCTTGGAGTCAGGCTCGTTCGGTGCGTCTGCATGGACCTTTGCCGGTGTCGAACAAGCCGGCCTTCCGGGTGAGCGGTAAGTTCTGCGCATGAGCACAGTGCTTTCCTCAGTCCATGGTCGGATTCTTGATCTTGACAGCCACTTGCAGGTTCCGATCTCTCGATGGGGTGAGGTGTTCGGCGACGCGACTGCCCGTTTCGGAACACGTTTCGCTGGTATCCCGTTGTTCGACGCCACTGATGAACCCGATCTGACCACCAACTCGGTGTGGAACACCAAAGGCACTGCAGCTCCAGGGGCATCCACTCCAGAGGGCCGTTTGGCTGCGATGGACGTAATGGGCATCGACCGTCAACTGATTTTCCCTCAGGTAATTCTTGCAATGCCCGCGTGGTCTGACCATCCAAACGCTGCGGCACTGTTGCATGAATACAACGACACGGTTCTCAACTGGACGAGGGCTGGCAAGGGGCGCCTTCGCCCAACTGCGCTGCTGAATCTCACCACAATTGACGGCGCAATCAAAGAAGCCGAGCGAGTTGCAGCGGGCGGCGCACGAGCGGTGTTCATTCAGGACGGGATCGCTCCCGGTGGCCGCTCCCCGGCGGCGTCTGAACTCGACCCTTTGTGGGCACTGCTCGCCGAAGCGGAACTTCCCGTCACTCTTCATATCGGTGGTCAGGAAGGTTTCTTTGCGAGCGATGCATGGTCTGATGCCGATCTGTTGCGGCCGGGTACCTTCTCGACAGGCGAGCCGATCGGTCCGCACGCACTCGCCACCATGCATCTCGCAGCACAGAATTATTTGGCTTCCATGATCTATGGAGGTGTGTTCGACCGGCATCCAAGTCTGCGAGTTGGGGTCATCGAACTCGGTGCGATGTGGGTCGGGCCGTTTGTCGACCTTCTTGAGGATCGTCTTCAGTTGTCGCGTCGTCTGCGCGAGAGTCTGCAGAGAAGCCCACGAGAAGTGTTCATCGACCAGATCCGTGTGACACCGTTCTTCTGGGAGCGCACGGCACGACAGATCGAACGCTACGGGATGCCGGAGATCTACGCGTTCTCAACAGACTTCCCGCATCCCGAAGGTGGCACCGACCCGATCGGGAAAATGGCTGCTGACATCACGCCACTCGGTGACGAAGCGCTCGAAGCGTTCTTCGTGCGCAACGCCGAACTCCTCCTTCCCGCCTGACCGACAGCCCGGCGAATCTTCCCGACCGCCGCTGTTGTGACATAACTCCGTCCGCTCAAGGTATGGAGACTGCGCAATGCCCGGGGCGATTCAAACCTGGCGCGAAACTCGGCGCAACGGCCCGGAAGCCATTTGAGAAAGCTCATTCGGGGGTTCTGGGCCGTCGGTAAGTTCAGCTAGATCAAACGGAAGTTTCGGGTGGCGTTTGGTCTAGGTCATTTCGGGTGGACGCGAGTTCCAAAAGGACTCATCAAGGGAAGCGCCCGAGCGGTTCGAATGAGCGATCAACGCGTTGATTGCGGTGATTCCTTGGTAGGCGCGCATGTTCAGTTGCTAGCACTGCAGCCTGACAGTTCGTGCACAACGGTTGATGAGATGTGATTTGAGATGGTGGTGCATCGACTGGCCGGTCGGGTGTGCGTCATCTTTTGTATTTCCGGTTGATCGGGTTTGTTTACTTTCTCTTCACTTGGTTGTTGGTTGGCTCTGTTTCACTTCGTTTCACGTTGAGTATCTCAGTTGCCGGTTCGGGCTCTGAGACTGAGAAAGGAATCTGAAATGCCGCTGCTCCCTCGTAAAATGAAGCGCTCAAAATTGGTTCTTGCTGCTTTGGCTGCAACGATCAGTGTTGGGCTTCTTGCACCAGCATCGCCTGTGAGTGCTGACCCGAAGTTCGCCGACGCGCTTGTGGGCGCGGGTTCGGACACGACGATGGACGTGATGGCTGCTCTTTCTGGTTTCGCTAACGGCAATGCCTTTACTCCGGTTCAGAGTTCAGTTGGTTCAGGTTCGAAACACATTGCGTCTTGGGATTCGAAGCTTGCGTCTCACACTGACAATTGCATTGCACCCAAGTTGAAGGCTCCGACGACGTATCGTCCGAATGGTTCCTCTGAGGGTCGACGTGCGTTGAGCCGGGCCATCGATGGCACTGTTTACGGCCCGGCTGATCAGTGCGGTGGTTCCAAAGTTGTGACTGGTCTGTTTGATTACGCTCGGTCATCAAGCGGCCCAAGCTCGGGCGATACCGGTACTGCGCTTACTTATATTCCTTTCGGTCGAGATGCGTTGGCTGTTGCGTACTACGCCAATGGGGTTGTGACGCCGGTAACGGACTTCACTCGTGCACAGATCACAACGCTTTTCACCACTGGCCCGCAGACCATTGATGGCGTTGAAGTTGTTCCTTGTGGAATCCAACTCGGATCAGGTACCTATCAGTCCTGGAATGGAATGACGACGGCAACTGCTGCTCAAGAAGCAGCCGCGACCGCGACCTGTGAAGCTGCAGGGACGGGTACCCGACTTCAGGAGAACGACGCAGCTGCACTGAAGGCAAAGGGTGATGCCCTTACAGGCAAGCAGGTAATCATTGGATTCTCTGTTGCGAACTTTATTGCTCAAGGTAACGGTGTTGCTCTGAGTCAGCTTGCAGCAGGTGTTGACCTTGCAGGCATTTCAAATGACGGAACCGGCGCAGATCTCGACGTGCCCTACACCACAAGCGTCGTCGACGGAGAAACGTTGTACGCACCCGCACCAACCTTCTATGCCAGCACAGTGTTTGGACGCAATGTTTACAACGTGTTCGATACAGCACGAGTGACCGGCTTTGGTAACAACGACATCAAGACACTCTTTGTCGGTGGAACTTCGGCAGTGTGCTCCGCTGCGGGCCAAGAAACTGTCAATGCCTTTGGTTTCTCCACGATCGGGACATGTGGATCGATCACTCTGACCGGTTCGCTCCTCACGGG
>JBIIVE010000022.1:0-26983 GCA_044339605.1 Acidimicrobiales bacterium
TTTCTGCCCTTATGCGTATCGGTATCGTCGGAGCAACCGGTCAGGTGGGTGGCGTCATGCGCGCCATCCTCGCTGAGCGTCAGTTCCCAGTTTCCCAACTTCGTTTGTTCGCTTCGGCCCGCTCTGCTGGTCGCCGTTTGTCATGGGCCGATGGTGAGGTTGAAGTCGAAGACGCGGACACCGCGGACTATTCCGGCCTCGACATTGTGTTGTTCTCTGCGGGTGGTGGAACTGCGTTGGCGTTGGCCCCGCGAGTTGCCGAATCCGGCGCCGTCGTCATCGATAACTCTTCTGCATGGCGTATGGATCCCGACGTGCCGCTTGTGGTGCCAGAGGTCAACGCGCACGCGCTTGATTCCCTCCCGAAGAACATCGTGGCCAATCCAAATTGCACGACCATGGTCGCTATGCCCGTGCTTAAGCCGCTTGATATCGAAGCCGGCTTGCGCACGCTCACGGTCACCACGTTCCAAGCAGTTTCGGGAGCTGGTTTGGCTGGCACTTCGGAACTCGATGAACAAATTCGAAAGATCGGTGATGGTGCTCCTGCTCTGGTCATCTCCGGTGCGGCGATTGACCTTCCGACCCCAGAGAAGTTCCCTGCGCCTATCGCCTACAACGTGATTCCGTTTGCAGGAAAGCTTGTCGACGATGGTCGTGGTGAAACCGACGAAGAACAGAAGCTCCGTAACGAATCGCGCAAGATTCTGGAACTTCCTGACCTTGAGGTCACAGTGACCTGCGTTCGAGTTCCGGTTTATACCGGTCATTCACTGTCGATCTCGGCCTCGTTCGCCAACTCCATCACTCCGGAAGACGCTCGCCGCCTATTGGTGAAGGCTCCAGGTGTGGAACTCGCCGATATTCCGACCCCACTGATGGCCGCTGGCGTCGACCCCACCTTTGTGGGTCGCATCCGCACCGATCGCACGGTGGAACACGGGCTCTCGCTCTTCCTTTCTGGCGACAACCTTCGCAAGGGAGCGGCGCTCAACGCCGTGCAGATCGCCGAGGAACTGCTGGCCCGACGGGCCTGACGCAGTACCTCGTGGTCGCTGTACGTCAATCTGTAAGCAAACGTGAATGAACCCCGACCAATGGTCGGGGTTCATTCACGTTCTGGTCGGGCTGGCGGGATTCGAACCCACGACCTCTTCGTCCCGAACGAAGCGCGCTACCAAGCTGCGCTACAGCCCGCAAGGAGAGGTCACCCTATCGGACGACCTCGGTTGTAATGAAAGCCAGATCTCAGGCTTGAACGGCCAGATTGGCAGCGTCGCCCGACCCAAGGCTGATTGGGTCGGCGTAGGCCTCGCCGGCCAAAAGTGCATTGGCGGCCTTACGCAAACGCAGCGAATCGAGCGGCTTTACGAGATAGCCGTCGGCATCGCAACGCTGCACCTGGAACACATCGTGGGCCCGGTCGAGCAGTAGGAGAACAGCCGTGATCGGGATGGCGTCCATGCCTTCGGCGTTGCGAATAGCCATGCATGTGGCGATGCCACCCATGTTGCCGATCTGCTCATCGATGATGACGAGATCGGGGGTCAACTGGGTGATGGCCTGAAGTACATCGATGCCTGCTCGCACTCGATAGACGTTGGTCGAATCATCGGCCAATGCGGCATCGATCTCTTCGAGGATCCAGTCAGCGTCGGTGGCGAGAAGGATGGTGGGCACGGCGCAGACAGTACCGGCTGGCACTGGTTTCGCCCAACCATCGGGTCAGGGCGTGCCTTCGGGGGTGAGCCACTGGGCAAGGGACGCGAGGCCGTCGAGGTCGTGGACATCGGTGTCAAGGAAGGGGATCTTCACGACAGCGCCGGCAGGCAATTCATCGGTGAGTGTGGCGAGAACCGTGTCCTGTCCCGCGGCCACAGCTTGCGAGTCGTGCAGCACGGTGATGAAAGGCGCGAGCGGTCCGTCGCCGCGGTCATCGAGACGATCTGATCCGAAGGACGGATGTACGCGGTTCACCACGATCGCATCGACCGCAATGTCGGCGTCGGCAAGCGTTTCGATGAATGTGGCCGCATCGTCGACGGTGTCATTGCGTGGGACAGTCACGAGAACAAACGAGGTGTCATCGGCAATAAGGAGATCGTGCACGGCAACCGCCCGGCCTCGGAAACCTTCCTCCATCCCGTCGAATGCGGCAAAGAACTCGATCGCGTCATCGACCACCGACGCGCTCACAATGCGAGCGACAGTGCGCAGGAACCCTTGGGCCGCGAAGTTCACGACCCGTGCAAGTCCTCCGGTTGGGGTGACGAGAATTTTGTAGAGACGATGATCAAGAAACTGCGTGATGCGATCGGGGGCTTCGAGGAAGTCGATCGCGTTGCTGGTTGGGGGAGTATCGACAACGACAAGATCGAACCGTTCGTCGTTGTGAAGTTCGTACAGCTTTTCCATCGCCATGTATTCGTGCGCGCCCGACATCGAATCGGCAATGTTTCGAAAGAAATCGTTGGTGAGAATGTTTTGGGCTTGTTCTTCGCTTGGAGCGTAGGAACGGATGAGCCCATCGAATGTTGTCGACGTATCGAGCATGACGGCCCACAGTTCGCCCTTTGCCGCGACGTCGATTTGTTGTGGCTCGTTGCCAATCGCTCGATCGGGGTCGAATCCCATGGCATCAGAAAGTCGGCGAGCTGGATCGATGGTGACGACACACACTCGACGTCCTCGTTGTGCGGCTTCGAGTGCGAGCGCTGCTGCCGTTGTGGTCTTCCCAACGCCACCGGCGCCAACGCAAACGATCACTGTTTGTTGTTCAAGAAGTGTCGCGAGCGAGGTCATGCGTCGTCCTCGCCGAGTGCGTCGATGCCAACAGAAAGAGCATTCGACAATGTTTCGAGTTCGCCAGGACCAGGCTCGGTCGTGAACACATACGGCGTGTGTAGTTGCGCGAGTGGCAGGGCCTCTGAGAGACGCGCTACCTGTTCGTTTTGGCGCGCGGCCCATTTCAACCGGAACGCTGCGGCATCGCGCAGTTTGGCGATATCGACCGCGGAGATTTTCGGCGCGCTGGCCGCGACAAGTGTGTCGAAGTCGTTTGCAAGCCCTTCGGGAACTGGAACAAGACCGTTCACGATGATGGGCCCGAGGGCGATGCCGATTTCTTCTTCGAGCGCGAACGCAGTCTCAATCACTTCGTTGACCGGTGTTTCCTCGGCGAGGGTCACGAGCATGACGCGGCATCGTTGTGGGTCGGCGAGCATCTCGAGTACGTCGTCGGCCTGAGTGGCAATAGGGCCAGCCCCGACTGCGCCGCGCAGACCGGTGGGTGATTGCAGGAAAGCGACCGCATGGCCTGCGGCCGGGGCATCGAGGACGATGAGGTCGGCGACCTGCGAGGCCTCGAACGCTTTGACCCGACCCAGCACCAGCAGATCTCGAATGCCCGGGGCAGCCGTGGTCACCACATCGATGGCGCCGGTGGACATCAAGCGCCGGGTGATGCGAGCCAGGCCATGGTCGGCCAAATACTCGGCCAGAGCCTCGTCAGGGGTTACCAGACGGCCTCGTACATCGGCATCGCCGCCGGGTCCACCGCCGGCGTGAAGGGTCTGTTCAAGGCCCGTGAGCTCAGAGGTGGCAAACAGTCGGCTGATCGGTCCGCCAGGGGTGAGACGGACCAGCAAGGTGGAGACTCCCGCCCGAGCGGCGGTCCGGGCCAAGGTGGCGGACATGGTGCTTTTGCCCACGCCTCCCTTCCCGGCCACGATGAGGACCCGTGATGCTGCGAAAAATCGTGCAGGGTCCATATTCCCCTCGGAGACTCGAGATGCGCAGACTACCTAGCTTTGTCGCTATCACTGCTGTCGTGGCGTTGATGCTCGGAGTCATCGGGTTTGTGGTGAGCGCGGTGTCGAGCCCAGTCTCAGCCGAGACCTCCACCACGATCATCAATGAAGGTGGCCCCGACGGATTCGTTGCGGTCGTCAAGGTCAGCGGTCTACTCGATCCGGTCATGGTCGATTTCATTCGCACGTCGATTGAAGAAGCGAATGACGAAGGCGCAGTCGCTCTCATTCTTCAAACCGATTCAAATGGCGTTGTTGTCGAAGAGTCCGTCTTTGCTTCGCTGTTGAACGAGATGCTTGCGTCATCAATTCCGGTTGATGTTTGGGTAGGCCCCTCGGGCTCGGACCTCACGGGCCAAGCTGCGCAACTTATTGGTGCTGCGAATCAAGTTGGTATGGCTCCTGGTTCTCGACTCGGTAATGCCGGACAACCGGTGATCGATGGCCTTGATACGAAACGGTTGTCGCCAATTGCCGACAAGACAGTGAGCGCGCAAGAAGCAGCGGACCTTGGCATCACAACTGTTGAGGCGCCAACGATTGGCGATTTCCTGGTGAATTTGCCCGATGTTGCGACTCGTGAAGTCACCGCCGAAAACGGGGAAACTCGCCGCGAGCCATTGACGCAGGTCCGTTTCGGTCAGCTCTCACTCGTTTCGAATCTCATGCACACGGTTGCGAGTCCTGCAGTGGCGTATCTGCTGATCACCGTTGGTCTCGCGTTACTACTCTTTGAACTCTTCACCGCCGGCGTTGGTGTCGCCGGTGTTGTTGGTGCAGGCGCATTCATCTTGGCGGGTTACGGAATGTGGGTGTTGCCGACGAATTGGTGGGCATTTGTTGTGCTTGCACTTTCGATGTTCGCGTTCGCAGTTGATGTGCAAACCGGCGTGCCAAGGGTGTGGACCGGTATCGGCATCGTTTTGTTTGTCGTGTTTTCATTTACCGTCTTCGACGGAATGTCACTGTCGTGGATCACGTTGCTTGTCGCGATCCTGGGCATTGTTCTGACCTTCCTTGCCGGTATGCCATCGATGGTTCGTACTCGCTTCTCGACTCCAACAATCGGGCGCGAATGGATGATCGGCGAGATGGGCCGAGCCGTCACGGGAATTAACCCCGATGGCGTTGTCCAGATCCGTGAGGCCCTTTGGCGGGCGTCGACCAATCGCTCCACTCCGATCGAAGAACTCGAACGAGTTCGGGTTGTGAGCATTGACGGTCTGGTTCTCGAGGTTGAGCCCGAGGTGGGGGCCGCCAAGGACTACCGGGATCGTTCCCCTCGCTCCGATGCCAAGGGAGAGACGGAATCCCCCGAGGCCACAGACCCTGAGTCAGGCTCGGTTCAGGACCCCGACTGACCCGGTTTTGATCCCATTCACCGGGATGTGACATTCGTCGCATTTTTTCTTGCAATGTGCGCCGGCCCCGTTGTACGTTCGCCATCCGGAGTAGGGAGGCAGTACTGCAATGAGTGTTCAGCGAATTGACGTCGATTGGCAGATGAAGGCGGAATGCCGTGGGCCACAGGCTGTGGTCTTTTTCCCGCCCTCACAGTTCGAACGCAAGGAAGACAAGATCCAGCGCGAGAACCGTGCCAAAGAGATCTGCACCGACTGTTCGGTGCGTACCGATTGTCTTGACTACGCCCTGTCGATCCGTGAACCGCACGGTATCTGGGGTGGACTCAACGAACTTGAACGAAAGGCCCTGCTCACGCAGCACGCGGTCTGAAGGCCTGCGACGTTGGTTCGGGGGGACCAATGCTCGCTGCAGACCCAGCGTCGGATCCGGTTCATCCGGTCCGGCGCTGGGGCATTTTTGCGGTGATGTTCCTTCGCAGCCGCGATCGCGACGGCGAGTGAAAGCTCCTCGCCGGTACGCTCTCGGCGTGCTCTTGTTTCTGTTCTGCGTGTTCGTCGTGTTCCCGCTGATCGAGTTGGGTGTTGTCATCGCGGTCGCAGGCTGGATCGGAATTCTTCCGACAATTGCTGCTCTCATCGCGATGAGTGCCGTTGGCGTGTGGCTGGTAAAGCGCGAGGGTCTCGGTGTTATGCGTCGCACTCGTGAATCGATGAATCGGGGAGAGGCCCCCGGCGGAGAAATGCTCGATGCCGCCATGCTCTCGATCGCCGGATTTCTCTGCATCGTCCCGGGATTTATTTCAGGAACGATCGGACTTCTGTTGCTCATTGGTCCACTACGGCGCCCAGTTAGTCGTCGCCTTGTGCGTCGGTGGACGCGTATCGGTTCGTTCGTCGGTATGTCTCGGCGCCGCAGCACTGTCAACGTTCAATGGATCGGTGACGTGACGCCTACAACTGAACCGGCAACTGCGCCGATCGAAATCGGTCCGGTTCGTGACTGACACAAGCGCAACGTTCACCACCGAACCGCCGTTGGTGCACGACAAGCCACAGGTAATTTCACCTCTCGTGCGCCGCATCACTGCGGCGAATCCCGGCCATATGACCGGTGCTGGCACAAATACGTATCTCGTTGGAAATGACGAAGTACTCGTGATCGATCCGGGTCCCGAAGACGACGCACATACCAAAGCAATTCTGAAAGCGGCCAATGGTCGAATCCGTTGGATCATGTGCACCCATACTCACCCCGATCATTCACCGGGCGTCCCCGCCCTTAAGGCCGAAACTGGCGCCGAAGTGATGGCCTGGAGCAATCGTGGTGGCCTTCGCACCGACCGTCGCCTGCGCGACGGTGATCAACTTGTTGCCGACGAGTTCACGATCACCGCAGTGCATACGCCAGGGCACGCAGGCAATCACTTGTGTTTCTTTCTTGAGGACGAACGCATGCTGTTTTCTGGCGATCACATCATGCAGGGCTCAACGGTTGTGATCACGCCACCGGACGGCGATATGGGGGCCTATCTCGAGTCGTTGGCGAAGGTGCGAGCGTTGAAGCTAAAGGCGATTGCTCCGGCCCATGGCCACATCATCACTGATCCAAACGCGGTCATCGACTGGTATGTGGCCCATCGGCTCGAACGCGAAGCGCAACTCCATGGCCTGCTGATTGAGATGGGTAGCGCGCGTATCGCACAACTCGTCGAAGCGGCGTATGTGCAGCTCGATCCCGTGCTCATCCCGATGGCGAAGCGATCGGTGCACTCGCATCTGCGCAAACTTGCCGATGAAGGCAAAGTCGAAGGCAGCGGTGCCCGCGGTGTGTGGTCGGTGATCTGACCGTTCGTGACGAGGCGGTTAATCCGGCGGTTTGTCGGGGAAGCGGTCGTAACGCCACAACACCGGGAACAACATGATCCAGCAGATCACGACACCGATTGTGGCAACACCGCCAAAAACGACAGCGCGTCCCGTGCCGAGCAATTGACCGGCCACTCCTGATTCGAATGCTCCGAGTTCATTCGATGCTCCGATAAAGACACCTTCGACGGCCATGACTCGCCCACGAGTCGACGACGGCGTCACCAACGGAACCAGCGTGCTTCGGATGAAGACGCTTACCGAATCAGCCGCGCTCAACAACATCACACTGAGGAATGCGATCGCGAAACTGTGCGTCAGTCCTAACGTGATTGTGAACACGCCGAAGAGGGCGACAGAGATGAACATCACCGGCCCCGTGCGACGCCGAATCGGTTTGATGGTCAACAGAATCGTCACAACTGCTGCGCCGATACCACCTGCTGCACGCAGCCAACCCAATCCCACAGCACCAACGCCCAATCGGTTCTCGGCGATTGCCGGTAGCAGTGCGACTGCGCCGCCGAACAGCACCGCGAAGAGGTCGAGAGAAATTGCGCCCAGCAATGCTGGGTTGCGTCGAATGACGCGGAAGCCTTCGAATGCTTCGTGGAATGTTCGTTTCTTCTTCTTGGGAACGCCGCTCGAAGCAAGGTTGGGGGAAAGCGATTTGTGAGCGATCTGGTCGGCGTTCTGCTCACCGAGAACGTCAAGCATCTCTGCAGGTCGCAACTCATCGGCAAGGTCGATCAGTGATGCTTCGTGCTCGCTGGCGAACGATTTTCCTGGGGCAATGCGATCGGGCCGAGGACGAGCGAATTGAATAAGAACGGCACCCACTGCAGTCAGAATCATGCACGCAATGAATGGCCAAGTTGGTGAAACGACAAAGAGAAAGCCAGCGATTACCGGGCCAATGATGGCGCTGGCTTGCCAGCAACCGACATGAAATGCAGTAAGCCGAGGGATGCTGCCGTCGGGCGCAATATCGGCGGGCATTGAACGAGTTGCGGGGCTCACGAACGCGCGACCGATACCAAAGACGATCACGATGACAAAGATCGGGAGTGTGGCTGTGGGTTTGGTGGCGATGTACCAGGCGAGCGTGCCGGAGGCGAGGACTTCGATGCCCAGCCCGATCGACGCGACATGGCGACGATCGAAACGATCGGCGAATGAACCAGTCACCGTCATGAGCAGAAACGCTGGTGCGAATTCGGCAAGACCGAGAAGACCAAGATCGAGGTCACGGCCGGTCATGTCGTAGATCTGTTTGCCCAGAGCAGTGATCTGAATCATCGTGGCGATGGTTGATGCCAGCGACGACAGCAAGAACGGCGTGACCGAACGAGTGCGCAGGAGCTGTCTGGCTGAGATCGCTTCTGACATGAAGGTCAGTACTCGACGCGGTAGTCGAAACCTTCTTCGGCGGCGCGACGTTCGGCCTTGCCCGCGAGGCGAAGATTTTCGAGGTGGGCGTACGTCTCGCTATCGGCCATCGGGCCCCGACTGCGCACAGAGAACAAGTACTCGGACCACTTCGTGATGGGAGCCCAGCCCACCTCGGGGGCTGCGTCAACGAGAAGTTGAAGGCGAGTGGCGTGATGGTCCTTGATGGACTCGCAGCGACCCGAAAGATCGCTGAATGGATGACCATGAGCGGGCAAGACGGTGGTGACCCCTTCGAGCCCAGCAACTTTGTCGAGGTTCTTCAGGTAATTCGAGAGCGGATCGCCGCCCATGAAACCAGCGATATGTGGCGTGATGGTGGGCAGAACGTGATCGCCCGAAAGCAAGACGCCATCTTCGGGGTTCCACATGCACAAATGATCGTGTGTGTGGCCCGGGGTAAACACTGCGACCCAATCGCGATCGCCCATACGAACTCGTTGCGCATCGTCAACCACGATTGTGGGGCGCGGAGCTTTCATCCACGACACCTCTTCGATGCGACCGTCGGCGATGGCGGCGCGAATGCGGTCGCGGAATGCCTTGAAGCCCGGGAAGGCTGCTTCCATATCGGCCTCGTCGGTAGTGCCGATTGCATCGAGGATGGTTGCGGCTTCAACGGCGTCGGCAGGATCAAGCGGCTCAAGCGGTGTTTCATCGAGGTCGAGAAGATCAGTCCACTTGCGGAACATTGTTGATGTCAGGACATCAGAGTGACTGGCTTCGACAATTCGATGTGCGCCACCGAAATGATCGGGATGCGAATGGGTGATGTACACGGTGTGGACTCGCGCCAGTGGAATGTTTGCGTCGCGCATCCGATCTTGCAACGCGGCCCAGGATTCGTCACTGGGGAGACCGGGATCGACGAGTGTGAACCCGCGTGAGTCTTCGATGGCGTAGGTATTCACATGACCGAGGCCGGTGAAGTCGGTCGGGAGTTGCAGGCGCAGGATGCCGCGCGCGACTTCAGTAATTTCGGTGGAGGCGTCTTCTTGTTCTTGGCGCGGCACGCGTGGCGCTTCTGCGCTGTGTGCATGCCCGTTGTGATCGTGTGCGTCCCCCATGACGTTCCGACACTACCGCCCGACGGCGGAGGGCCAATCAGTCGCTGGATTCGGCTGCGGGGTCTGCTCCATCGAGCAGACAGAACGTGTCTCGGTAGTAGCGGAGTTCGAAAACGCTCTCTCGGATGTCGTCAAGGGCGCGATGGCCTTCGGCCTTGCGGGGGGCGTCCTTGAGGAGGGCGGGGTTCCACCGTTTGATGAGTTCTTTCAGGGTCGAAACATCGACCGACCGGTAGTGAAGAAAGTTTTCGATCTCGGGCATATAGGTGGCGAGAAAGCGACGGTCTGTCCCAATGGAGTTGCCACAGAGGGGGACGGTTCGGGGCTCGGCGATGTGCTCGCGCAGGAAGGCCATGGTTGCGTCGTTGGCTTCCTGGAGGCTGATAGTCGACGCCTCGATCTCGGGAAGCAGGCCACTGCGTGTGTGCATCTTGACGACGACTTCGTCCATAAACGCCATGGCTTCTGGTGGTTGGTAGACGACGAGGTCTGGTCCCTCAGCGATGATCTCGAGGTTGTCGTCGGTGAGAAGGGTGGCGATCTCGACGATCACGTTCTGGGCGGTGTCGAGACCTGTCATTTCGAGATCGATCCAAGCGAGCATGACCGGATCCTACGCACCGTCCTACGATCGGCTGGTGCTTGAAGTTCCCGTGATGCGTCTTGACCCTGATCTTGAGCTGCCGACCTACGCCCGCGTTGGCGATGCTGGGCTCGATCTTCTTGCGCGTGAAACCGTCGTTCTTCTGCCCGCAGGGGGCAGAGCCTTGGTGTCCACAGGCCTTGCGGTTGCGATCCCCGAGGGTCATGCAGGGTTCGTCCAGCCTCGAAGCGGACTCGCCCTAAAAAACGGCGTGACCTGTCTCAATTCTCCTGGTCTCATCGATAGTGGGTACCGCGGCGAACTCAAGGTGCTGTTGATCAACACCGATCCTGTCGAGCCATTCGAGGTCAAACGCGGTGAACGAATCGCGCAACTCGTTGTGCAGCGAGTGGAGCATGTGGTGTTGGTGCCCGTTGACGACTTTGATCATCTCGGCGAGTCGCAACGCGGCGAAGGCGGATTCGGCCACACAGGCAGATAGGACGGAAGCAACGTTATTCCGCGTTGCCTTCGAACAAGCGTCAGTTTCGTAGCAACGTCGAATTAGTCGGAAGAAACTTGCGGCGGAACTGACCAGTCGGTCAATCGCCAACCGGCTTCGATGATTGCGGAAGCAATCACGCCGATGCCCACCGCGCTTGCAATGTCGCGTGCATCGGGAAGCAGAAGGTCGAAGTACTCGCGCAGGCCGGGAATCACCAACACTCCGACAAAGGAAACCGCCATCCCGATGACCAGCAGGTATTTCCACCAGAGCATCGGTCGACAAAGAATGACCAATACCCACATTGCAACAGTGAACAACGTGATGACAGCGACGGTGCGAGCCTGTTCGAGGGGAACATCAGATCTGCGTTCAAGGGTGTATGCGGTAAGCGTGGCAGTTGCGGCGATGACGCCAGCAGGAATCGCGAATTTCAAGACTCGTCTGAGGAAGCCAGACATTGCCCGGCGATTGTTCTGTGAAAGTGCGAGGAAGAAGCCAGGTACGCCGATTGTCAGCGAAGAAATGATCGTGAAGTGTCTGGGCAGAAATGGGAATGGAATGTGGCCGATGCCGACGGCAAGTGCCAAGACGACTGCATAGAACGTCTTGGTGAGAAAGAGATTGGAGACGCGCTCAACGTTCGCGATCACGCGGCGACCTTCATTGACTACTGAAGGAAACACGGAGAAGTCATTGGAGAGGAGGACGAACCGAGCGACCGCGCGCGCTGCAGCAGAACCCAAACCCATTGCAACGCCCACGTCAGCATCTTTGAGGGCGAGTGTGTCGTTAACGCCGTCGCCGGTCATCGCAACGGTGTGCCCTCGTGACTGGAGTGCGTGCACCATCGCACGTTTCTGCTGAGGAGTTACGCGTCCGAATACGGAGTACTTCTCGAGCGCATCGGCGAGAGCCTCTTGGTCTTCGGGAAGAGTGCGTGCATCGATGGGTGAATCTGCGCCGGGTACACCGCAACGGGTCGCGACTGCACCAACAGTGACTGAGCTGTCTCCAGAAATAACCTTGACAACAACGCCTTGTTCACCAAAGTACGCAATTGTTTGTGGAGCGGACTCGCGAAGTTGTTCGTCGAGCACGACAAGTGCGGTCGGCACAAGCTCGGTGGGAAGCGTTTCGCCATTGAGGCCAGAAGGCGATGACGCCAGCAGCAAGACGCGTTGGCCGCGACTCGAGTAGTGCTGGAGACGTTCTCTCGCTGACGCGAGTGTGGAGCCAGCGGGCGCGCTGTCGAGGAGAATGTCGGGCGCTCCTAGGTACCACGCGCCATGCTCGGCAAACTCTGCAGCGCTCCACTTGCGAGCCGAAGAGAACGCGATCGAGTCGGTGAGTGTCCATCTAGGGCCGGTGGGGTACTCGGCAACGATGGCCGCAAGGCTTGGGTTCGGATGATCGTCCGACTCACCGATTGCTGCGAGAACAGAAACGGCGTTCACCGATGACGTATCGCTACTGCTGAGATGTTCAACAGTCGAAAGCGAGAGCGAGCCTTCGGTGAGAGTGCCGGTTTTGTCGAGACAGATGGTGTCGACTCGCGCTAATCCTTCAATCGCCGCAAGTTCTTGCGTCAGGACCTTCTTGCTGGCGAGGCGGGTAGCGCCAAGAGCGAACGCGATGCTCGTGAGCAGGACCAGCCCTTCGGGGACCATGGCAACGAGTCCGGCGACGGAGCCCTGTATCGCATGGACGAATCCGTCTTGGGATGCGAGTTGCGATGTGACTAAAAGAATCGCAATCGGGATCATCATCCAACCGACGATCGTGATAATCCGATTAATGCCTGTTCGTAGTTCGCTCTTCACCAGAGAGAAGCGGCGGGCTTCGCTCGAAAGGCGGAATGCGTACGAATCGGCGCCAACCGCCGTTGCCCGCATGACACCACTTCCGGCGACAACGAAGCTCCCTGACATCACCTTGTCGGCGGTCGCCTTATCGACGGGGTCGGCTTCGCCTGTCAGTAGCGACTCATCGATTTCGAGGTTGGTGCTCTCGAGAATCTCTCCGTCAACCACGATCTGGTCGCCCACTATGAGGATGATGATGTCGTCAAGGACAACGTCCTTGGATGCAACCGTTACGTCGGCGCCGTCGCGTCGAACGGTTGAATGTGGTGCGTTGAGAACGGCGAGTGCGTCAAGTGAACGCTTTGAGCGAACTTCTTGAAAGATTCCGATACTGGCGTTCGCGACAAGTACAAATCCAAAGAGGCCGTCCTTGTATTCACCGATCGCGAAGACGATGACAAGCAAGATGCCGAGAAGAAAGTTGAACGGCGTGAAGACGTTCGCTTTGAAGATTTGGCCGATTGTGCGACTCGTGGGATCCGTAACGTCGTTTGTTCGCCCGTCGGAAAGCCGTTCGGAGACGTCGGAACTGCTCAATCCTTGCAGCGTTGTTTCCATATCTTGATTTCCGCCAGATGTACTTAGTTTGGATGGACAACAACCACGGGGCACTTGGCGTGGTGAACACACTGTTGGCTAACTGAACCAACGAGCACTCCTGTAAAGCCGCCGTGCCCACGAGATCCGACAACGAGGAGCTCCGCGGTATCGGAAGCGTCGAGAAGCGCGCGTGCCGCATTTCCCTCGGCGACCAATGTGCTCACAGGAATCGGCGCCTCGGCGGAGATTCCTTCGTCGGCAACGATCGCAAGAAGCGCAGTTCGCGCATCAGTTTCAAAATCTTCAGGTGTGCTCATCGCGCCGAAAGTCGGCAGCGACGAGGTGATGGGATATTGCCAAACGATGACGACCTCGAGCGATGCGCCGCGCAGCTTGGCCTCGGAGAATGCCCATCGGAGGGCATTGCGTGATCCGGCAGAACCGTCTACTCCGACAACGATCTTTCCCATCGTGGACTCCTTAGCTCTCAGCGCTTGACGACGGGGACGAGCAGGACGGGAACGTTGCTCCGGCGTACAAGCTCTTGTGCGACGCTGCCGAACATGAGGTGATGCATTCCGCCATGGCCGTGTGTCCCAAGGACAATGTGCGTCGCGTTGAGTTCATCGATAGCGGAGAGGAGGGTCTCGGAAGCCGGACCCATGATGACGAGTGGGTGCACGTCGACGCCGGTGGTGTCGGTGAGGGTTGCGGCGAGTTCACGAACTTTCCGATGTTCATCAGTGAGTTCGCCAGCACGGGCCGATCGGGTAAATGGGCTGATGTCTTCTTTGTCGTAGCCCGCAAGCGCTGGCTCTCCGGCGGCGACATGGATGAGGTGCAGCGAGGATCCTGCGGCACGAGCGAGAAGTAGTCCTTCGCGGATGATCTGCTCACCATGATCAGAGAAGTCAACAGCGGCGATGACGGTGTACTCAGCGGGCGAAGAGCTCATAAGCTGAGCCTACGGTCTGGCCGCAGTCACTGCTTCTGGTTGGGAGTGGCGCTCGCTTACCGCTTTCAGTGTCGGAAAATTGCGCCCGCGTTGGCCCGGCGCCGGGATTCTGCGAGGATTAGCGGGCATGAATGTCCAGTCCTTCTCGTTCTTCTACGCGGTTCTCGCCTTGGCCTGTTGGGTCGGCGCCATCGCCATACTCATTGGGGCACTGGTTCGACGATTTGGCAACCCCAACGCGTTCGATGAACTTCGATTCCAGGTCGGACGCATCGCGCTTCCCCTCGCTTGGTTTGTTGCACTCGTGACCACGCTGGGTTCGCTTTATTACTCGAGGGTGCAGGGCTATGTGCCGTGCGAGCTGTGTTGGTATCAGCGCATCTGTTTGTACCCATGGTCAGTGATCCTCGGAATTGCTGCGTGGCGACGCGACGCGGCAATCAAGATCTACGCCATCCCAGTTCTGTGCATCAGCATTGTGATTTCGGCCTATCACTCATGGATCCAGTGGTTCCCGCCATCAACCGGAACCTCGTTCTGCACCGCTGATGCGCCATGCACTACCAAATTCGTGAACGAATTCGATTTCGTCACTCTTCCTTTCATGGCACTTTCAGCTGCTGTGTTCATGATTGCGTTGTTGTTAGCAAGTGATCCGTCCGACAGTGATTCTGAAATCACCGAAGAAGTAGAGGTAACCGCGTGAGTAATCGTCCAGGGGCAAAGAAGTCCTCGTCGCAAAAAGTGCGCGCCGCATCGAATGCAGGAAAAGGCAGTTCCACCAAGTGGATCTGGGTCGGCATCGTTGCGGTCGTTCTCGTTGTCGGCGTCTTCGCTATTGCGGTGGGTCGCAGCAGCGGTTCCTCGGGTGGCGGAGCGTCTCCAAGCGGCGGCACTGTTGTGCCGAACGGGAACCTTGAATATGGCCAGATTGCAGTTTCGGGAACTGGTTTGACGCAGATTCCTGACTCAGGACCCGATCCCGCAGTGGGCACGGTCTTCCCGACGGTGACCGGCCAGCAGTTCGACGGCAAGCAAATGACCATCGCCCCTAATGGGAAGCCGCACATCATCATGGTTGTGGCTCACTGGTGTTCCTTCTGCAAGAACGAGGTACCGCGCATTCAGAAGTGGCTCAATGCATCTGGAATGCCTGCCGACGTTGACCTCGTAACTGTTGCAACGTCGAATGACCCGGCAAAGGGCAACTTCCCTGCCGGCGACTGGTTGCGTCGAGAAGAGTGGAGCGTCCCGACCATCGTTGATGACAAGCAGAGCCAAGCAGGTAATGCGCTTGGGGTTTCAGGATTCCCGTACTTCATCGTGGCTGATGCACAAGGCAAGATCGTTTACCGCACAAGTGGCGCAGTCACTGAAGATCAGTGGAATGCTCTGCTCGAGGCAGCCCGAACGGGTAAGTCCCCGGTCTGATCGCTTGTTCGCAAGAGTTTTGAACGACGAAGCGCCCACCAAATGGTGGGCGCTTCGAGCGTTTTGTGGTGCCTCCGGTGGGGGTCGAACCCACGATCGTCGGATTAAAAGTCCGCTGCCTTAACCAACTTGGCCACAGAGGCGAGAAGCGACACGTTACCGGTCTCCCCGGGCCTCGCCGACGCCACAGGTAGCGTCTCCTCGTGCCTTCCGCCCCAGCGTCGAGCGACGCAGACGTCGAAACTGGGTCTGACCGTGGCGTTCTTGGCTTCGCTCCGTGGGTAGATGCGTTGGTGATGTGGGCGGTCGTATTCGTCGCACTCTTCGTTGCCGTTTGGATCGGCGCCCGCGGGCCGTTTGCAACCTACGGCGGTGTCGACGAAGCGCCGTATCCGGGATCCGGTCTCTTTAGCGGTTGGTTCCGATTCGATGGGAATTGGTACGCACAGATTTCAACATCGGGTTACTGGTTCGCAGGAGCCGATACGCAATCGGCGGTCGCGTTTTTCCCGGCGTATCCCGGCGTGTTGTGGGGGCGATTTCGGTGAAGTTATTGGGCTCGTTGGTGACAATCGCATGTGGTCTTGGAGCGTTACTCGCGATCTTCAAGTGGTTCCGCGACCACGTCACCGATCGAGTCGCGCGAGTCGCGCTCGTCACCTTGCTCGTGTATCCGTATGTCTTTTATTTGTTTGGCGCGGTGTACGGCGACGCGCTGTTCCTGTTCGCCGCCGTGGGAGCGTTTCTTCTTCTAGAACGCGATCACACGATTCTCGCTGGTCTGGCTGGCGCCGTCGCAACTGCGACTCGACCGGTTGGCATTGCGCTCATCATCGGACTCGTTGCCGTTGCGCTTTGGCGTCGACATGTCATCGAAGCAGGTGAATCGCGCTGGCGCCCGCGCGTGGTGTGGCGCCGACTGCGTCCAGCAGATGCAGGTGTGTTGCTATCGCTTGGCGGTCTTGTCGGCTACATGACCTATCTCGGTATTCGGTTTGGGCATCCGCTCGCATTCGATGAAGTCCAGAGCGCTCCGGGATGGGATCAAGGCTCAGGGCCACGAACATGGTTCAAGGTCACGTGGTTCCAGCAGATCAAGAATCTGCCTCGCTGGTTCTGGGATTGGCTTCAGAACGGCGACACCGCCACCTTCGAAAAAGTGCAGTACGCCGTCACCGTGATCCTTCAAGGACTCTTCGTGCTCGGGTTCTTGTTTCTGGCCTGGCACGTGTGGAAGAAGTTTGGCTGGGGTTATGGCCTCTACTGCTTCTCCATGTTGGCGATTGCCTTGATTGGCACCAAGGACTTCCAGGGAACGGGCCGGTATTTGCTGGCACTGTTCCCGTGTTTCCTCGTGCTTGGTGGCTATTTGGCTGATCGCCGGGCCCTGCGATGGGCATGGTGGTCCGTCAGCGCAATTGTGCTGCTGGCGGGGGGCTTCGCATTCGGGCGCGGCTACTACGTAGCCTGAGGCCATGGCGAACTTCGAAAGCCTCACGATCTTCTATCCAATGTGGAACGAAGAAGAGACAATCGGACGCGCCGTCGCGGCCGCATTCGATGCCGGTGATGCCCTCATCGAGGCAGGCGAGATCGCTCGATACGACGTTCTCATCATCAACGATGCCTCCACCGATTCCACCGGCAAGCTTGCGGACGAAATGGCTGCCGCCGATGAACGAGTTTCAGTCGTTCATCATGAGACAAACAGAAAACTTGGCGGAACGCTGAAGACCGGTTTTGAGAACGCCAAGGGCGAGCTCGTGCTGTACACCGATGCCGATCTCCCGTTCGACATGGCGGAGGTTTCGAAAGCCGTTCGACTGCTGCGCCTCTATGAGGCCGACGTTGTAAGCGCTTACCGGTTTGATCGAACAGGTGAAGGCAGTCGTCGACTTATTTACAGTTACGTCTACAACCGCCTCATTCAAACAGTGTTCGGTCTTCGACTTCGCGACATGAACTTTGCCTTCAAGCTGATGCGTCGCTCGCTGCTCGACAACATCGAACTTCGCAGTGAGGGATCCTTCATCGACGTCGAGCTTCTTGCTCGCGCACAGAAGTTGGGATTCAGCATTGTTCAGTTCGGTGTCGATTACTTCCCTCGTACGCGTGGCATCTCGACACTTTCGTCGAACTCGGTGATCTTCAAGATTCTCCGAGAGATGTACGAACTCCGTAGCGAGTTGCAGGCGCTTGAACCGCTGCCACTCGAGGTCCGCCAGCCGTGGAATTCGGGAGGCGGGACTTCCTCGTGAGTTCTTCAATATCCGAGAAGCCGATCCTTATTGTTTCGGCCGATGACTTTGGTCTTACGGAACGTGTTTCTGACGGGATCATCGATGCGCACAAACGAGGCGTGGTTTCGTCGACTTCGATCATTGCTGTGGCCCCTGCGTTTGGGTCTGCTGCGAAACGACTGCGCGACGTGCCGACGCTTGGCGTTGGGGCCCATTTCACTGCAGTAGGTGAAGACCCTCCATTGCTTTCTGCGCGCGAGATCCCGACGTTGGTCGACAAGAACGGCAACTTCTGGACGAACTGGAAATCGTTCCTTCCTCGCGCCGCGGCGGGTCGTATTGATTTCGATGATCTCCGACGAGAGTTCAGCGCCCAACTTGAAGCGATCAATTCAGCAGGCCTTGTTGTCGACCACTTCGATACCCATCAACACATTCACATGTGGCCTGCAGTGAGCGACGTTCTGCTTGAACTCGGCGATGCCAACGATGTGCACGCCATTCGCGTTATGCGGTCCGACGCACGAGGCCCGATCGGAGTAACCGTTCGCCGGCTCGCTCGTCGACTCGAAGTGCAATTACGTGAACGCAACTGGGCGTGGACGGCTTCGGCTACTGGTCTTGATGGCGCTGGCTCAATGGGCCTAAGCGAAATGGTTGCAGCGGTTGACCGACTGGCGTCATCTGGAACTCCGAGCGCAGAACTCGCGAGTCACCCTGGACTTCCCGATGATCCTGACCGAGTTCGCTACCAGTGGAACTACATGTGGGATGTCGAATACGAAGCGTTGTGTTCCGAAACGATTCGTATTGCTATTGATGAATTCGGCTTTCGCCTTGGCACGTTCGCTGATCTTCCCCGAGCGGGACTGTGAAGCCACCCCAATCTGACGCAGCGAAACGTGCGCTTGGGCTGTGGAAACAGTCAGCCCGATCTGCGCGACTGCACACTGCGATTCGGTGGTGGACAGCGCCGTTTGAAGCGCTCGAGACCGAGGTTCCGCGTTCGGGAAAGATTTTGGAAGTCGGTTGTGGTCACGGAATGCTCGCAACCTTTCTGGCGCTTTCGTCTGTAGATCGAACCGTTGTCGGTGTCGATATCGATGCACAGAAGATTGAACTCGCGCAAGAGTCGGTGAGACATCTGCGCCAAGGCGAGGCAACTGTCTCTTTTGAACATCGGCCCTCGGGGGAGATCCTGACAATTGATGGCGGATGGGACGCAATTGTTTTCGCCGACGTGCTGTACCTCATCGCACCGGAAGATCGATCGCGATTGCTTTCAGATTGCATTGCCGCGCTTGCCCCAGGTGGGCGTCTGATTGTGAAAGAAGTCAACACTGAGCCACGAATCAAGGCTTTCGTTGCACAGTTTCAAGAGTTCCTCGCCACCAAAGTCTTGAGAATTACCGATGGCGATGCGCTGGATTTCCCGTCGGCTGCAGACATCAAAGAATTGATGGTCGCTGGCGGTCTCACGACTCGCGTGGGACGACTCGACAAGGGATATTTCCATCCACATTGTGTTGTGGTGGGAACAAAGGTCAGTTCCTAGAAGAGCGTGAGTGGCGTGCCGGTGTTGTCGTCACGTTCCGAAGTGGTTTGAGGATTCTGAGGTTCCTCCTCGGTGACTTCGTCCCAATCAAGTTCCTGGTCGGGTTCGGGAGCTTCACCGTCGACGTCTTCGGCAACGCCGGTATCGCCAAACGAAATGGCCATGAGAAAACCGCGGGCGCGTTCAGCAAGTGGGTACCGCGCAACGAGAGCGTTGAACGCTGGGGAGTGATTCGCTTCAACAAGATGTGCGAGTTCGTGCACAAGGACGTAGTCAAGAATCCAGGGTGGGTATGCAGCGAGCCGATTCGAGATGCGGATCTCGCCAGTTGAGGGTGTGCAAGATCCCCATTGGCTGCGCTGATCGGCCCACACCACTGAGGTGGCTTTTGGGAGTTCGAATCGTTTGGAAAGACGTCGTGATCGAGCTTCGAGATCGACCGATTCAGATCGGTATCGGCGTTCGAGACGCGCAACGAGGTAGTGAACGTGTTCGTCGAGTTCGCGCTGAGACATCGATGCCGGCGCTTGCACCCGAATAACTCCATCGACGATGGTCGCTTGCACCGTCTTGCGTCGGCGACGAGACCTCACGATTTCGACGGGAAGCGACGATCGGCCTGTCTCGGTCACTGCCCCACTCAGATCTGATCGGGGATGGTGATTTCGTCATCCTCGACGAGTACAACGCGTTCGCCGATTTCAAGACGATCGCCGTGATGAGTGAAGACTCTGCCGCCGAGGTTGGGCATTCGTTGCCACTGCTCGGAATGTTGGACTTCGAGCGTGCCGATCACACCACCATGGGTGAGCACGAGGACATCGGCACCCTCGTATTCGGCATGGATGCGGTCAAGCGCAGCGCGGGTGCGTACGAGCAATTCGTCGTGGAGTTCGTAGCCAGGTGGCCACTTGTCGTGGCCCAAGTAGCCAGGCCACTCCGATTCGATTTCTGCCCGCGTGAGGCCTTCCCATTCGCCGGCATCGCGTTCCATGAGGTCGGCGTCAATGACGATCGGCCCAACGCCGATTTGCGAACTGATGATTTGCGCGGTTTCGAACGCACGAATGAGCGGCGAGGCAACGATGAGGTCGACCGAGCCAATGCGTTGTGCCGCATGGAATGCCTGCTGGCGGCCAAAGTCGGTGAGGGCGGGGTCGGCTTTGCCCTGCCATCGACCAACGGCGTTCCATTCTGATTGGCCATGGCGGACGAGAAGGAGGCGAGTCACGGCGTGACGGTACCCGACCCCCGAGACCGAGGTGTGGCGCTCACCGCGTAACCTGCGCTTGTGGCTTCTCTTCGTCTGTTCGCGTCGGCTCGGGAAGCCGCAGGCATTGGCCGGGACACGATTCCGGGTTCAACCGTCGACGAAGTTCTTGCCGAAGCAGCGCGCCGCTATGGCCCTGCATTCGCAGACGTCGTCGCGAACAGTCGCGTGTGGTGCAACGGCGAACCCGTCTCTGGCGAAACTTCAGTGGGCGATGGTGACGAGGTCGCGGTTTTGCCGCCAGTTTCGGGCGGGTTCCGATGACTGGTTCACGCGCGACACCTTCGCTCATTCGCCGCTTTGCCTACGTCCCCAAGCCTGATGGGCCTCATGCCCGCCTCGGGGTCCTTTGGTTCATCGCCGCCTGTGTTGCATGTGCGCTTGGCACGATCGCAGTGGCCGTTCTTTTCGCGGCAGTTGTCGCAGTCGCTGCGATGCAAACCATTCGTGTGTGGAGCGACACTGGTCGTCGAGCCGTACCTGTACTCGGCGGTGTTGCCGCTGCAGTTGTTCCCATCATGGCGATCGCAGGACCCATTGGATTTGTTGTCGGTGTCGTTGTCGCGATTGCTCTCTTGATCGTCGGTGGAGGGATGCTCCACAGCAATGTCGTCGTTGGGCTTCGCTCAGCAATTCTCCCCGCCATCGTCGCGGGTTCAGTCGTTCTGATTGGCCGCACAGACATGGGAGCGCTTGTTGTTCTGCTTGTGCTCGTAAGCGCCTACGAAGTCGGCGATTACCTCATGGGCTCAGAGGCCAACAGTTTGTTTGAAGGTCCACTCTCGGGAATCGCTGCAGTTCTGGTCGTGACCTTCGCGTTAGCGGTTTTCCAATTTGGCCCATTCGACAGCCGCGCCGGTTGGGTGTTTGGTGGACTGGTCGCGGTTCTCGCTCCGCTTGGGGCGCCCTTGGCGTCGGCGCTCGCCCCATCGGCAGCTCTGGCAGGTCCAGCATTGCGCCGTCTCGATGTTTGGTTTGTTGTGGCTCCGTTATGGGGCCTGATGCTGGGCAATTACTTGTCGCAAGTCGGCTGAGAGCCACACAGAAGAAGTTCCGCTGGCCAAAAGGTGTTCCTTGCGGTGTTCGCGCCGTAGCGTGGGGGAGTCATGCGGTCCTTAGCGGTGCTCTCTTTGCACACCTCCCCCCTTGCTCAACCGGGCACCGGCGATTCAGGCGGGATGAATGTGTATGTGCGCGAACTCGTTGGCGCGCTCGCGCAAGCGGGCGTGAAGGCCGAGGTCTACACACGGCGATCAGCCGAAGATCAGCCCGAGTTCGTCGATGTCGAACCCGGCTTTCGTGTCGTGCACATCGATGCCGGCCCGCTTGATCTTCCGAAAGAAGACCTGCCGCAGGTCCTCGATGAGTTTGGCGAAGGCGTCGCGCGACACCTTCGACGCGACGGTGGCCCCGACGCGATTCACGCCAACTACTGGCTGTCGGGCGTCGTTGGTCATCGCCTGAAGCATGAACTTTCGCTGCCGCTTGTTTCGACATTCCACACGCTTGCGCGCGTGAAGGCGGAAACGGGCGACGAAGAGCCCGAGGTTCGCGTGCAAGCCGAAACCGAAGTCATCGCGTGCTCCGACGCGATCCTGGCCAATTGCGCTGCAGAAGTTACGCAGTTGGTTGAGCTCTATGGCGCCGACCCCTCTCGAATCGAAATTGTTCCTCCTGGCGTTGATCACGCGTTCTTTTCTCCCGGCGATCGCGGTGGTGCTCGTTACGCGCTCGGTTTGGGTGATCACCCGGTGTTGCTTTTCGCTGGACGCATTCAACCGCTCAAGGGACTCACTGTCGCGATTGCTGCACTCGCAGAACTTTCCGATACCCACCCCGACGCGATGCTCCTTGTTGTTGGTGGAGCAAGTGGCATCGAAGGAAACGCGGAATTCCAAGCAGCGTTGTCTCTCGTTGAAGCGCTCGGACTCCAGGGCCGAGTGCGGTTTGTCCCACCTCAGCCCCATCACCTTCTTTCCACCTACTACCGCGCTGCCGATGTGTGCATCGTGCCCAGCCGTTCCGAATCTTTCGGGCTCGTTGCACTGGAAGCCGCGGCATGCGGAACGCCGGTGGTCGCAGCGGCGGTTGGCGGATTACTCACCCTTGTCGATGACGGTTCGACTGGTTTCCTTATCGAAAATCGAGACCCTCGTGACTTTGCTGCAGCGCTTCGAAAGATTCTTGATTCGCCGGTCGTTGCCGATGCGATGTCGATTGCTGCTGCCGAAAGTGCCTCGCACTACACATGGTCGACGACTGCAGCTCGGCTTCGCCGTCTCTACGCTGATCTCACCTCTCGTGCACTCGTGATGTGTGACTAACTCATGGCTGACGAAATCGCAGACGACGTTGAACTCGGCGCCATGGAGCTTCGTATCGATGCTTGGCTTGCCGATGAACTCCAAACCAATCCTTTCGTTGCAGCAGTAGAACGCGGGGAGCCTTCAGAGCGTCGCTGGTATGTCCGAGTTCTTGGCGAAAGCAAAGACGTGTTCACGATTTGGTTCACGTTGCGTCAGCGCACGTTGCATTACGAGACCTACGTGATGCCATCACCCGACGAAAATCACGCGCAGTTCTACGAGCACTTACTTCGACGCAATCGCAAGACCACGGGAATGGCATTTTGTATCGGCGAAGAAGAAGCGATCTTCCTCGCCGGTTCGTTACCGGTCCACGCAGTCGATGAAGGTGAACTCGATCGAATCCTGGGTTCGCTGTACATGTACGTCGAACAGTTCTTTCAACCGGCGCTGCGAATCGGTTTCGCGACACGGTTCTCGAATAGCTGACGCAGCGGTACTGCTGCGGAAATCGCCGTTCGGCCCATGCGGGATGCCAGCGGCGCTTTCTACGCTCGCAGTTGTCCGGGTGGAACGAACTTCTGCAGTCATCGGGGAAGTGACTGTGGCGGTTCGACCACCCGGACGACGATCGCCCGATCGGTTGGGCACGATCGGATCAGGCGGTGCAGTGTGGCCCTGCGCAGAACCCATAGCGGGCCGGGCGGATCGATTGGGTAGCGTCTTCGCATGATTCGACTTCAAATTGTTGGTGGCGGCCGTATGGGTGAAGCCCTTTTGGGGGGATTGCTCGACGCTCGTTGGGCCGAACCGGCCGAGATCGCTGTTATTGAACGCGTCGCTGATCGACGCGACCAACTCACATCGCTCTTTCCCGGCGTCATGGTGACCGATGCCATTGTTCAGGCCGAGGGCGCCGTTATTGCAGTGAAGCCCGGTGATGTTGCCGACACGTGCCGAGCGCTGGCTGCCGCTGGTGCAACTCGTGTGTTGTCAATCGCCGCCGGCATCACGACTGCGGCTTTGCAGAGCGCGCTTGGCGAGGGCATTGCCGTCGTGCGCGCCATGCCCAATACGCCTGCTGTTGTTCGGGCTGGTGCGGCTGCAATCGCGCCCGGTTCTTCGGCGTCGGAATCCGATCTCGATTGGGCGTCTTCGGTGCTCGAAGCCGTGGGTGTTGTTGTTCGGGTTTCCGAAGACAAGCTCGACGCTGTCACCGGTCTTTCCGGCTCGGGACCCGCCTACGTGTTTGTGATGGCCGAAAGCATGATCGAAGCGGGTGTGCTTGTCGGTCTTCCCCGAGATGTCGCCGAAGTTCTGGCCGTGCAGACCTTGCTTGGATCCGCCAGCCTTCTCGAATCAAGCGACGAAGCGGCCGCATCGTTACGAGCCCAGGTCACTTCGCCGGGCGGCACCACCGCTGCTGGCCTACGTGCGCTTGAATCAGGCGGGTTTCGTTCGGCAGTGCTCGATGCGGTCGCTGCAGCCACCGAACGTTCCCGAGAACTCGGTCAGGACTGACGTTGCCGACCCGCCGGTAACCTGTGACTCCCATGCCTCGTTACGACACCGTTTCCTTTCTTTCCGATTACGGACGCGTCGACGAATTTGTCGGCGTCGTGCATTCGGTGATTCGTTCCATCGCACCCGAGGTGCGAGTCATCGACATCACTCATGACATCCCCGTCTACGACGTTCGTGCCGGAGGCTTGGCGCTTGTACGAGCCGCGAACTATCTGGCCCCGGGTGTTGTTGTTGCGGTGATCGATCCGACGGTTGGCACTCCTCGTCGTCCGATCGCCGTTGAAATTGGTGGTGGATCATCGGTCTTGGTTGGGCCCGACAATGGCGTTCTTGCTCCTGTCGTGCAGCTGTGCGGTGGCGCCGGTCGAGCCGTTGAAATAGTCAACCCCGACTATCGCTTTACGACCGAACCCGGAACCTTCGACGGGCGCGATGTCTTTGCCCCCGCAGCAGCGCATTTGTGCAACGGCGTCGACCTTTCCGAACTTGGTCCGGCCATCGATCCAATTTCTCTTTTCCCAGCGATGATTCCTCTCACCCGAGAAGATGAAGGCCGTCTCCACGCTGAAGTGCTGTGGGTCGATCATTACGGCAACGCGCAACTCAACGTCGATCCCGATGAACTCGAAGCATTCGATGAAACGATTCGTCTAGTTATGGACGACGGCTCTCGGATTGCTCGCCGAGTCGGAACATTCGCCGACCTTGATCCAAACGAGATTGGTCTCATTGTCGATTCGTATGGTCTCGTCGCCATTGTTCTCGACAAACATTCGGCAGCTGAAGAACTCGGACTCTCTAGTGCGTCTGCAGTGACGTTTGAACAGTTCGATGAGACACGTCCACCCAGCATCATCACGCCAGTGCAACTCGGCCAACGTCGAACCTGAGGAACAACTATGCGACCCGGAACCGTCATCGCCGTTGGCATTCTGCTTTTCGTTATTTTGCTTGCAGCAGCGATGCAGCTGTTTGTGCTCGCCCTCTAGGCGACATCAGCCTGCGGAGCGCGCCACTCTTCGGGTTCGGGGACAGCGCGTAGCTGCGCTGAGGATTGTGAACTCGTCAATAAGAAACCGGCGAAGATCACTGAGATGCCGGCAACGAGCGAAATCGCAAAGCCGTCCATTTCGTTCACGACCGAATTCAGAAGACCACCGGCACTGAGAATGAGTGTTCCGGTTGCGATGAAGAGATTCGCAATTGCGAGACGGCGCAGTGACGGAGTACCCGTTCGAGTGGCTCCGGTGTTCGCGCCCGCACGCCAACCGCGAAAGAGTCGCCATGCGCTCCAAACTGCGCCGGCAATGATGACGACTGCAGCGACACCAGAACCGATGGCCGCAGCGATACGTGGTCCCGGCCCGAAGACCTCTTTGCCCTGGGGCAAGACGTCGGAAACGATGACGCCGGTAAGGGGTGCAGCCACGACGATTCCGGTGCAGAACGCGCCCAACAACGAAATGATTGCCATCCACCGTCGACCATGTTTCGGGCCGGCCAAGAGTTCAACGGTGCCAAGCGCGAGAAACGGAACGTTGAGAATGGCGCCGAACAAGTAGAACGATTTGAACGACCACTCGCCCCATCCGACCCCCGCTCCCCACCACAACGAGATCGAACCGAGGGCGAACATGATGAGCGAAAGCGTCCAGGCGGCTTCGTGGCGCTTCCGGCCCCGAAGCCAACGTTCGCCCGTTGAGAGGGCAAAGGCCAGCGATACCAAGGTGGCGGCGGCAGCGAGGGCGGCGTGCATGGCCACAGCGTAGGGGGGACGAGAGCCTGGGCCTCAAGGCGACGGTGGCTGCCGGGACTTTGTGAACAAACGAACGAGGTCGGTAGCGTGGGGCTCCGTGGACCGTAAACGCCGAATTCCCGAAGCCACCGTGGCGCGATTGCCGGTGTATTTGCGGACCCTGCTCGAGGTCCAGGCCGAGGCCATGACCACGATTTCTTCCGAGCGCTTGGCCGAACTCGCAGGAGTGAATGCGGCGAAGGTTCGCAAAGATCTTTCCTATCTCGGGTCCTACGGCACCCGAGGGGTGGGTTACGACGTCGACCACCTCCTTGTGCAGATGAGCCGCGAACTTGGTCTCACTCGAGATTGGCCGGTGGCCATTGTTGGTGTTGGAAATCTCGGCGCTGCTCTCGCGAACTATGGCGGGTTTGGCGATCGGGGATTCCCCGTTGCCGCGCTTGTCGATGCAGATCCTTCAAAGATCGGCACCATGTTTGGCGGCCACAAAATCCGTGATCTTGATGATCTTCCTGCGCTTGTCGAAGAACTCGGAATTGCCATCGGCATCATCGCAACGCCAGCTGCCGGCGCACAGGAAGTCGCTGATCGTCTCGTTGCTGCGGGGGTCACGTCGATTCTCAATTTCGCGCCCGCAGTTGTGACCGTTCCCGATCACGCTCAATTGCGCAAGGTTGATCTTGCCCTTGAACTACAGGTCTTGAGTTTCTACGGACAGCGCGAATCGATTGGCGCGTCGTTGCGCGAGGAGCTCGGCGTTTCTGCAGAGTCGAAAGAATCGGTGGGCTGAGATGCCATTCGATCAGCCGCTCTATCCCGTGAACCTTTCCCTCGCTGGTCGTCGGTGTTTGGTTGTGGGCGGCGGGCCAGTTGCATTGCAGAAGGCTCGTGAACTCGT
>JBIIVE010000091.1:0-7836 GCA_044339605.1 Acidimicrobiales bacterium
GACAACGATTGCGGCGATTGACGAGGCAAAGACCGCAGTTGTCGAAACAACACGTTCTTTCCACGTGGCAATTGCCCCGCGCCAGCACCAACCGAGATACAACAAACCGACAGCCGCGGGAAGTTTCACCGCGGTTGCAGCAGCGATGAGCGCGACTGCCAACTTCTTCTTGTCCCGCTGCGCCGCGGCAAGACCAAGCGCGAGGAAACCGAACATCAGCGCATCGTTATGAGCTCCACCGATGATGTGCAGAATCATGATCGGATTGCCAATGCCGATGGCGATTGCGACAGCCGCGGAAAGACCATTTCCAACCGCGATTAACCCGATTCCGATTGCCGCCATGATGACGGCAATCCACACGATGACTCGATAGACGTTGATCGCCGCGACTTGGTCATGACCACCGATTTCAACCGCTGATCGGGCCGCGATCACCGCGACTGGTCCGTACGGCGCGGGCGCGGAGCGCCACACCGGATCGGCACCGCTCGTGAAATCATTGCGGCCAAGTTCGACAGGCCCCACCGAACTTGGATCAATACCGCGGCTCGCCATCTCGCCCTGGGCAACGTAGCTATAGACATCGTTCGAAAGAAGCGGTGGACCAAGAGAAACTGGAATCGCCCACAGCGCGATGACAGCGCCAACAATGACGACGGCCCGACGCGGATCGGCAATACGGCCGGCGCGATAAACAAGACCAAGCCAACCAAGACCGAGAAGGATCAAGCCGAGAAGGAACCACATGGTTGATTGCGTGCTGGTACCCGGTTGAGCGATTCCGGGTATCGACAACCGCCAACTTGGAACAGCCAGGCGCCATCGCGGCGCAGACGCCGCAATTACCGTGGCTCCCATTGCTCCGCTTACTGCACTCAGAGCGGTCTGCCACCAACGAGAGCCAACGGCGGCAGCCGGCTGCCAATGGGACTCGTCTCGCTCCTGGCGAAGCTTTTCATCAGACGGACCGAGAAGGATGGCCCGGCCACGCTCTACGAGGCGGCGAAGTTCTGGCGAAGTCGCGACCGCAGTACGGGCACGTTCCAAAGTCGAGGGCACGCGGCGAGGCTAGTGGCGAGTGAGGCCGTTGAAGGGTCTACCCAAGGTGCACATCGAGCGCATCAAGTAGCGGTTTTGACGGCATGCCCCAACCGGGCTCGTAACCGACCATCTCGCGGAGCGTTTCGGCGGTCCAACGGTCCTCGAGAATTTCAATCATGTCGGCATCGACCTTTGCTGGATGGGTGACTCCGCAGGCCCAGCTGAGACGCTCGAGTTCAAACCGAACTCCGGCGAGGTAGTTGCCGCAGCGAACACCCTTGTCCTCGGGGTCGAGTCCCCGAGTGAGACGGCGATTCTGCGTCGCAACCCCGGTCGGACAGCGATCGGTGTGACAGCGCTGCGACTGAATGCAACCAATAGCGAATAACGCCGTCCGACCGACGTTCACCATGTCGCAGCCAAGCGCGATCGCACTGAACGCTGCTTCGGGCATACCCAGTTTCCCGGAGCCAATAAAAACAATGTCGTCGGTGATGCCGGCTTCGGCGAAGGCTCGGTAGACCCGAGTGAACCCCCAACGAAACGGAAGAGCAACGTGATCGGTAAAGGCCAACGGCGCTGCTCCGGTGCCGCCCTCTCCCCCATCGATCGTGATGAAGTCAGGGCCGCGACCTGTCGCCGCCATTTTCGTCGCGAGTTCAGTCCAAAACTCGCCTTGGCCCACTGCCGATTTGATCCCAACGGGCACGCCAGTTACCTCGGCCAACTCTTCAACAAACGCGATGAGACTGTCGACATCGGTAAATGCGGTGTGAGCTGCCGGACTCTTGCACGCAACGCCAACAGGGATTCCGCGAATTGCTGCAATCTCGGGAGTGACTTTGTTGGCCGGAAGTAATCCGCCGAGACCAGGCTTCGCTCCTTGACTGAGCTTGAGTTCGATCGCCCGAATCGGCGCTGCCTGCACCTGTTCGATAGCGCGCGCAAGATTGAATGAGCCGTCTTCGTTTCGGCAACCGAAGTACCCAGTGCCAATCTGCCAAACGAGATCGGCACCGTGGAGATGATGCGGAGTGATGCCGCCTTCGCCGGTCGTGTGCAACGCCCCTGCCATTGCACAGCCTCGGTCGAGCGCCTCGATTGCTGCACCGCTCAACGATCCGAAACTCATCCCGGAGACATTGACAATTGATGCAGGACGAAACGGGTATCGCCGACCATGCGAAGCTCCGAGAACTTTGGCGCACGGCAGTGGCCGCGACGGGTCGGGATGCGCAGTGGCATCGGCTGGACCGTCGAGCGGAAACATTGACTGTTTGATGATCGTGTAGTTGCGCGATTGATCAAGATCGTTGTCGGTGCCGAAACCAAAATAAGCATTCTGCTGTTTGGCCGTTGAGTACACCCACCGGCGTTCGTCGCGATTAAAGGGAAGTTCTTCGTTGTTGTCTGTGACGATGTACTGACGAAGTTCAGGACCAACTGCCTCGAGGATGTAGCGCAAGTGGCCGATGACAGGGAAGTTTCTGAGAATTGCATGCTTTCGCTGCAGGAGGTCGTAGACCGCCAGCAGAACCAGAAGCACGACGATGACAACAAGAATGAGGAGTCCTACTGACCACGACATAGGCGAAGCCTACGGGGCTGTATCGCAACTCGTTGGTCAGAGAAGAGCGAGAACCAAGCCAGCTTGGCCGAGGTGATAGGTGACCATCACGATTATCCGGCTGCGGGGGAAATCGTTGAGGAACCGAGTCCAACCCAACACCGCATCACTCGCGCCGAACAGCAGAGCTCCGGTTATGGCGAAGAATTGTCCGGTTCCGATCGCCGCAGCGACCATCAGCGAAATAACCGAGATGTACGCAGCAACAGGACCTGCCATCGTCTTGTCGACTCTCGCTGCCCCTTGAACGATCCGCCGTCCAACAACGACGGCCACCACCGTCATCAGAACGATCCCGACGACAAATCCAGTGAGCGAGACGCCAAGCCACAACAACGCAATGACATAGAAAACATGTGCAACAAGAAATGCTCCGAGACCGGCGACGAACAAGTCCTTCGGGAGCATCAGGGCGATATCGCCGATCATCGACAGCACAAGCCCGATCACCAACATCACTCGCGCAAAATCAGATGACGGATCGATCGACAACGCCACTGCGATGAGGAACACCATCACGAGCGGTTTGAGGAAATACTCCGCGATGCGAGAATTGTTCGCAACTGCGAGCCAGTCGCTCACAGCCACGACAGCAGTCAACGAAAGAAGAAGAAATGCGAGCGCGGTCACCGGTGGCTCACGGCGCATCGAGCCGTGGGAGAACCAGAGCCATGCTGTCTGGGCACGCTGAACGGCCGACGAGCCATTCGCGGACGCTTTCCATCGGAACCCATAGCGCTTCGGTAATTTCGTTGTCCGCGAATTCGAATGGACCCTCGGTGCGTGCCTGGTAAATCCGGGCGACTTCGCGGACGTCATCATCCTCAAACGAACCTTCACCGAGATACGCGAGTTCGGCAGAGATGCCGAGTTCTTCGGCGAGTTCCCGAGCAGCCGCCAACTCCCACGCTTCACCGGCAGCGACAACGCCGCTCACCGCAATGTCCCAAGCATCGGGCCAGAGGTCTTTCCACGATGCCCGCTGGTGAATAAGCAGTTCATCGGCGTCGTTACGAATAACGATGAAGACTGATCGGTGAAGAAGATTGTTCGAACGCATCTCGGCACGAGTCACTGTTCCGACAACAGTGCCCATCTCATCGAGCTGATCGACGAGTTCTTCGCTTGCAGCGCCGTCACTCATCAGAGGGTTGCCGCTCTTTCACATGCTTCTGAGAATGATGCGCCTTCTTCAAAGATTGCTCGAAGTTGGACAACGTGGCGGGGGCGATTCATTCCGAGCACCCCGGTGAGACGATCGCCATCACCGTAGAGCGCGACGAAGCGGAACTCGTCGGTACTTCCATGGACGACGACACATGTATCGGTCGGCATCGGACGACCAGCAAGCTGAATTTTGCGGTCGTATTGATCGCTCCAGAACCACGGGATCGGGTCGAAGACAACAGGGGTTTCGCCACGTGCCTCTGCCAGCAACCGTCGTGCTGCGGCTTCACCGCCGGCAATTGCGGTTTCCCAGTGTTCGACGCGAAGCATGCGCCCAAACCGAGCGCTTGGGTATCGAGCGATATCGCCCGCAGCGACAACGCCGGGAGCAGCGAGGAGCGTGTTGTCACAAACAACGCCATCGTCGAGCGTGAGCCCCGAACCTTCAAGCCAGTCGATGTTGAGGGTCACGCCGATGCCGACGACAACGATTTCGGTTGCGACCGATGTGCCGTCAGTCAGTGCAACTCCGACGACCTTTTCGACACCATCAACAATTTCAGTTTCAAGTTGCAGAACGCCAGTGCCGAGTCGAAGGTCGACACCGTTTTCGATATGCACCTGCGCACAGACTTGCCCCATCTCGGCGCCAAGAATCCGCTCAAGCGGCAACGGCATCGCCTCGACAAGCGTGACCTCGATGCCTCGCTTACGACAGCTCGACGCAACTTCAGCGCCAATAAACCCAGCGCCAATCACAACAACTCGTGAAGGACCAGCTTCGAGTTCGGCTCGTAACGCAAGACTGTCGGCCAACGTACGAACAACATGAACTCCTGCGATACCAGCGGTGTCTGGCAATCGGCGAGCCGATGCACCACTCGCAATGACCAATGAATCGAACGCCGTATTCGCAACTGTCCCATCGACGCCTTCGAGCGTGATCTCACGTGCGGCCAGGTCGACAGCCTTGGCCCGCACTCCCAGACGGAACTCGAGGTCGAGATCCTCCTTGCCGGCCGGCAGGAGAATCTTTTCGGGCTCCCACTCGCCGGTAAGCATCTGCTTCGACAAAGGGGGCCGGTCGTAAGGCCGCTCGGAATCTGCGTCGACAACGATGATCGAGCCAGTGTGCCCCTGGAGCCGAAGGGTTCGAGCCGCGTTGATGCCAGCAAGAGACGCGCCGACGATGACAGAGGTGGAGTTCATGGATCAGATTGCGAACTGAGCGGCGAACCTCGCCGTTCGGTGTTCAGTCCTCGGCGATGGAGATGGCCTGCTTGGGGCAACGCTGCACCGACTCTTCCATCTTGGCGCGCATGGATTCCGGCGGGTTCTCGTCGAGGACGTACAGGAAGTCGTCGTCACGAACCTCGAAGATCTCTGGGGCGATGCCCATACAGACGGCGTTGCTTTCACACAGATCGAAATCGACCACGATTCGCATGACGGTCCCCTTCTCAGAGCGATGACAATTGATGGATCGGGGGCGAGCGCCTCCGCACTGCCATCTTGCCCCATCTGCCACCGTCGGGGTGACGAGGGCCCTGACGGCGTGACAGATTAGTAGGCATGACCGAAATTGCTCCCCTTAAAGGAGTCCGCATCATCGAGGCTTCGATGCTCGGACCCGCCGCCGTCACTACCAATCTCGCCGAACTCGGCGCCGACGTCATCAAGGTCGAAGCCCCCGGGGGCGACTATGGCCGTCAGATGACATGGCCCATCGTCGAAGACACATCGTTGCTCTTCCTTCACTGCAACCGAGGGAAGCGTTCGATCGTGCTCGACCTCCGGACCGAAGAAGGCGTCCAAGCATTTAAGGAACTCGCCGCCGATGCCGACGTTGTCGTCGAGGCCATGCGCCCAGGCGCGCTCGCACGTCGCGGCCTTGGCTACGAAGACCTCAAAGCCATCAATCCCAAAATCGTGTTCATGACAATTAGTGGCTACGGAATGACCGGGCCCTACCGCGATCTGCCGAGCCATGGAATTGCCTATGACACATGGGCAGGCATCATCGAACCGGCCTACGACGAAGAGGGCTACTGCTACATCCCGCCACATATCTCTATTGGCATCAACGCCGGTCCGATGTTCGGTGCCCTCGGCATCCTTGCGGGAATCATCAAGGCTCGTGCCACAGGCGAAGGTTGCTATATGGAAATCGCGCAGTCCGACGCCGCAGCTGCGTTCGACTGGTACCGCAGCGAATCATTCAAGGCCTACGAACGACCGCAATCGGAAGTTACCGGGAACAAGGCCGACAACTACGAACGACGCGCGCCAGGTACCGCTGGCATGAAGGAAGGCGTCCGCTATCAGATGTACGAAACCTCTGATGGGCACATTCTCTTCATGGCGTCGGAACAAGAGTTCTGGAAGAACTTCTGTAAGGGAATCGGCCGCGACGACCTCTTCGAGAAGTTCCCCGGATCGAAATACGCTGACCATGCTCGCAACAACCGCGAACTCCTCGCCGAACTCACAACGATCTTCAAGACGAAAAGTTCGAAAGAGTGGATGGACTTCGGTGGCGAATGGAATACCCCACTCGCTCCGGTGAACACTCCGTCCACCATGCAGGACGATCCTCAGTTCCAGGACCGCATGCCTTGGATTTCGAAAGAAATCCTTGGCGCTGACATGTTGCCGAACCCGGTCAAGATCATCGGCGGCGAACTTCCGATTCCTCGCAAGGCTCCCGAGTGCGGTCAGCACAGCGATGAAATCCTCAGCGAGGTCCTCGGCTACAACGCGGCCCGGATTGCGGAACTCCACGAAAAGGGCGTCCTCGGCTGAGTCCGCCTGACGAACTTCTCCCGCCCCCGACGGACGTGGCGGCGGGAACAACGCCGGCGCGTCATGTCTCGCGTCTGCGAATCCTTGGTCGCGTTGTTTTTCTCGCCGTCATGGCATTCGCGTTCTACGGACTCGCGCCAAGACTGCTCGACATGTGGGACCAAGTCCCAGAACTTCGAACAGTCAGCATTTATTGGTTCGTTGCCATTCTTATTTGTGAGGTTGGTTCCTACGCGTGCGCCTGGGATCTCACTCGCATCGCGCTCCCGCGCGTGTCGTGGTTTGTCGCCGCGACAGCGCAACTCACTTCGAATGCAGTCGCCAAGGTTGTACCGGGAGGCGCAGCCATAGGCGCAGCCACGGGGTTCAGAATGTTGTCGGTCTCTGGAATCGACAAAGGTTCCGCCGGGGCCGCACTCACCGCAACGTCAATCATTTCCAATGGCGTCCTGCTCTGCCTCCCGATGGTTGCCCTCTTCCTTTCAATCCTGGGAGCTCCCATCCCAGACGGGATGATTCATGTCGCGTGGGGCGGTGCAGTGCTCGCCGTTGTTCTCTTCGGCTTTGCGTTCTCACTTGTTCGTTTTGATCGACCAATTCACTGGTTTGCTAAGACCATTACGACGGTTGCCGGATGGATCAACAAGCGTCGTGGCCAATCCGGTGGACCGACCGTGGAAGGAATCGTCCGCCAGCGCGACCAAATGGTGAGCAGCCTCGGCGCTCGATGGCGCGCTGCACTTCTCGCCGCTGTTGGCAACTGGTTGCTCGATTACTTCGCGTTGGTCTGCGCTCTCAAGGCCTGTGGCGTGGACCCTCGCCTGAGTTTGGTTTTGCTTGCCTATGCCGTTGCTGCCGTGCTCGGCATGATCCCAATTACTCCGGGCGGCGTCGGATTTGTCGAGGCCGGTCTCACTGCCATGCTCGTGCTTGCTGGCGTCCCAAGCGAGAAGGCACTCCTCGCTGTTCTTGCCTACCGAATCGCCTCCTACTGGTTGCCGCTTCCAGCTGGCCTTGGGGCTCATTTCGTATTTCGCCACCGCTATGGCAAGAAATCGGCCGTGTCGGAGACCGACGCCGCCCCCTCTTCCTGACCCGATTCAACCGGCCCGGGAAAAGTTGCTCACACATCGGCGTTTCCTGCCGACAAGACAGGAAAGACCACACGGTGCACCGACATCACCTGTCAGGCACCG
>JBIIVE010000018.1:0-27871 GCA_044339605.1 Acidimicrobiales bacterium
TTTATTGCGGCAGTCAGTCTTTTCGTTGCAGCTTGTGGAGGCGGTCGCTCTGATACATCAAGCGGCACTTCCTCGACATCGAAAGTTGTTTCTTCAACAGACTTCGGAACAATGGCATCGCCATGTGGTCAGGGTGGAGCAAAGGGTGCGACGCAGCAGGGCGTTACCGACACGAGCATCACCATCGGTTTTGGAGATGACGCCGGCTACCCATCGGCTCCGGGTCTGAACAAGGAAATGTCCGACGCAATGAAGGCGATGATCAAGTGGTGCAATGACCAAGGTGGCATCAACGGCCGTCAGGTGATCGGAAATTATCGCGATGCAGCAATCATGAATGTGGCCAACGTGATGACTGAGGCGTGTGCGCAAGATTTCATGCTGGTTGGACAGGGCTGGTCGCTTGATTCGGCGCAAGAGCAGATCCGTGTTGGCTGCAAGATGGCGTCAGTGCCGGCGTATTCAGTTTCACCGCAGTTCTCGAATGGCCCCCTGATGGTGCAGCCGTCGCCCAACCCTGTTGACTTCGCCAACGTTTCCGCTGCAGCGCAAATGGCCGAGCAATTCCCGTCGCAGGTCAAGAAGGCAGCGATTATTTATGGCGACTTTGTTGCTCTTGTTGATTTGGCAAAAAAAGCAGTCATCGCTTACGAACAGGTTGGTTGGAACTTCCTCGACTGTGAGCAGTCGTACAACATCATGGGAGAGGCAAATTGGTTGCCGTTTGTGCAGCGGTTGAAGGACTGTGGCGCCGAAATTGTGTACTTCTCAGGCTCTCCGGCTCCGCACTTCGAAAATCTCCTTGATGCAGCAAAGACTCTTGACTACGACCCCCTTTGGCTGCAGGAGGCCAATTTCTACGACAGCGCATTTGCAAAGTGGAACACGAACGGCAACGCCGACAACGTCTATGTGCAGATGCCGTACTACCCGTTCGAACAAGCCGACAAGGTCCCGGCAACTGCAAAATATATTGAAATCGTGAAGTCGAACGGCGGTTCAACCAGTCTCTCTGGCGCACAGGCGACTGCGGCGTTCCTGCTTTGGGCGCAAGGTGTCAAAGAATGTGGGTCGAACCTCACAAGCGACTGCGTGATCAGCACGCTTCAGAAGGTTACGAGTTACGACGCTGGCGGCCTGCAGTCACCGACGAACCCCGGTGGCAATAAGCCCGGGGATTGTTCGATGGTTGTAAAGCTTTCGGGCACGAAGTTCGAGCAGGTGTTGCCGACCACGATCGGAACCCAATCATGTAATCCGAAGTACCTCGTCAGCCTCACGGGGCCAGCAGTGGATCGAGCCAAGTTGGACGGCAATCGCATCTCAAAAGCGGCTCAGTAGAGCTTTGTAATTTTTCAACGGCGCCGGGCGAATCTCGGTAGTGTCCATCCCCATGGATTGGATCTCGGACCCCACCGCTTGGAGTGCGCTTGCAGCACTTCTGACACTTGAGATCGTGCTGGGTGTCGACAATGTCGTCTTCATCTCGATTCTCGCTTCGAAACTTCCGCCTGAGGAGCAGGACAAGGCCCGAAGGATCGGGCTTCTTGCTGCCGGCGGAATGCGAGTTCTGCTCCTATTGGCGGTGGGTTGGGTGGTCACCCTGAAGAAGGAATTGTTCACCATCGGGTCGGTGGGCTTCAGCGGCAAAGAATTGATCTTGCTCGCAGGCGGCCTCTTCCTTATTTATAAGGCCACGAAGGAGATCCACCACAAACTTGAGGGGGACGAAGGCACGACTTCGGCAAAGGTCGCTCCCACGATCGCTGCTGTCATCGGCCAGGTACTGCTTCTCGATGTGGTGTTTTCGATCGACTCGGTCATCACAGCCGTTGGTATGACGAGCTATGTCGGGGTCATGGTCATTGCCATCATGACGGCAGTTCTCGTGATGCTTCTAGCTTCGAAGGCCATCTACACATTCGTGAATGCCCATCCGTCGGTCAAGATGCTCGCGCTTGCGTTCCTGCTTCTCATCGGCACGATGTTGATCGCGGAGGGATTCGGACAAAAGATTCCCAAGGGTTACGTCTATGCCGCCATGGCCTTCTCCGTATTCGTAGAAGTTCTCAACATCGGAACTCGGCGCAAGAAGAAGCCTGTCGAGCCACTGCACCTTCGCGAACCGATCATTGACGAAAACGCCGCTCACTGATTTTGGACCAGTCGTGACAATCGGCAGCACCGCATTCTGAGGCGCCGACTCAAGCAGCGCTGGCAAGCGGGTAGTTCACTGCTGTTCGGTGCACGCAGGTGATGACACTGTCACCACATTCCCGGTGACGTCAACTACGGTACGTTGAATGCTCAATCTTTTGGGAAATGTCGTCCGAGGATTCATCATGGGGGCTGCCGACGTTGTCCCTGGGGTCTCGGGCGGGACTGTCGCTCTTGTTCTTGGTATCTACCGACGGCTGATCTCGTCGGTGCGTGACGGAGCGAAGGTGCTCGGCCGTCTCGTCAAACTCGACTTCAGCGGCGCACGTCGTTCGTTTCTCTCTGTTGAGTGGAGACTGATCGCACCACTGCTAATAGGCATCCTCATTGCCGTTGCCACACTGTCAGGGGTAATTGAGCATCTACTCGAAAACAGTCCCGTGCAAATGGCGGGGTTGTTTCTCGGCCTCGTCGCCGGTTCGGTTGTAGTGGCATGGGGATTGTTGGAGGTCCGGGATCTACGTCGATGGACGGTGATGATCATCGTTGCCATCATCACATTCGTGTTGCTCGGAGCCCGCGGCGGAACGAGTGATGACACCGTCAGTCAAGTTGCCGACCCAGCGCTTTGGGCATTCTTTATCGCAGGAGCGATTGCCATCTGCGCCATGATCTTGCCCGGCATCAGTGGTTCATTTCTTCTCGTCACGATGGGTATGTATGGGCCGGTCCTCTCGGCGGTGAGTGATCGCGAACTTGTGATTTTGGTGGTGTTCAGTCTCGGTTGCGTTATTGGTCTCGCTCTTTTCTCACAAGTGCTTCATTGGGCCTTGGTCGAGCACGAGCCGACCGTCATGGCTGGACTTATCGGGCTCATGATCGGGTCAATACGTGTGCTTTGGCCATGGCCGAACGGCTTGGACAGCACCGAACTCGGATGGATCGAGGGTCCAGTCTTGGTTCCGATTGGATTGATGATCCTCGGATTTGTGGTCGTGGTAGCGATTGACCGCATCTCTGCTCGAATCGCCGGTCGTGATCATGTCGATACGAGTTTTCTGCCGCAGGACTGACGTGCGCAGGTGGCTCCTGGCTCACACGGGGCTTCGGATTCCATTCTCATGCAACGCATTGGATTTCTGGGATTGTGAGAAAATTCAGGCGTTGCTTACCCAACACGCGAGTGAAAAGCGATCCCGAAGTTCACGAGCTAGCGAGTGCGTCATCCCAAGTTCGGACGTCGCCGTCTGTGAGTTGTAGGAGCAGCGCGCCTTCATCGCCGGCGACAATCGGACCGAACGCTGCGCCTAGGGGCAGTTCGATATGTGTGCCGGCTGGGCACCAACGGTCGCCAAACCATGCTCCACCTTCGATGACCCAGACAAGGTGCTGACCGAAGTATCCGTGGCGTTGCACGGTCATCCCCGGCGAGTACTCAACATAGGTGCTCGTGAAATCGGGTTGCCGGACGAACGATTTCTCGCGGACAACTGACACCGAGCCATCGGCATTTTGTTGCTGCTTCACTTCGGCCCACTCATAGTCACGAACATGTGTCATGACTGATTGCAGCCCATCGACCTTGGGCGATGGACGTTCGCCTCCCCAATCGCCTCTTGGGTCAACAAACCAATCGCCAATTTCAAGCGGGGGGTCGGGGAGTGGTGTGATGCCACGCTCGGCGATTTCGTTCGCATACAACTCGGGCTGATCTCCCCAACCGCCGAATTCGCCGAAGCTCAGTTCCCAGCACGTCAACCCTTCGGGGCCGGCGATGATCGGGCCGAATGCCGAACCAAGTGGAACGTGAATGTGAGTACCTGGCTCGCACGGTTCGGTTCCGATCCAGCCGCTGCCACCAAGCACGAACACAACGTGGTTGCTGCGGTGGCCGTGGCGGCGCACCACCATTCCAGGTTCGTAGTGCACGTGAGCGGAAAGAAAGTCGGGTCGAATAATTGGCCACTTTTCGCGCACCACTGAGACGCTTGCGTCGGCGTTCTGCTGGCGTTGCACCTCTGTCCAGTCGATGTCGTCGAGGTGCCAGTAGACAGCCTCGACGCCATCAATCGTTGGCGCAGATATTTCTGAGTTTCCTGACTCCGTCATTCATAGTCCTTGTTCAAACTGGGCTGGCCAGAAGCGGAGACTACTTACAAGTGCGGATCCGCGTTGATTTCGAAGGGTCGGAGGCAAGGTTCTCCCATACGAAATACCGTTGTACTGGTAGAGTTCAGGTTGTGGAAAAGTCCTTCACAATTTCAACTTCGCACGATGATGTTGTTAGCGACGACAGGGCGTATTGGCATGCACAATCTGCAGAGTCTCGAATCCAGCATGTTCTCGAATTGCGTCGGATGAACTATGGAATCCATCGAGTTTCCGGACGACTTCAGCGAGTTCTTGAAATTACTCAACGCCCACAGCGTTGAGTACCTGCTCGTCGGTGGGTTCGCTGTAGCAGTGCACGGGTATCCGCGAGCTACAGCGGATATGGATGTGTGGGTTCGCCGCCGCCGCTTGAATGCAGAGCGCCTTGTGGAGTCTCTTCGGGAGTTTGGGTTTGAGAATGATGAGCTCGTTCCGGAGTTATTCCTTGAATCTCAGCGAATCATCCGCATGGGTGAAGCACCGCTGCGTATCGAAATTCTGACGGAAATCGATGGGGTGGAATTCGAGCAGTGCGCGGAACGCTCCGAAACCGTGACCGTTGGAGATGAACGCGTCCCAGTTATTTCTCTCGGTGATCTAAAGATCAACAAGCGAGCAAGTGGACGCGCGAAGGATCTTGATGATCTTGAGAATCTTCCTTAGAAGATTTCGCTGTCTCGTACCGATGAAGCGAACCGACTGAAACGGGTGGAATCCGTTTTTGGTCAGTTCTTACGGAGTCCGCCGTAGAGCACACGTTGGACAAACACACTGAAGAGCAGGGGCTCTGCGAGCTTGCGTGGAATGCGAAAGCGCTTTCCATTTGGCTGCACGACAGTCAGGCCGTCCTCTTGAAGGCCGAGGATGGAACCCCATCGATACTCGGACGCTTTGTAGGTCTTGAGTTTCGCAGGGCGACCGCGAACGAGTTCCTTGACATTATTGACCACGATTCGGAATCCCCAGTTGCGCGCTGAGCTGCGAAGTGGGTCACTCGCAGCGACATCGCCAACAGCAAAGACGTTCTTGTGATCCGGAATTCGTAGGTTCTTGTCAACGAGCACGAAACCTTCGTCGTCAAGCACCGATGCGGGAAGAAACTTGGTGTGAGGAGTGACGCCGCCAAGAGCCCACAATGTGACGTCGGCAGTGAAAGGTTCCTGACCAGTCGACCAGGCAACGGGGTCGTGAGTGAGTTGGTCGCCGGTAAAGCCTTCGGGAGCAACAGCTCGGTGGTTGGGATGAACCGTGACGCCATCAGTTGCGAGCTGGCGCGCCATCCAGCGGCGAACGCTGGGGTGATATCCGGGCAGTGGTTCATCGCCGCTATGGAAGAGATGCACAGATGCATTTCCCCCACGAGCGAGATTGTCGGCAACGCTTACGCCGGTTGCTCCGCCACCTACGACAGCGATGCTTGAGGCATTCGCGAGTTCAGCATTGATGGCCGAAAGTTCGGTGTCGATCGTTGCTAGGTCTTCAACACGGTCGTGGCGCCAGAATCCGTTCGAAACGCCCGTTGCAATCACGAAGTAGTCGTACGCAACCTCGCGAGATGAACCATTAGCGAGTTCAACAGAAATCTTGGAACCGTTGAAGTCGACGCTCGAGATACGGCCGTGGATGACATCAACCGAATCGAGTTTGCGGAAGCGCCGATAGGGAATGAGATAAGTGCGTCGCCATCGGGGGAGATCGATGAGGCGCGTTCCCAATTCCTGGCCGCTCACAAGCGCAGGGCGCGTCGAGATGCCTACGACGTTGCAGGTTCGCGCCAAGCGAGTGGCGATGAGTGCGCCGGTATCGCCTAGGCCAGCAACGATCACTGTTGGTTTACGTGACGAACTCATTGGTCCGCGCTTCTCACTCGCCGGTGAAGACGGGATCGCGCTTTTCAAGGAACGCACGCGGGCCTTCGGCAGCGTCCTTCGACTGCATGACCTTGCCACCGTGCTTCATCTCGATGTTGAACGCGTCGGCCTCGGGCATTGCTTCGGTTTCGCGCAATGTGGCGAGAATCCCCTGAACGGCAAGTGGACCGTTTCGTGCAATGCGCGTGGCGATTTCCTTGGCTTTGGTGAGAGCTTGGCCATCGGGAACGACGTGATTGACGAGACCAAGTTCATGCGCGCGCTGCGCAGTGAGGTCGTCACCAGCAAGCAACATTTCGGCAGCGACGGCGTAGCCAATCTGTCGGCGAAGTCGAACAGCCGAACCAGCCATGGGGAACAGACCGCGTTGCACTTCGGTGACTCCGAAGACTGCACTCTCGCCTGCGACGCGAATGTCGGTGCCTTGAAGAATTTCTGTTCCGCCGGCACGGGCGAATCCCTCGGCCGCGAGGATGACGGGCTTGGTGGGACGGTAGGTCTTGAGCCAGCCGCCAAGGATGACCTCGGGTTGATCTTTGAATCGCTGGAGCCACTCGTTGTCGACGACGCCTTGGCGCAGTCGACCAATCTCAGCGAGGTCCATGCCGGCACAGAAGGTGTCGCCTTTGCCCGTGAGAATGGCTACTCGCAGGGAATCATCGGTGTCGAGGCGAACCCACGCGTCGTACAACCGGCAGAGAACCTCTGCATTGGCGGCATTCTTCTTTTCGGGACGGTTGATCGTGACAACGAGGATCGGGCCCTCGGCTTCGACTAGCACCAACGGTTCAGACATTTGGGTACTCCCCCTGAGTAAATAGACCCCTGAGGTTTACTACGTCAGATCGTTGAGCGTGACGGCAAGGGAACCTAAGGTCGGAAGCAATGGAACACCACCCCACCCATCAGAAGATCCTTGATGAAGCCATCAGGATCATCGAGACGAGCGGTGAGGCGAGTCTGCGCGTCCACGACATCGAGGTCGCAGTGGACGTGACGCCCCCGTCGATCTACCACTTCTTCGGGAGCCGAGAAGGATTGGTCATCGCCGCCCAGGAGGAGCGCCTGGTGAGGAGTTTCGCCGAGTTCAACGCGGTATCGGCTTCGATCTTGCGTGGGGTTTCGAGTCGTGCAGAGTTGCGCGATGCCTTTCTCAATATTCTGACAATGATCTACGACCCATCGCGATCGCTGGCGCGGCAGCAGCGCCTTTTCGCTCTCGGAAGCGTCGAAGGGCGCCCGGAGCTTGCAGTGGTCCTAGGGGAAGCAGCTCGAAGTTTCTTGCGCCAGCTCGCGGAGAATTTTCAGGTGTTCAAAGACATTGGTTGGACTCGACCCGACTTAGACCTTGAAGCGTTCATTCAGTGGCTGGCGGGACAGATTCTTGGTCGCGTCTACATCGAGATCGGATGTGAACCTGCGCCAAATCCGGCGTGGGACGCAATATCTATCGAAGCCGTCATGTTTGTTGCGTTTGGTTCGCTCTCAGATTGATGGGGCCGGTCGCACTGAGTGCTTTCCCCTCGCTGCGCACACCCTTTGCAACCATCTCGACTGAGATATCAGCCCAGAGTTTGCGGAGTCGGTAGTGGGGAACTCGCGGGAAGAGATGATGGACGGCATGGTGGTCATGTCCGCGAATCAGCCAACGTGATCCAGGAAACACCGCGACGCGTGTATCGACGTAACGGCCGACCTTCATAGACGGATGATGGAGATACCAGGCAAAAATTGTGAGCAGCCAGAGTGCCTGGAGCCGCGAGGGCAGATACCAGAGCATCAATGCTTGCCATCCGTAACCGGTGAGAATTGCAAGTACGAGAAACGCGTGTGTGAGGAACCAAAAGCGCAGCTGGATCAACCCCAGCTTCTTGCTTCCCTTTTCTGCTCGCATCATGACGAGCATCGCTGCGGGCAGCAGCTTGCGAGCCGCAGGAACGAATGCGAACACAGGAAGAAAAGTGGCCAACATCACCTGCCCGTACCAACTCTTGAGCACGGTGTGTATTGGCCCCGCAGTGTGAAAGTCGGGATCTCTTAGCGGGTCGTTTGTGTGCGCGTGATGACGCATATGCGACGGGCGATGTGCTTTGTAAGAGAAGCCCAGTGGGATCGCGCAAAGCATTCCGATGAGGTCTTCGATCCATTTGCCCGATGTCGTGCGACCCCAAATGTTTCCGTGGGTCGCCTCATGCATCGGCATATAGAAGGTCGAAGCGACGACCGTATTGAGAATCAGGCCCAGCCAAAGCGGGATGGTTCCGTTAACTCCGAGAACGATGACGCCAATCCACGCTGCAGAGAAGAGCAGAAACGTAACGATGATCCGAGGCTCAACCTTCCCCCAATAGGGGGCAGCTTGGGCTCGTTCTTCGCGTAACGCAAGGCGACGTTCGTCGATGGTCATTGCCGAATCCGATCAGAAGGGGAGTGTGTAGGAGTTCTCGAACTCGTCCTGAAGGACTGTTGCGATCGACTCTGTTGTATCGACGATGAGTTCTTCTTCTAAGACACGAGTGCGGTAGGTCCAGCCTTCGGGAAGTGCGAGACGTTCACCGAGCGTGAGTAAAGATTCCGGTGTCATGGATGGATCGACGCCGATACAAAGCGCTTGCATGATGTACGCAAGCCCATCGGGGTTTACGAGTTCGTGAACTGTCTGACCCGCATCCCAAAAGAAGATCACGCCGCGGTTGACCTTTGTCTCGGTGTAGGGACCGAGCTTGGGGACTTCACCAAGGTCAACGGTGGCGATGCGACGCATTGTGATCCCGCTGAAATCCCGCAGGACGGGATCAGCGACAGCGATCTTCTGGCCAAACGCATCCAAGGTCCAGTATCGAGGGCCGTTGAGTTTTGCGCCGATGGCGCCCATCTCGGCAGCAATGGCATTCGCGTCGAGTGTTTCCCAGAGTTCCTGGGGGCAGTCGTTGATCAACTGGGTGCCGTAGACCTCGGCTTCGAATCGGCCTTCGCGTGAATAGACGGTGAGTACCTCGCCGTAGCGGACGTTGCGCATATCGGGAACAAGTCGTTCGGGCTTTTCGGCGTTCATCGTTTGTCCTTAGTTTTCGGGTTGTACGTGAAGATTGTCGAGCGAGTCACGGCTGAGCTTGCTTTGTGAACTGGTCGATGATCTCGACGAGTTGATCGGGCGCATCTTCTTGAATGAAGTGGCTGGCGCCTTCGATCTCAATATGTTCCTGATTCGCCGCGCCGGGAATTTTTCGTTGCAGCCGGAGGTGGGCTCCGGCTTTGTACGAAATCTCGTCCTCGGTGCCAAACACCGTAAGGAAGGGTTTCGTCCACGTCTCGAGAAATTCCCACATGGCAAGGCACATTGGGACGCCTGGGTTATCGGGTTGCACGGGTATGAGAAACGGGAAAGCGAGGGGCGAGGCCTGAAAGGTGCCGTCGGGGAATGGTGCTTCGTAGGCGGCCAGTTCTCCGGCGGACAACTTCCGCGTCGTACCGCTTTGCATGACCCCGCTAATCGGAAGCTCTTCAATACTGCCGACGAATGCAAGCCAGTTCTCGATCCCCTTGGTGGCACCTTCGCCTGCGGGAACGCCGGTGTTGGATGCGATCACTCGTGCGAAACGCTCGCCGTGAAATGGCAGCAAGTTGAGGCCAGTGATGCCGCCCCAGTCCTGGCAATACAACGTGATGTTGGTGAGGTCTTCGCCCACAAGCCATTGCCCCATCCAGTCGACGTGGTTGGCTAGCGAATAGTCGGCCTTATCGGTGGGTTTGTCGGAGCGACCCATTCCAATGAGGTCGAGTGCGAGAACCCGATGGCCACGGGCAACGAGTCCGCGGATCATCTTGCGATGCAAGTAAGACCACGACGGGTTGCCGTGCAGCAGCAGCACTGGGTCGACATCGCGCGGGCCTTCGTCAATGAAATGAAACCGGAGCGCGGTGCCATCCGCTGTGGTGATCGATCGATAGTGCGGCTCAAAGTCGTAATCCTCAAGACCAACAAATCGATCATCGGGAGTGCGCAGGAATTCCATGGTTCTGCTTTAGGCCGTCACGACAGTGTCGACGAGATTGTCGATGAAACTCCGTAGAACAAGGATCTGAGCGTCTTCTGCGTTCTCGGCAGCGCTGATCAACGAGGCGAGCGTTTCGTCATCGTTCATACGTACAAATCGTGCTCGGTCGTAGCGGCGTTCGTCTCCGATGATCACACCTTCAACGTCAAAGAGGGCGACTTGTGTGACCCCTTGGACGGCAGCGAACGCGTCGTCGACTCCCTTGTCGATCAAGAGGACGAGGTCTCCATCAGTACTTGCCGACGCGTCGTATGTCTTCGGAAGGCAGGAAAGGATGATGGTGAAGTCCATTCCCGCCTTCTTGTGAACGTGGGCTTCTTTGAAGTCTTTGCGTTCTTGCATTTCGAAAAACGAAGCACGGGTGGGGTAGCGAACAATCGCGACCCGATCCCATGACGGAGTTCCGAGAGGCTGAGTCTTCACATCGCCGAGGTAGGCAACGGCTGCTCCGACAGCGGCAAGAGGTCCAACAGGTGAGTACGCGTCGTCGGCGGCTTTACCGGAAACTCCCTCGCGGCCGTCGTCGTAGTTTGCAACTTCGAAGTACTTCATGAGGTTGAGTGCCCAGAAACACCCGTCGTCTTCGGGTTTCATATGAAGCCATGCTCCAACGAGTTCGATGTTGATGGTTCCGTATGGGTGTTCAAGTTGCTCGGCCATTGCTGGTCCTCTCTGGAGGGAGTGAGTTCTTTGCGAAACGGGTTATGGAGCGATGTTCAGTAGTGCCTTGATTGATCCAATGAGAAGTTCTCGGGTTTCATCAAAAGAAAGTTGGAGATCGACATGGAAGCGGTCGAGTGCATCGAGTTGAGTGAGCGCATCGATTGCATTGAGCGACGTACCTCGTTGCGAAGAGCTCATGCGGTCAAATTCCTGGCGAAAGTTGTTTTCGACCTGCTCTCGGAAAACTGATTTCCTGAACTGGATCTGCTCGTAAATGACAGGGTCGCTAGAAGCTTTGATCGCCATGGCGCGAGCGGTCGCGCCGGTGGCGTCGTAGACCCTGAGGCGGGAGTCGACTAGGCGGGAGAGGCGCGTATCGAGATCTCCCTTCCCGATGTTCTCAATGTGGAACAGGGGGAGAATCTTCAACTGCTTGTGAGCGATGATCGCTCGAACGAGTTCATCTCGATCTTCGAAATAGCGGTAGACCGAACGCGTCGAGACACCTGCACGCAGAGCGATCTGTTCTGGCGTTGGTTCGAGGTTCTCTTCATCAAATAAGTCGAGCGCGGCTTCGAGTACAGCGGTTCGACCGCGGTCTCGGCGGGCAGTGCGCCCGTCGACTGAAGGCGTGTTCGAAGTTTCGGGGAGAAGTGGAGTGTTCATTTCGCTTCTTCGTTAGGGAGTGAACAGATGTAGCCGAGCTTTGGATCGGGTTGACCGCTTCGCAGCGTTTCGTAGACGACAAGGACTTCTTCGTTGCCAACGGCCTGAGAAAACTCCAGCCAGGAGTCGCTCCATTCGGAGTAGTTCTTCCAAGCGGTCCCCATGCGCTGGTCGAGCCCGTCGCGCCCCCATTCCTTTGTGCGCTTCGAGATCTGTGTGGGCGCAAAGAGAAACTCTGGTGTGGGTGCCGGTAATGCACTGGTGTTGGTCGCCTTGTGGTCCCAGTTCGTATTGCCAACGACCATTGAGTGGCCAAGGAATCCGTCAAGGTGGGTATGCACGTCCCGGAGGAGATCTTGATTGCCGGCGATGTCGATATAGACCGCAGAGACGGTTGCGATGGAGTCGACGGCGTCGTAGGTGACTACTTCGGAATACACATTGAGTGATTCAACGAACGATTGATTGCCCGCAGAAGTGAGGCCGACAGTCTTTAGCCCACGTTGCTTTGCTAAATGAGCGAACCCAATTGCTGTCTTACTCGAAGCGCTTGAGACCACTGCTTGGGTCGCACCGAAGTCTTCGTTGTCGAGAAGAAAGTCATCGATTACGAAACTTGTGAAGAACAGCGGGTACAGCACCATTTGCTGTGGTTCGCGGTTTGCGTCGTACACGGGGTCTGCCGAACAGCGCTGATATCGGTTGTACGCGCCGGCGAGTCCGACTCGATGCGCAGCAACATCACTGACACCTCGCTCGTCGACTTTGCCGGGGGTGATGATCGTTTCAGAACTCATGGGAAGAAAGCCGAAGAGTCGCTCCCCAACGGAGAGTTCGTCGCTTGCACTCTCGACGACCTCAGCAAAACCCCATGTGGGAATGCGGCCCCAGCCTGAATCGTTAGCGGGGAAGACATCCCAGTAGCGCAGCATGTCGCCGAACACGCCGTAGGTGATGTTGTTCGTCGTCAGTGCGAAATGGTCGATGCGAAGTCGGCACTGACCTTGAGAGAGCTGTTCGTGAACGTCGGCCACGAAGCGAGTGGAGGCGAGATCAGTTCGGTTGGTCTCAAGAGTCATCGGCGGACTTTCAGCGAGTGATATGGCTTTCTTACTGACTCCCTATGGTTCTGTCAATCGTCTTGACAGAATTTCTCGGCGTTACGCTCTCCGAATGACTGAGGCGTCGACTCCAACCCCGTTCGACGCCCAGGATCCAAAGAATCCCGTGATCGTCGATGGTGAGGTCACGTGGACCTTCGACGCCGACTTCCTCAACTCGAACTGGACCTGCATTTGGGGTCGAGGATGTCTGGGCATTCACGACAATCCTTCCGAAGAACTCCAACAGGGCTGTTGTTCCGTTGGAGCGGAACTCGACGGCGAAGACGAGTCTCGAATGATCAGCGCTCTCGCGGCGATGATCGATCCATCGTTGTTTCAATTCCACGATGCATCGATTGAAGGCGGCGTATTCGCCAATGAAAAAGCGACGAATACACGTGTGGTTGATGGCGCCTGCATCTTCTTGAACCGACCAGGGTTTGCCGGTGGAGCCGGTTGTGCATTGCACTTGGCCGCTGTTGACGCGGGCGAATCTCCGGTGGAATGGAAGCCGTCAGTGTGCTGGCAGTTACCGATCAAGGTCGATTGGGTGGAAACATCAGCGACGACAGAAACCGCGACACTTCGTCGTTGGTCTCGGGCCGACTGGGGAGATGAAGGCGCAACGATGGCTTGGTGTTGCACCGAAGGCGATCGGGCGTATGTGGGTGATCGGCCGGTGATCGAGTCGTTGGCGGAAGAACTCGTTGAACTCGTAGGCAACGAAGTCTTTATTGAACTCAAACGCCGCCTCTAAGCGCTCGTGCGGAAGATCGAACAACTATTGTTCGAGAATCGCCAATCAAGTTCTGGGGGAAATGAGATGAATCGGGCAAGAAGGTTTGCTGGTGCGGTTGCAGGTGGTCTCGTGGTGAGCGCGTTGTTGCTCTCGGCTTGCGGATCTTCGTCAAGTTCATCCACGGCATCGACGACAGTTTCGAAGTCACCGGCTTCGACAGTCGACGGAATCCTTGCTCTCGGTCGTCCGGTCGTTCTAGGCCATGCCGGCGCAGAGGACGTTGCGCCGCATTCGACCATTTATGCGTTCGAGGAATCCGTTAGAGCCGGTGTCGACGTGCTTGATCTCGACATCCAGCGCACGAAGGACGGTGTTCTTGTCGTGCAGCACGATGACACCACCAAGCGCACCACTGAATCCGATCTCAAGATTGCTGATGTCACCTACGAGCAGCTTCATCAACTCGATAACGGTTACTGGTATGCGACATCGTGCTCAAACACGTGCACAGGCAAGCCAGATTCTGAGTACATCTTCCGCGGAATTCGTACCGGCAAGGTTGCGCCACCGGCGGGCTACACCGCTGACGATTTCGCGGTGCCAAAGTTCAGCGAGGTCGCTGAGCGATGGCCCGACTATGTGCTCAATATCGAAATCAAGGGCAAGGGTGCTGACGCGTTCATCACTGCAGAACTCCTCGCAAAGGAAATTGCTCAGATGAATCGGACCAAGTCAGTTGTAGTTACATCTTTTGATGACACGGTGGTGGAGAAGTTCCATTCGTTGGCTCCCGATATCGCCATGTCCCCGGGGCTTGATGCGCTCACGAACTACGTCCTCGCCAATGTTGCTATCCCTATGTGGGAAAAGATCCTGCAGGTTCCTCCGGTGTATGAAGGAATTGCCGTCTTCACACCTGACTACGTGCAAAAAACCAAAGCTGCTGGCTATGTGAACTGGATTTGGCCGAATGGTGAGGGTGAAGACGAAGCCGGATACCTCGCTTTGTTCCAGCAAGGCGCCGACGGCATCAATGCGTCGAACCCTCAAGCTGGCGTCGCTGCGCTGAATCAGTACATGACCAAGTAAGGCATCTTGGGTGTAACGAGACACTGAGAGTCATGGGTGCTTGAATGCGCCCATGACTTCTGTGGCTGACAAACTTCGAACCGCCTACAACAGCGGGCACACACGACCGCTGGCGTGGCGCAAACATCAACTTGAGCAGATGGTGAAGATGCTCGAGGAGAACGAGTCGGCATTCCTCGACGCGCTTGCCATCGATTTGGGTAAGCCGCGTGTTGAAGGGTTCATCACTGACATTGCATTCGTGACGAGCGAAGTGAAGTCGATGATTAAGAACCTGAAGAAGTGGAATAAGCCGGAACGAGTTAGTACTCCCATCATCGCAATGCCGGGGAAGTCACGTTTGGTCCCCGAACCAGTTGGCGTTGTTCTTGTCATCGCTCCGTGGAATTATCCGATCCATCTCCTACTGGTCCCAGTGGCTGGCGCAATTGCTGCCGGCAACGCCGTAGTGATGAAGCCCTCGGAAGTCACGGTGACTATTTCGGCCCTTTTGGCAACGTTGGTGCCGAAGTATCTCGATTCCTCGGCAATTGCACTCGTCGAAGGTGGAGTACCTGAAACCACCGATCTTCTTGAACAACATTTCGATCACATCTTCTATACGGGCAACGGAACTGTTGGTCGAGTTGTTATGGCGGCGGCAGTGAAGAACCTCACTCCAGTCACGCTTGAACTCGGCGGAAAGAGCCCAGTGATCGTCGATGCATCGGCAAATATCCGAGTCGCTGCTCGTCGAGTTGCCTGGGGAAAGTGGTTGAACGCTGGACAAACCTGCATCGCTCCGGACTATGTGATGGTTGATGCATCAGTGCGCGACGATTTCGTGGACGAACTCGGCAAAGCGATCACCGAATTTTTTGGGTCTGATCCAAAAGAGAGTGAGAGCTACGGACGGATCGTTTCACCGAATCACTTCGCCCGTGTTTCGGCACTGATGCAAGGCGGAACCGCAGTCATTGGCGGCGAGACCGACTCGGCCACGCGTTATATCGCTCCGACAGTTCTTCTGGATGTCGATCCAACCTCGCAAATCATGAAGGAAGAAATCTTCGGTCCACTGCTTCCGATTATCGATATTACGTCAACGGATGAAGCGATCGATCACATCAATGCGAACCCGCATCCACTCGCGCTCTATGTCTTTACAGGCGAGAAGCGAGTCGCCGCCGATGTCGTCAATCGAACAACTGCTGGCGGCGTCACTGTCAACGGAACCATCATGCATTTTTCGAATCCGAATCTTCCGTTTGGCGGAATCGGCGAAAGCGGAATGGGTGGCTATCACGGCAAGTCCGGTGTGCGTTTGTTTCAACATTTGAAGCCGATCTTGACGCGAAGCACGAAGATGGACCCATCAATCGCCTATCCGCCCTATACCGAGCGAAAAGCAAAGATTTTCCGCAAAGTTCTCTGAATCAGCGCAATCGGAGACGCTTAACACTCGTAGGAGTAGCAGTTGGAGTCTGGGATTCAGTTCCACATTCAACGGTTGCGACGCTTTCGATAGCGGATGGGTAGCCCCGGGTTAGAAACCCGCGTCTTGTGGGGACGACGCCATCAACGGCAAGTCTCTAGAGTTCGACTTCTACGGAGCGCAAAGGATTCTCGGACTATGCCTGACTGGAACGCGATCGCGAAGCGAAACTCCCGTTCCGTGCAGACCACGATCGGATGGATCTTCTGGGATCCAGGTGCAGTGCGCCGCTTCGAGGGCCTCGGTCTTCCGGGGCCAATCGGTTACATCGCCTCCCGGTGTGCACCGCTTGCGTCGGCGGGTGCCGAAGCGGTGACTGCTGCATTTGGGTCGATACGTCCGCAAGCAATTTCATTGACGTTTGATTTAGTGGCATCAAGTACCAACTTCGAATCTGTGTGGCAGGAACGCAACAAAGCGATCGTCGAGGGTCTCCATGAGTTTGCGCCGGCGATCGTTCCCGCTCTCGAGGAACTCGGGCCAACGCTTTGGTCGGTTGTTGAACAACTCCCTACAACGGGACGCGTGTTCTTCGCTTCTCATTTGCCGATGGAACGACCAACGGATCCGTTGTTGTCGGGGTGGCACGCAGTGAATTGCCTGCGAGAGTGGCGCGGTGACACGCATTGGGCAGTGGTTGCGGCTGCGGGGCTGACGGGAATCGAGGCATCAATTCTTCATAACGCTTGGTTGGGTTATGAAGATGGTTGGCTACCCACCTCGCGAGGAAGTAGCCCCGATGAGATTCAGGTTGGCTGGGAACTTCTAGCGGCGCGAGGTCTGGTCCGGGATAGGTACGTGACTGACGAGGCGTTGCAACTGCGGCAACAGATCGAAGATGACACGGACCGATTGACCACGCTTCCGTGGCAGCTTTTGGGTGAGCCGGCGTCACTGCAGTTCGCCGAACGTTTTGAGCCTCCGTGCGAACTGTTACTCAATCGTGTGGACGAAACAGCTGGCCCCAATTATCAGCCGGCATCACGAATTCGTCATTCGTGAGAGGAAGAGTTCCGGCGCACTTTCTTCACGATCCAAATGACGAGGAAGATCAGCAGGGCCAAGAGAACGACAATCACAAGGATGACGAGTGCCACTGCCCAAATGATCAATTCTTTACTTTGGGTCGGGGTCAGATTTCGCTGAATGTCCGTGGTTGACGAGATGCGAAGGTTCGTTAGCGATGCCGACGCGGTCGGGGAAGCAGCGGATCCATTGGTTGGACCCTCAGCAGCTAGGGAAAGAGTGTGTGTGCCTGATCCAATGTCGTAGAGGATGAGAAAACTTCCGTCGGATCCGGTTCCTTCAGCGGGAGGAGCAAAGGTCGAACGAAGCCGTCCATCGATGAAGAGATGGAAGGTGTCGGTTGGTGCGCCAGCGATAGTCGTGTCGAAGGTCAACCACAGCGAATCCTTGTCGGTTGTGAAAACAGTGTTCGAAACGGTGTCTCGAATGGTTGCGACAGAAGGGCCAGTGGCTTGGTCGGCGATCGCAGTCGAGAGATAACTGACCGACGAGTTGTACGTCGGCGAAGGTGCGACACCTTGAGCGACGAGTACGAGTTCCTCTGAGGGGTCAGAAGAGGTTTGATTCCATGTTGTTGCCAGGGCTACGTCGGAAGCGCCCATCATTGGCGACCACCACAACCCAACTCCCGAGCTCTTTGTAGAAGCAGAGTTTGCGTACCACCCGATGGGGTATTGGTGTTTGTCGACTCCGGCATCGGAGGACGGTGGTTTCAGATGAACGTCAACAATCTGACCGAGCCCGGGGTAGCCGGCGTAGGGCTCGCCCACGAGTGAGATGTAATTGTCGACGAAGGTTTGATTCGGGCTGCGACCGATATCGAGTCGCGTGAGCTTGTACCGCAGGTCATTCTTTGCCCCACCGATGCGAGCGAGATTCACTTCGGGAGAGTCAAACAGTGTGAGTTGTCGCGGCGGAGTTGCGAGCGCCAACGCTGCGGTCGTTGCGACATTCGCGCCGAAGCTGTGGCCGATGAGATGGATCTGCCCACCATTGTTGGAAAACCCAGCAGCAAGTGTTTGATCGATCGCTGTGGCCATTCGATGACCGTTTACTTCGGTGGCTCGTTCGGGAGCGGATGCAGCGAGAGCACTCGTATCGGTGGAGCTTTGGTCAACCCAGCTGTACATGAGAACCGTTGCACTTGGATCGGCCGACTGCAGCGAAGTGGCAAGGTTTGCGAAAAGTGTGATAGCTGCTTGGTTGGTTTTGGGATCAACCATTGCGGGATTCCACATCGTCACTAGGTCGGCGGATGTCGCTTGCGCGGCCTCGTAGGTAGCGAGCAGCCCAGCAGCCCAACCGTGGGTCATCACCATGACATTGCCGGCAGCGATCGAATCTGGAGTCACTGGTGTGAACGTGGTGCCGTTCCATTTCCCTAAACGTTGAGCGAGTGGGTACGGACTCACGTTCGTTTGTTCTGCGGTGGGGACGCCAGCGGGCGCGGGAAAGGCAGAAAGCGGGGTCGGCACCGATGCATTAAGCACCGAACATCCGGTGGTGACGAGTGCGCACATGAGAAGGGCAATCGCAAACGCTCGCAATGTGCGATGTCGATGGCGAGTGGGTGTGGAACCGTGAAGTGTGTGGGCAGTGATCACAATGCGCCGAGGCTAACGGCAGCGCCAATGGGTTCGTTCATCACCCAGCCGTGTCCTCAGGCGGTTGAGATCCGGTTGGGAGCAGGGAAAAGGTGTAGTACCAACATTGTGTAAGGTCTCTACTAATGAAGCCCTCGACCGCTCTCATCCGCGAACTGGCAGAACTTGCCCCGCTCTTTGATCGACTCCGGGCCGATGGATTGCGCCGGCGAAATCTGACGTTGCCGCGTCGTCGACTTCTGATGTTCCTCCACGAATCCGGTCGGCTTCGTTCGAGTGAGTTGGCGCAGCGGCTTGCGGTCACGCCCCGAGCAGTAACCGCGCTGGTCGACGGATTGGTCGATTCCGGCTATGTGGAGCGTCGACCCGATCCCTCTGATCGTCGGGCGACTTTTGTGGAACTCACCGACTCTGGAACCGAGATTTGCAGCGATATGCAGAAATCATTCGACAGTTTTGCGGCGCAATTGTTTGCTGGGATCAGCCCCGGAGACGTCGAAGCTGCGGTGAAAACGATTGCGGTCATCCGTAAGAACTTTGAGCAGATGCTTGCTCCATGACTGCTCCTCAGAACGCACCACTACGAAATGGAAGAACGAAGTACATGTCGAGTCGCTGGACACCTGAAAAAATTCACCAGCGCCGCTGGTTCACGCTGATTGCTATTTGCCTCGCGGTGACAATTACGTCGATCGATAACACGATCATGAACGTAGGTCTCCCCTCGATCGTGCGGGAGGTGGGCGCGTCGCAAGCGCAACTTCAATGGCTGATCGACTCCTACACAATCGTGTTCGCATGTTTGCTCCTCACGATGGGAGCGATCGGCGACAAGTGGGGTCGTCATCGCACATTGATGATCGGGCTCGTGGTCTTTGGCGGGTTCTCGGCGTACGCAAGCCAAGCCGATAGCGCGAACGCTCTCATTATCGCCCGCGGTTTGATGGGTATCGGGGGTGCTCTCATCCTTCCGGCAACCTTGGCGATTCTCAGCAACACCTTCGAAGGCAAAGAACGATCGAAAGCAATTGGAATTTGGGCGGCAGTTGCGGGCATTGGAGTCGCTGCGGGCCCATTATTTGGTGGATTTCTTCTTGAGCACTTTTGGTGGGGATCGATCTTCCTTATCAACGTCCCGATCTGCGTCGTCGCCGTAGCTATGGGCTGGTTTCTTGTTCCGCCTTCGAAGAGTGCTGACGAAGGCCATCGACTCGATCCCGTTGGCGCTCTGCTTTCGATCGTGGCACTGGTTGGTTTGTTGTACGGGATTATCGAGATCCCTGAGAAAGGTTGGTCAAGTCCCGAAGTGCTCTTCGCTGTGGGCTCTGGACTGCTTTTCCTAGCGGTCTTCACTTGGTGGGAACTTCGAATCGATCACCCCATGCTTGATCTCAACTTCTTTCGAAACCCTCGCTTCAGCGCAGCGAGCATGACAATCACAATCAATTACTTCGTAATGTTCGGCTCGACGTTCTTAATCGTGCAGTACTTCCAGTTTGTTCTTGGGTACTCGCCGCTCAAGGCGGGCGTTATGACAGCACCAGTTGCGATCGGGCTCATGGTGACGAGTCCGCAAGCACATAAATATGTGGCTCGATGGGGAACGACAAAGGTGATCATTCTTGGGCTACTAATCTGCTCGGGCGTGATGTTTTGTTATGGAATTGAAACGATCATTGCCTCGGATGTTGGCGGTGTCGTGGTGCGGGCAATCTTTGGCGTCGGACTCGCTCTCACGGCGACGCCGGCGACTGAATCCATCATGGGTGCACTGCCTCGTGATCGTGCCGGTGTTGGATCAGCGGTGAACGACACCACCCGTCAGATTGGTGGTGCTCTAGGCGTTGCCGTAATCGGAAGTTTGTTCGCCTGGCGTTATCAGACATCGTTGTCAGATCTTTCAGGACTACCGGCGGATGTGGCTTCGGCTGCGCAGAACTCGATCGGAAAGGCCATCCAAGTCGCAAGTACGTTGCCCTCCGACGAAGCCACTTCGCTCCTTGATAATGCAAAGCAGGCCTACGTTTCCGGAATGAGGGTGGGCGTCTGGACCTGCGCACTGATTCTGCTTGGCGCCGCCGTTCTAACGGCGAAGTTTCTGCCGTCGACTCCGGGGACACCCGACGACGACGTGGAACTTCGAGATCAAGAGATCGAAGCAGTCTCACTTGATGACGGAATCATCTGATTCCAGTCTGCATGTCGTTCCGGTTATCGTTCCTCCACCGCAACCAGAGGGGGAACAATGGCAAAGCGCGTGATGATCGCAACAATGAAGGCAAATCCTGGACAACGTGACGAACTGCTGGCGCAGTTTGGCGACATGTTCGCTGTTGCCAACGCCGAAGCTGGTACCGAGATTTACACGCTCGTCGCTGGCGACGATGCCGACACCATCTACATGATTGAGCAGTACGCCGATCAGGCTGCGATGGATGCGCACATGGGAAGCGAAACTCTCGCAGCGCTGTATCCAAAGATCGGCCCGTTTATGGCCGACGGTGGTGCCGTGATGGGTTCAGTTCATTCCGAACTCGACTGAGAGTTTGTTCAGCCGGGATCGAGAAGGCTGCTGAGGTCGGGCGGCACGTCGATTGCAAGTTGCTGCAACCAGTCGAGCGGAATGACCTCGAGGGTCTTCTGATTCGTTGAGGCAAGAACAACTGGCGCAGCGAAGCCGTCGTTAAAGGCGATGGCCCAGTTGCGCGCGGTAACGCACCAGCGGTCGCCAGGTACGAGACCAGGGAATCGATACTGCGGCATCGGAGTAATGAGGTCGTTGCCGATTGATCGCTGATGTTCAAGAAACTCGGGGGTCATGACCGCGCAAATGGTGTGCAGTCCGATGTCTTCAGGGCCGGTGGTGCAGCAACCGTCCCGAAGGAATCCGGTCATGGGGTCAGTGCCGCAGGGTTCAAGCGATTCACCTAGGACATTGCGGTCGGCGTTCTCGGGATGCATTACTTCGTCTCTGCTTTCCAGCCCTGGGTCATGATGAATATTCCTTCAGCGCGAGCGGTGACTTCGCCGTCGATCGAGATTGTTCCGAGTGTGAAGACCTTGCGGCCCTCGACTCGGTCAACCCAACTTTCAAGCTGGAGTTCGCGCTCAATCCAGGTCGGACGTTCGTAGCGAATCGACAAGGTTCCAGTGAACCCGCCGAGTCCGTTGCAGACGTTGGTGGCGCCGAGCAATTCATCGAACAACAAGGCGATAATTCCGCCGTGGACCATTCCGGGTGGCCCGTTGTACTGCGCACCGAGAAATGCTCGACCCGTAGTGCGGCCATCAACAACGTTGAGATCAACATCGGCCGAAAGCGGATTGAGGGGTCCGATGATGGGGCTCCACGGGAAGAACACACGTGGTTCGTTTGCCTGGGCCCCTATTGGTCCTTGGTCCCCCAAACGGCCCTGCATGGGAAGGCCGTCAACTCGATGTGGTTCGAGCAGCGCAGCGGCTTCATCAATGAGGGCGGCAGCGCGCTCGAGTGACGAGGTCGGTGCGTTTGTTCGACGCAGTGACGTAATGAGCGCGCGCGTCGAGGCGGCCACAGTTGCGGTGGCCGCCTCATCGTCAAGTGTCCAACCCGCAGTGAACGGAGCGGGTTCTTCGTTGGTCATGCGTTATAACCGAATCCTTCAGTTGTTGCGCTTGAGCCTGGAAGGCCGGGTTCAAGTCGTCCGGTCAGCCAGCCGCCGTCAACGACGAGTTCTGTGCCGGTGATGTAACTGGCTTCAGCGCTAGCGAGGAATGCGACTGCTGCGGCAATTTCGTTTGGATAGCCGATGCGCTGAATGGCTTGTTGCTGATACGGCATTGTTTCGAGGATTGGATCGTTGATGGGATTACCCATGATGGTGTTGACGCCACCTGGGTGCACCGAGTTCACGCGGATTCCAAAACGACCCCACTCCATTGCCGCGGTCTTTGTCATCCCGCGGATGGCGAACTTTGATGCGGAGTAGGAGATCAGTCCATTTTTTGAAGCGATTCCGTCGATTGAGGAAATGTTCACGATGGAACCGCCACCGGATTCTTTCAAAAGTGGCATTGCAGTCTTCATTCCCAAGAAGCAACCAACCTGGTTCACGTTGATCACCGTCATGTAGGCCTCGAGTGAGGTGTCTTCAATTGCCGATGGCCAAATGATCGCAGCGTTGTTCACGAGGGCATCAAGGCGGCCACCGAAATCTTTGGTTGCAGCAATTGCCGCTTGCCATTCGGCTTCGTTACTGACGTCGAGATGCACATAGTGAGCATTTGCTCCGATGTCGGCGGCGACTGCCTGACCCTCAGTGTCGAGCACGTCCGCGAGAACGACCTTTGCCCCTTCGCTGGCAAAGAGCCGAGCTTCGGCCTCGCCCTGCCCGCGTGCTGCTCCTGTGACGATGACAACCTTGCCGTCGAATCGACCCATGATTCCCCCTGGTGCTCGGCTCCTCGTATGGGAGCGCCAGAAGGAGTGTAGGGAATCGCAGGCCCTAGCCGCCGATCGAAGGTCGGTGGTTGGTCTGGAGCTGCGTGGTCTGTTCTACTTTGGGAACTACATCTGTTTCCAAGGAGTCCCGTGAAGATCCGCCGCACCGTCATCGCCACAGCAGCAGCAGTGGCCCTGTTCCTTCCAATCGCCGCATGTTCGAGTGATTCATCCTCAAGTACTTCGACCTCAACAACGGCCTCAAGCGGCGATCAGATCACCGACACAGCGTGTCCTTTCACCGGAACCGTGAACACCAGTACGGGTGGCAAGGCCGGAACACCGTCAGCGTTGGGTTCGATCACTACGTCGAAGGAAGGTTGTGTCGACAACATCCAACTGAAGTTGGGTAACGCAACGGGTGCTTGGACTGCGGCATATGCAACCGGACCAGTCGTCGATGCCTCGGGTGCAACTGTCGCGACACAGGGTGCTGCGGCGCTCGTCTTCACCCTTGCTGAAGGAACGTGGACCGGCACCCCTGCTGCTCCCACGACCGTGCTTCCTGTGCAGCTTGATTATGTTCAGTCGATCAACGTGGTTGCCGGTCCGAACGGATCGCTTCTTGTTGTCTTTGGTCTTTCGGCGAAGAAGCCGTATCAGGCCAGCGACTCACAAACTCCTGCGTACATCTCACTCGGTATCGGCTGATCCTCAGTTTCGTTACTGACGTTTCAGCGAACGGTGATTGCGAGTATCGCCGCGCACACGATTCCGTAGATTCCAACTGCTCGACGCAACAACGTTGGGTGAAGGCGTCGGCCATAGTGAGAACCAAGCCATCCGCCAGCCAGGGTGAGGGGAGCCATCATCGCGACGACCCCCCATTGCACTGGTCCCCAAATCGCGAAGATCACTACCGCGACAATGTTGATCGAAAACTGCAGCACGCTTTTGAGTGCATTGAGTCGTTGGAGATGGTCGATCATCGTGATGCCGAGCATCGCTAACAAGATGACACCGAGAACACCGCCGAAATAGCCGCCATAAATGGCGGCAATAAAAACACCGACGACTGATGCGATGTTGTGTTCGGCGACGATGGCCTCGCCGGTTTCCGGGTGGAGACGCGCAAGTCGTTTTTGAATCGCCGGTTGTGCGATGAGAAGTAGTGACGCGCCGAGAACCAGGAACGGAACGAGAATTCGAAAGATATTGCTCGACGTTGTCAGAAGGATGACAGCGCCTATCAGTGCTCCTGCAAAGGCGGCAGGCAAGAGCATGCGCACGTTTGCACGCTGACCTTCAAGTTCTTTGCGGTAACCGGCAATCCCACCGAGATAGCCAGGAACAAGTCCAACACTATTTGTCACATTGGCGGTGACGGGCGGGAAGCCAAGGGCAAGAAGGGTGGGGAAGGTGATGAGCGAACCCCCTCCGGCAACAGCATTGATGCCGCCGGCAAGAAGAGCAGAGACGGCGAGGAGGATGATGCCGCCGGCGCTCAGATTGTCCATGGGTCTTGATCGTACGGGGCGCGCCCCCGTCGGTGGTGTGGTGGACTTGGTTTTTCCGAGTTTGTGGGGGAGCCAAATGGCAATCGTCGAAACAACAATGGCTGGGGAAGGTATCGCTCGGGTGACGCTGAACGATCCCGATCGTTACAACGCGCTCACCCCAGCGCTTATCGACGGACTTGCAGACGCTTTTGCATCAATCCGCCGAGATCGTGACGTTCGTGTCGTGATCCTCGACGGAAATGGTCGCGGTTTCTGTGCCGGTGCCGACATGAGCGGAACGGGTGGCGTTCCTGATCGTTCACGTGGTCGTGGGCCAGTCGGTTTTGTTCACGAGATGCAAGAACACCTCATGGACGTTGTGTTGGCGATTCATGAAACACCGCAGCCGGTTGTTGCCGCGCTTCATGGTGCTGTTGTGGGCGGAGGATTGGCGTTGGCGCTTACGTGCGACCTTCGTGTGGCCTCGGCCGACGCGTTCTTTGCGTCCCATTTCATTCGCGTGGGTTTGTCGTCCTGCGATCTCGGCACGAGTTACTGGTTGCCTCGTATTTGCGGGCCAACAATCGCTGCAGAACTCATGCTGACCGGCCGCCGGTTCAGCGCTGACGAAGCGCGTGAGTACGGGGTGCTGAATCGAGTGACAACTTCAGACGAACTCCAGTCGACCGCTCTTGAACTTGCAGGAATGATCGCTGACAACTCTGAGTACGGCGTGCGTATGACCAAAATTGGGATGTGGGCCAACCTCGATGCGTCGAGCCTTCGTGCAGCGATGGAGCTCGAGAATCGCACACAGGTCCTCGGAACATTTACCGGCAATATGACCGAAGCAGGAGAAGCGTTCCGAGAAAAACGTGCACCTGAGTGGAAGCAGATGTGACATGCCGACCGAACGGTTAAACGGGATCGATCTTCATTGGGAACAAGCAGGCGAGGGTCCTCGACTGCTGATGTTCAATGGATCGGGTTCGACTATCGAACGCATGCGGCCCCTATTCGACGCGCTCGGAACCCAATTCGATGTTGTGCTGCATGACCAGCGTGGATTGGGTCGTACGGAAATTCCCGCAGGCCCGTATTCCATGGCCGAGTATGCGGCCGACGCAGTTGCCCTTGTTGATTTTCTTGGCTGGGACACGTTCAACGTCATCGGGATCAGTTTCGGCGGAATGGTTGCGCAAGAGTTTGCGGTCACCGTTCCCGAACGAGTCGAGCGGTTGGCTTTGCTTTGCACGTCGCCCGGCGGAGCGGGTGGTTCGTCCTATCCGCTTCATGAACTCCGTTCGATGAACGAAGCGGAACGAGCAGGAATTTCAATGACGATTATGGATACGCGGTTCACTCCCGAGTGGCTCGCTGCCCACCCAGCAGATCAGCTATTCGTCGATGGCATCAGCGGTCAGTACGGCGCCAAAGCGGGCTCAGAGGCTGAACGCGGTGAGATCGAACAGTTGAATGCTCGGAGCGTTCACGACGTATGGGACCGCCTCGAGCAAATCACAGCTCCGACCTTTGTCGGAGCTGGTCGCTACGACGGCATCGCCCCGCTCTCAAACAGCGAAGCGATGGCTGATCGAATTCCTAACGCGGAACTTCATGTCTACGAGGGTGGACACGGGTTCTTCGCCCAAGACGCGACTGCGTTCCCGGATGTCTTCAAGTTTTTGGCTGGCTGAGGAGCGACCAGCTCAACCCATTTGTGACATGAACTGATTGAGGTCGAAGTACTCGCGCCACTTTGCGATCTTGTCGCCCTCAAATTCAAAAATGCCGAGAACGGGAAGTTCAATTTCACTGCCGTCTTCTTTTTCGAAGATGTCAACGCGCTCGGTGACCACCATTGGGCCGTTTGAAATCATGTTGTCGATGCGGAACACCTTGACCTTGAGCCCAGCGGTGAAGCCTTCGATCATCATTCGAATCGCTTCATGACCGACCATGGGATCGACCGGAATGTTGTGATATACGCCGTCTTCGGTGAAGAACGCGACGACCCTGTCGTGGTCACCTTCGGCCCAGGCATCGCAAAATTCCTGAACAAGTGCTTCGTACTTCGCTCCGTCGCTCATGGAATTCCTTTGTCGTCGTGGGAAGAGTCGGTCATCTGCCGCTCAGGGGGTCATCCTGACACTTTGAGCGGGGCATGTCTTCTGATCATTGGGTACCGTGCATCAAGGGGGAAAACCTATGACTGAGAACGACGCAGTGGGCTCGGTAATCGATATTGCTAGTGATCCGCTTCCGGGGCCTCAATTGCACGACACCTTGAGAGCGTTGCGGGCTGAGCATGGCAATGTCGCTCCAGCAACTTTTCATGGAATGCCGACCTTTGTGATCTTGAGTTGGGATGCATTGCGCGAGTTCTTCGCCTCTAACGAAGAGTTTCCGGGCGGCGAGGTCTACAAATACCAACTCGAAAAGACGGTTGGTCGAACGTTCATCTCAATGGACGGTCCGGATCATGACGTCTATAGGCGCCTTGTCACTCCGGCATTCCGCTCGCGTGCTGCAATTCGATTTGTCGATGAGGAACTCACGCCGTTGGCTCACCAACTGCTTAATGGGTTGGTTGAGAAGGGAGAGGCTGACCTCGTCGCTGAATTCACGAATCGACTTCCGTTCTGGGCGATCAGTCAAAAACTCGGCCTGCCCGAAGGTTTCGAAGATCGTCAACGCGAGTGGGCCCTCGCCATCCTTTCCGAACCGAGCAACCCCGAGGGTGCTCGTCGGGCAGCTGACGAACTTTCCGAAGTGATCGCTCCAGTTGTTGCGGCGCGCCGGAAAGATCCCGGGACAGATGTGATTTCCCAACTCGTCTCCGGAGAATTCCAGGGAGTGCAACTCACCGATGATGAAGTGCACTCGCATGTTCGCTTGCTCTTTGCTGTTGGGGCCACGACAACATCGGACGCACTGAGCAATCTCCTGTGGGCGCTATTGCACCGGCCGGAACTTGTCGAACGAATCCGAGCGACTCCTGAACTTCGTCCGGCGCTCGTACGGGAACTCCTGCGCTGGGAGCCACCGGTTCCGCTCTTGCCCCGTATGGCTTTGCGGGAGGGAACGATTGGTGGTGTGAACATTCCTGCGGGTTCGATGATCCTCGCCGGGATTGCATCGGCCAATCGTGATCCTGATCGATTCGCTGAACCTGATGAGTTCGATATCGATAGACCCGACAGCGACATTCTCACATTCGGATTTGGCGTCAAGTTCTGTCCCGGCACGCATATGGCCAAACAGCAACTTCTCGCCGCTCTCGACGTTCTTCTCGATCGTCTTCCTGGGTTGAGGCTGGCCGAGGACGACACGGGTGCAGTCCCATCTGGG
>JBIIVE010000008.1:0-46153 GCA_044339605.1 Acidimicrobiales bacterium
TCGATGTGAGTGGGACTCCGAGTGAGCATTTCGCTGCGCGTGGCCGTCGGGCCTACCGTGTGAACAGATTTCACCGAGGAGGAATACGTCATGGCCGATTTCAGTATCGATCCAGCATTCCAAGAACAGCTTGATTGGATTCGCGAGTTCGTAAAGACCGAGGTCGAGCCGCTTGATCTGGCATTCGCGGGCGAAGAAATGGTCTACAACAAGGCCAGCGCGTTCTACGAAGAGGCGATTCGCCCACTGCAGCAAGTGGTGAAGGACCGTGGCCTGTGGTCGTGTCACCTGACTCCTGAGTTTGGGGGACAGGGGTATGGGCAGGTGCAGTTGGCGTATATGAACGAGATCCTTGGGCGTTCGCAGTTCGGGCCGACGGTGTTTGGAAATCAGGCCCCCGACTCGGGCAATGCCGAAATCATCGCCCACTACGGAACCCCCGAGCAGAAGGCGAAGTATCTCGAGCCGTTGCTCGATGGCCGCATCTCTTCGTGTTACTCAATGACCGAGCCGCAGGGCGGAGCCGACCCCGGTGTCTTCACATGCAGCGCAGTGCGCGACGGCGATGAATGGGTCATCGATGGCGAGAAGTGGTTCGCGTCATCGCTTCGTTACGCCTCGTTCTTGATTGTCATGGTCATTACTGATCCCGATGTTGCAGTGCACAAGGGCGCCTCGATGTTCTTGGTGCCTGCGGACTCACCTGGGATTGAAGTTGTTCGCAACGTTGGCGTCGGTCAAGAGTCAGAAGGTCACGGCGGACATGCCTACGTTCGCTACAACAGCGTTCGTGTTCCAGTCGAGAATCTTCTCGGTGGCGAAGGACAAGCGTTCACGATCGCCCAGACACGTCTTGGCGGCGGACGTTTGCATCACGCCATGCGCACGGTCGGTGCAGTGTCACGTTGTCTCGACATGTTGTGTGAACGTGCGCTTAGTCGAACGACGCAGGGTGAACTCCTTGCCCGCAAACAAGCAACACAGGAAAAGATCGCCGATTCATTCATCGAACTTCTGCAGTTCAAACTTCAGGTGCTGCATGCGGCGTGGGTCGTCGACCAAAAGGGCGGGCACGCTGCGCGAAAGGAAATTGCCGCAGTGAAGGTCGCAACGCCGAAGGTGTACCGCGAAGCCGTACTGCGGACGATTCAATTGCACGGAGCACTCGGTGTCTCAAACGAGATGCCACTGGCGAACATGCTCATGGCGTCGGTCACGATGGGAATCGCCGACGGACCGACCGAGGTACACAAGTTCACAGTCGCGCGCGAAGTCTTGAAGGACTATTCGCCGGCCGAGGGCGACTGGCCGAGCGAGCATCTTCCCGAACGGCGTGCAGCCGCCCGCGCTGAGTTCGCTGACCTTCTTGAACGTTCAGTTTCCGATCATTGATCGGAAGGTTCAGTAACCGCCGCCAAGTTTGCGGTGGTCCCAAGAAATGGTGCGCTCGACGTTGAGCTTCACAACAACGCGCTTGTGAAGCATCATCTCGACTGCACCCTTCATCTCTTCGGTGTACGGCGCCATGTAGCGATCGAACACGCTGATGCCGAGTTCGAACATGCGCTCTGGGTCATCGATGATCTCGGCCTTGCCGATGAGGGTGACGCCACGAAGGGTTTCGTAGGTTTCGCCGTCTTCGACAAGCATGGTGAGGTTGGGGTTGCGGCGAAGGTTCATGACCTTCTGCGCCTTGGCCTTGGACTCGATGCCGATGCAGCCTTCGAGGAATCCGTACCACATCGCGATTGAGTGGATGCTTCCGTCGGGGTTGATGGTCGACATGGTCATCGAGCGGCGACCAGAGAGGAATTCGTCGATTTCTTCCTGGCTCATCACGATCTTGTTGCGCTGCTTCACGCCACGCTGCGGTTCTTCGTCGGCCATGGTTCCCCCTCGTTGTGCGGACCGGAGAACGGTAACACCGAGCCCGATGGGGATGACCATTTGCCGCCGAGCGCGTAGGGTTCGCATGCCTGTTGGCCGAAAGCGGCCGCAGATTCCGGTTGAGGGGAAGAACACATGACGCAGGTTGAAACTGCCAAAGCCATTGCCAAGCCAGTTTTCCAAATGGGCGGAGCCTTCATGCGCGACGGCGCCACCTACGCACGAGGTGCAGAACTGGGGTTTTCGGGTATCGACTTTTATGTACTCGGTCGAGGTGGCGTTCTTGGCGACACCATTCCCGACGTCGTCTCGTCGGCGTTTTTCTTTTGGAATCCGGAACAAGTCCGAACGCAATGGGAACGTGCGCGCAAGGTGATGGACCCAGCCAAGGCCGCGGTTGAGTGGGCCGACCTCTGTCACGCCTATGGCGAGGCGCATCTCCCCGAATTTGCTGCGCTCAATCGTTTCTCTGAGCTTGCGGCGAAGGTGTGCGACGCAGCATCGCCGGCAGGTGCTGCGTTGTTCGCAGGGTGGCGCGCATTGCCCGCTCCCGGTACGGATCGCCCAAAGGCTCGTGCGCAGTATTTCCTCAACTCTTTGCGCGAACTCCGTGGCGGTTTGCACGGTGGTGCAATTCTTGCGCTCGGACTTTCGCCTGCTGAAGCAGTGGCCGTGCATTCACCAGGAATGGCGCCGGTATTTGGCTGGGATGTTTCGACTATTCCTGTCGATGACATCTCCAAGAGTGAATGGAAGACCGCCGAAGCCGGAACCGACCTCGCCATGGCTCGCGTTCTCCACGCTCTCAGTGCCGAAGAATGTGCAGAATTCGAAGCACTCGTTCTTGATCTACATGAGGCCGTGCAGGCCGCCAAGGAAGGTTGATCGTTATGGACATTCGTGAAGCGCTCTATACAACTCGTGCCATGCGTCGAGTCAAGCCTGATCCGATTCCGATGGATGTGCAGGCTCGAATTATGGACGCCGCAGTTCGTGCGCCGAGTGGTGGCAACACGCAGAACTGGCGATTCCTCCTTGTCGACGATCCTGAAGTGAAGGCGAAACTCGGTCCGATCTATCGCCAGGCAATGTCGGTGTTGTGGGGTTCGTATTACAAGGACCGCATCGATGCTGCGCACGATGCGCCCGAGCTCGAAGAATCGAAGTCGATGCTCCGTGTGCAGAAGTCGGCACAGTGGTTGGCTGACAACTTCGAAATGGTGCCGCTGTACATGTTCGGTTTCGCTCAGCACGATCCCAGCGGTTCCTCGGTCTACCCGGCACTTTGGAACGCGCAACTTGCAGCACGCGCCGAAGGTGTTGGCACCTCGCTTACGCAGGTTCTCGTGTTTCATAACGACGAGGTGCTCGACATCCTTGGCGTTCCCAAAGACGAGGGCTGGAACATGCTCGGCTGTGTGTCGCTTGGTTATCCCACGGGCAAGTGGGGTGTCGCTACGCGACAGCCCGCGCACGATGTGTCGTTCCGTAATCAGTGGGGCGACGACGTCGGCTTCCGCGACGATGAACCGCTCTGGCCGTAAGTCTTCGCCAAGGGGCTAGTAACTAGTCCTCTTCGGCGGCCGGCGCCCAATGGGTACGCAGGTCGGCGAGCCAGTCAGGAAAGTCAACCGGCGGGTCGGGCAACTGCGTGACGCCGTGTTCGGTCAGCGCGGCTTCGAAGAGCTCGGGCTGGTCACCCCACGAACGCGGGTCGCCCATCATGACCTCGTACAACTTTGCGCCTTCATCGCCAGCGCGGATTGGCCCGAACGCAGCACCAAATGGAAGTTCGACATGGGTGCCTGCTGGGCACCAACGCTCGCCGAACCAAAGGCCACCGTCGATGACGAAGACGATGTGTGGCGAGTAGTGGCCGTGTCGACGCACCATCATGCCCGGGTCGTATTCGGCGTACAGCGAGAGGTACTGCGGGTCGGGACTGAACGCGAACCACTTCTCGCGCACGTAGGAGGTTGACCCGTCGGCGTTCTGCTGAGCGCGACACAACTGCCACGGCATATCGGGATCGTCCATGTGGCGAAAGATGACTTCTTTGCCAGGGATGGGCAGCGGGACTTCCGTTGGGTCGATGCTCATGCGATGAACTCGAAGTCGACGTGAGCCGACTCGATACCGCGCACGAACGCGTTCGCCATTTCGACTGGTGCCGTCCCTGGTGTCAACTTCCAGCCCGAGGTTCGGCGAAGAAGTTCTTCGAAGAACACACGGATCTCGAGGCGAGCAAGCGAAGCTCCCAAGCAGAAGTGCGTGCCGAAACCAAATGCGATGTGGTTATTCGGCGTGCGATCGACGAGGAATTCCTCGGGTCGATCGAAGTACTTTTCGTCGCGGTTGGCCGAGGAGTACATGAGCACAACCTGGTTGCCCTTAGGGATGGTGACGCCATTGACTTCGGCATCAACCTTCGCGACGCGACACATGTTGTGGATCGGCGTGACGTAACGAATCATTTCCTCGACCGCGACAGTGAGGTCGGCGCCATTTCGCAACTTCATCATTTCAGCTGGATTGCTGATCAGGTTGAGAATTGTCCAGGCAATGACCGTTCTCGTGGTCTCGGCCCCACCGTCAAGGAGCAACAGCGCGTCAGCGATTGCATCGTTGGGATCGAACGGACAACCGTCGACTTCAGCGGTTGTGTAGAACGAGAAAATATCGTCGGCTGGGCAGGACTTCTTTGCTTCAAAAAGTTCCGCAGCAGCACCCGCGAATTCGATCGCCGAGATCATTCCCTCGTCGTTGAAGTATCGAGGACCGCCCCCAAGGGCGATGGTGGTCTCCGACCAATGCTTCAATTTCGGCCAATCGGCTTCGTCGAAACCGAGAAGCTTGCCGATCATCATTGCGGGGAGTGGGGCAGCGACGTCGTTGATGACTTCGGCAGAACCGCCTTTGTCGCGAACGGCGTCAAGGATTCCGGTGACCTTTGCGCGGATGTCGTCTTCCCATGCGCCCGCGGCACGTGGAGTGAACCGACGAGAAACCATGTTGCGGCGCTTCATGTGGAGCGGGTCGTCAAGGCCAATGATGGCGTTATCGGCAGGGAGGTTCGGCCGATAGCCGCCCTTCTCCTGGTCGGAGTTAATGAAGACGTCCTTGCGCTTTTCGATCTCGACGATGTCGTCGTAGCGCGAGATTCCCCACAACTCGTTGAATTCGTCCCAGTAGATCGGTTCGTTGGCGCGCATCCACGCGTACGTGGGATACGGATCGCCGCCGTACAACTCGGGGGCAAGAAGATCTATTGCGAGCCGTTCCATGGTCCCTCCAAGGCAATGAACTCAACCGATCGGTTGTGCAGACCGGATGGTATCGCTGTCTGCGGTTCGATCTGCCCGCGAGTTCCGGCAATCGCCTGACGCAGGCCCTAGCCCGCGGTGACGCCCCAGTAACCCATGCATAGGGCCATGAGCTCGAAATCGATATCGGCGGGGGTCGGCAGCGGAACTTCTTTTGGATCGATGCTCATTCGATGAAGTCGAAGTCGACATGAGCCGACTCGATACTGCGCACGAATGCGTTCGCCATTTCGACCGGCGCTGTGCCTGGTGTCAACTTCCAGCCCGAGGTGCGGCGAAGAAGTTCTTCGAAGAACACACGGATCTCGAGGCGAGCGAGCGATACACCCAAGCAGAAGTGCGTGCCGAAACCGAATGCGATGTGGTTGTTCGGCGTGCGATCGACGAGGAATTCATCGGGTCGATCGAAGTACTTTTCGTCGCGGTTGGCTGAGGAGTACATGAGTACAACTTGGTTGCCTTTAGGGATGGTGACGCCATTGACTTCGACGTCGACATTTGCGACTCGACACATGTTGTGAATCGGGGTGACGTAGCGAATCATCTCTTCAACCGCAACGGTGAAGTCAGCGCCATTACGGAGTTTCGCTTCTTCGGCGGGGTTGGTGATGAGATCGAGAATCGTCCAAGCGATCACGGTACGCGTGGTTTCTGCGCCTCCGTTGAGAAGAAGCAATGCGTCGGCGACTGCATCGTTGGGATCGAACGGGCATCCGTCGACTTCGGCGGTTGTGTAGAGCGAAAAGATGTCGTCGGCGGGACAGGTCTTTTTAGATTCGAAGAGTTCGGCTGCGGCGCCAGCAAATTCAATTGCTGAAGTCATACCAACTTCGTTGAAATACCGAGGACCGCCGCCAAGAGCGACGGTGGTTTCCGACCAATGCTTCAATTTCGGCCAATCGGCTTCGTCGAAGCCGAGGAGTTTGCCGATCATCATTGCGGGGAGTGGGGCAGCGACGTCGTTAATGATTTCGGCAGAACCACCTTTGTCGCGAACGGCGTCAAGGATTGTGTTGACCTTTGCCCGAATGTCGTCTTCCCACGAGTTCGCAGCACGTGGCGTGAAACGACGCGACACCAAGTTGCGGCGCTTTTGATGCAACGGGTCGTCAAGGCCGATGATGGCGTCGCGAGCCGGGATATTCGGTCGGTAGCCGCCTTTCTCTTTGTCGGAACTGATGAAGACGTCCTTGCGCTTTGCGATCTCGACGATGTCGTCGTAGCGCGAGATTCCCCACAGTTCGTTGACTTCGTCCCAGTAGATCGGTTCGTTGGCGCGCATCCACGCGTATGTGGGATACGGATCGCCGCCGTACAGTTCAGGGGCAAGAAGATCTATTGCGAGCCGTTCCATGGTCCCCCCAAAGGCAATGAACTCAACCGATCAGTTGCGCACACCGCATGGTATCTCTGTCTGCGGTTCCAAGGTTCCGCGGGTCATGGCCATCGACTCACGCGGGCATTAGCCCGCGGTGACACCGCGGTCGCTCGAGAAGATCGCTCCGTGAATGTTGGTTGAGCCAGGCGCAGCGACGAGGGCAATGAGTTCGGCGATGTCATCGGCCTCACCCTGTCCCCGGTAACCCATGTAGGGGGCCATGAGCTCGAAATCGATGTCGGCGGGGATCTGGAAATTCTGTGTGAGGTTGGTCTCGATTGCTCCCGGCGCGATTGCATTGACGCGGATCTTTGTCTTTGCGTACTCCATGGCCAACGAACGGGTGAGTTGGACGACAGCGCCCTTCGTCATGCAATAGGCCGTTGTGTAGGCCTGGCCCATGAGTCCTGCGTTCGACGCGATGTTGACGATGTTGCCGTCAGACGCGAGCAAATAGGGGACGGCGGCCTGGCAGAAGAAGAACGGCGCGTCCATGTTGACCGCAGCCATGCGTCGGTACTGCGCTTCGGTCATGTCAGCGAAATGGAACGCTCCGGCGATTCCGGCCACATTGACGAGGACATCAAGTCGGCCAAAGGCCTCGACTGCTTCGGCAATGGCATCGAAACATTCCGAACGCTCGGAGACATCGCCAACTCGCGAGACTGCAGTCCCGCCAGCCGAGGTGATCATTGAGACCGACTCGGCGAGTGACTCGGGGTTTACGTCATGAACAAAGACCTCGGCGCCTTCGGCGGCCAGTCGTAGAGCCGTGGCTCGACCGATCCCAGAGCCTGCGCCGGTGATGAAGGCAACCTTGTCGTTGAATCGGCCTGGAACGAGATACGGCATGTCGGTCTCCTCGTGGGTGGACAGGCGGAGATCGTCGCACATCGGCGAACTTCAGGCCGTCGAAGTGACGAGGTATCGCGAGGTGGTTCAGTCGCGATACGTTGCCAAGGCGCTGCACTGCCAAGGGGGCACTGCAGGGGAGGAGCTAGAGATGGACATCAAGGCCGGTAGCCGACTCGCATGCCCGGAGTGCAGCGTCGAACTCGTCGTGGTCCGTCCCCCGAGCTCCGCTGTCGTTCTCACCTGCGGTGGCGTTGAAGTTGTCGACGCCTCGGCCGATCGTCCCGGTGGTGGCCATGCCGACGCCAGTGGCGATGGCACCCTCGTTGGCAAGCGTTACGCCGACGAAGACTCAGGGATTGAAGTGTTGTGCGCCAAGCCCGGTCCGGGCACATTGGCTGCCGATGGCCGCGAGGTCCCCATCAAGGGTGCCAAGCCGCTTCCGTCCTCTGACTGATCTGAAGGTCATCGCGTGAATCTTTCGCTCTTGCTCGAGATGTCGGCATCGACGCTCGAGGATCGTCCTGCTGTTACTTCTGGAAGCCGATCACTCAGTTACGCCCAACTCGATGCAGCTGCACGTCGATGTGCCGCGAAGTTTTTGTCGATGGGTGCGACCGGTGTTGTGTATTGCGGTTCGAACGACGCGAGTTTTCCAATCGCAGTCTTTGGGGCTGCTTATGCCGGCCTTCCGTTTATTCCCCTGAACTATCGCTTAGGTGAAGAGCAACTGCAGCCACTAGTTGAAGCGAATCGTGGCGCGGTTGTCATCGCCGAAACAGCGAAGATCCCCGGGGCCGATCCTGAGATGCTCGTGCTTCGCTCCATGCTGCTTGATGCATCGTTTGCGACCTCGGCCGATGTCGAACTTCCGCCCTTTGTCGATCCTGAAGACGTTGCCATCGTGCTTTACACGTCTGGCACTTCAGGAACTCCAAAGGCTGCGTTGCTTCGCCATCGTCATTTGACTGCTTATGTGATTGGCACAGTTGAGTTTGCTGGCGCCGAACCCGACCAAGCTGCGCTTGTAACTGTGCCGCCGTATCACATCGCTGGTCTCGCCAACTTGTTGTCGAACATGTACTCGGGTCGTCGAATCGTGTATCTCGAGTCATTCGATGCGCAGGTATGGCTCGACACTCTGCGCAATGAACGAATTACCCAAGCCATGGTTGTTCCTACGATGCTTGCGCGAGTTGTGCAGCACCTCGACGGTTCGCCGGCCGACGCTCCGATGTTGGCAACGCTTTCTTATGGTGGCGCACGCATGCCACTTCCTGTTCTTGAACAGGCGCTCGAGTTGTTCGTCGGAACTGGTTTCGTGAATGCCTATGGCCTTACGGAAACCTCTTCGACCATTGCTTTGCTTGGCCCCGAAGATCACGACGCTGCGTTTGCTGGCGATCCTGTCGCCAAAGTCCGTCTGGGCTCTGTTGGCAAGGTGCTCCCAGGTATCGAGGTTGAGGTTCGTGACGAGGACGGCAACGTGCTTGCGGTTGGCGAACCCGGTCTGGTGTTCTTGCGCGGTGAGCAGGTGTCGGGCGAATACGAAGGCGGAAGCGTCGTCGACGCCGAGGGCTGGTTCCCGACCAAAGATCGTGGCTGGATCGACGAAGACGAGTATCTCTTCATCGAAGGCCGTGCCGACGACACCATTATTCGGGGTGGCGAGAACATCGCCCCTGCCGAAATCGAAGACGTGCTTCGCCGCCACGAAGCGGTTGTCGATGCTGCTGTCGTCGGAATCCCCGACGACGAATGGGGACAGCAGATCGCTGCGGTGGTCGTTCTGGCACCAGGCAAGTCGGTTGGCGTCGACGAACTTCACGATTATTGCCAGCAGCACCTTCGGAGCTCGAAAACGCCCTATCGCATCGAGTTTCGTGACGAACTGCCGCATACGCCCACTGGCAAACTCCTTCGCCGAGAGGTACTTGCTGACCTCTTGGGGTGAGCAACTCGAGTTCTTTCTCGTAGATTGATCGTCGTGGATTTCTCTCTCGACGTCGAACAACTTGCTCTGAAGTCAGAGGCCGAGGAATTCGCAGTTGCAGCGGTCGCCAAGTACGGCCGCTTTAACGATTCATGGCTGTGTTCGTTCTCGCGGGAGTGTTCGCAGGAACTCGCGGCACGCGGCTGGATCGGCATGACTTGGCCGAAGGAGTTTGGCGGAGGCGGACGTTCGCCCGTCGATCGGTTGATCGTGAGCGAAGCGCTCATCACTGCTGGCGTGCCTATCGGGGCAACGTGGTTTGCCGATCGCCAGATGGGCCCGGGTTTGTTTACGTTTGGAACACCCGATCAGTGCGAGCGCTATCTGCCCGAGATTTTGGCGGGCGATGTCACATGGTGCATCGGCATGTCTGAACCCAATAGCGGTTCGGATCTTGCTTCACTGAGTACGTCTGCAGTTCGCGATGGCGATGAGTGGGTCATTAATGGTCAGAAGATTTGGACCTCGTTCGCCCACGAATCGGACTACTGCTATCTGATCTGTCGAACCGAATCGATTCCCGGAAAGCCACATCTAGGAATCAGCGAAATCATCGTTCCGATGGATACCCCAGGTATCGAAGTCCGGGCGATCCGCGACATGGTTGATGCTCGCCACTTCAACGAGGTGTGGTTTGACAACGTTCGCGTTCCGGTTGGCAACTTGGTTGGGGTCGAGGGCAAAGCTTTCTCGCAAACCATGAAGCAACTTGAACACGAGCGCGGTGGCATCGATCGTTTGGTGTCGAACCGAGCGCTCTACCTTCACGTACTTGAACGAGCAGACGCTTCCGATCCAGTTGTTCGTCAAGAGATCGCTGAACTCGAAATCGGATTCACCGTGGGGCGGCTGTTGGTCTACCGCAGCGTGTTGGGGCAGACCCCAACGGGATTCGCTGCCGGTACCAAATGTGTCTGTACCGAATACGAACAGCGTGTGGCGGACTTTGCCGCTCGAATCTTGGGGCCCGAGGCAATGTTGCTCTCGGAATGGTCCACAGAAATCGCCTATGCGCCGGCGTACACGATCATGGGTGGCACGTCGGATGTCATGCGCAACATCTTGGGCGATCGGGTACTCGGCCTTCCTCGGTGACAGGGTCGGCATCAGTGTCTGAGACCGGCAACAATGACGGCATGATCACCTTGGATGTCGCCGACCGAGTTGCCACCATCACTCTGAACGACCCGGGTCGTCGGAACATCGTTTCGGCTGCGCTCAACGCTGCGATCCTCGAAGGCATGGACGAGCTCGAATCCCGAGACGATGTCGGAGCCATTGTGGTCACCGGTGCGCCGCCAGCATTCTGCGCAGGAGCTGACCTCGACGACCTCGCGGCGTGCGATACCGAAGAAAAGTTGCGTACCATTTATTCGGGGTTCTTGCGCCTGGCCGATTCGCCGCTTCCGACAATCGCTGCGGTAAATGGCGCAGCGGTTGGCGCAGGACTGAACCTGGCGTTGGCCTGCGATGTGATCCTTGCTGGCGAATCAGCAACGTTCGACACGCGGTTCTTGCAGATCGGGTTGCACCCGGGCGGCGGAAACACCTGGAGGCTTCGTCGCATCACTGATCTGCAGACCACGATGGCGCTTGTCTTGTTCGGCGAGGTCGTCGACGGCGCTCGTGCCGCGGAAATTGGGTTGGCGTGGAAATGTGTCCCCGACGCTGAGCTTCTTCGTGTTGCTCAGGCGATGGCGGCGAAGGCTGCTGCTGGCCCGACCGATGTCGTTCGTTCAATGAAGGCAACAATTTTGGCCAACGACGCAATTACGAATTCTGAAGACGCGGTTTCAGCCGAACTTGGTCCTCAACTCGCATCTTTGAGCGGTGATGCCTTCGTTGAGTTGTTGGCAAAGCTCCGTGCTCAGATTGCATCGAAGTCCTGAACGGTGAGTTCGGCGTCATCAGGCTGGGAGCTCGCAGTCGGTTTTGCTGATCAAGCGATCGACCGACATGTCGCGTTAGGGCTCCCATCCATCGGCACCGGCACGGAACTTCTTTCGCAACGATCGCTCTTTACCGATGTCTCGAGCCACCGACAAGTATCGATGGGCGGACACTGTCAATTGCTTCGCACCGTCGACGGCTGGTGTGCAGTGCACCTTCCTCGACTCGACGATCTCGATCTTTTGCCTGCATGGTTGGGAGTCGAAGCTGAGGCTGACGACATCCCCTGGGCGGCAATTGCCCAGGCACTTTCATTGCGAGCTTCCAGTGAGGTTGTTCCTTCGGGACAGGAACTTGGTCTCGCCGTCTCGGCAATGGCTGATGGCGATGATGAACAGTTGCGAGACCGTGGCACGACGAATCCCGCTCGTCCATGGATCCAGCGGAGGGTGGGAACACGTCAGCACGACATTTCGTTGGAAGGTGCGCGCGTTGTTGATCTGTCATCGCTCTGGGCGGGACCGCTCTGCTCTCGAATCCTTACCGAGGCCGGGGCGAAGGTTGTGAAAGTGGAATCCTCGACTCGGCTCGACGCATCGCGTGATGGCGACGGCGCGTTTTTCGATTGGCTTCACGCTGGACAGGAATTCGCGTCGCTGCCTCTCGAAGAGCCGTCAGGGGTTGCGGACCTTGTTGCTCTCATCGAGCAGGCCGATGTGGTGATTGAAGGTTCACGCCCACGAGCACTTGATCGGCTCGGCATTATCCCGGCCGAGATTGTGGCGAAGCGTCCCGGCACCGTGTGGCTGTCGATTACCGCCTATGGCCGCTGTGGGCCCTGGCGCGATTGGGTGGGATTCGGCGACGATGCTGCGGTTGCAGGTGGATTGGTGGATATCAACGCTTCTGGAGTTCCGAGTTTCGTTGGCGATGCGGTTGCCGATCCGCTGACTGGGTTGCTCGCGGCAGCAATTGTCGCTGATGCAGTCGGCCACGGAGGGGGCGTCACGATCGATGTGGCATTACGTGAAGTAGCGCGCAGTGCGGCTGCTGCAGCAAGTGTTGTGTGGTGAGTATGCGTGCGGTGATTTCCAACGCAGAGGTTGATGGTCGCTTGGTATCGGTCGTGTTCGAGGACGAAATCATCGTCGCAGTTGATGACCGCTCACCTTCAGGGGAAGCCAGTGTCATCGATGCAAACGGCGCAGCGCTCATCCCGGGTCTTCACGATCACCATGTGCACCTCTTGGCGATGGCAGCGCGCGATGAAGGTCTGGATCTCGATGCGCTCGACGATGAGCGTGCATTTGATCTCGCGCTGAGTCACGCAGCGGCTTCAGTTGGCGATGGTTGGCTGCGCGCATCGGGATACGACGAACATCGCCACGGCCTGCTTGATTGTCATCGTCTCGATGCGTTGGTCGGGAGGACCAAGGTTCGTGTTCAGCACCGTTCTGGGTTGGCATGGGTGTTGTCTTCGGCCGGTCTCGGCGCGGTCCTCGGCGATGACATCCCATCAGGAGTCGAACTCGATGCCAGCGGGAAGCCAACCGGTCGGCTTCTTCGCCTCGATGCGTGGTTGGCTGAACGTGTTGGAGTCAGTGCTCCCTCACTTCAGAAAATCGGCGCCCAACTTTCGTCATTTGGAATTACCGGTGTTACCGACGCCACGCACAACCTTGGTGCGGGCCGTGCCGAGTTGCTTCGGCAGGCGGTGCGAAATGGATCGTTGCCTCAATCGCTGACTTTGCTCGGCGTGAATGATGAGGAGCGCTCATCGGTTGAGGGTTGGGCAACTGTTGGTCCGATAAAGATCCTCGTCGATGAAGTTGTTGGTCTTGATGTTGACCTGCTTGCCAAACAAATTGACGGTCATCATGGCGTTGGACGTGCTGTTGCCATTCACGCGGTGTCGCGAGCCGAGACGGTCACTGTGGTGACCGCACTGGCGCTCGCTGGAATGATGCCCGGTGATCGCATCGAGCATGGTTCAGTGCTTCCGACGGATCTCGACTCTTTGCTCAAGTCGGGCGGAGTGACCGTGATCGTGCAGCCCGCCCTCGTGCGCGAGCGTGGCGATCACTACTTGGAAGTTGTTGATGGCGAAGATCTTCCGTTCCTTCATCGTGCGGGAACGCTCCTCGAGGCAGGTGTCCGGGTAGCGGCGGGCAGTGATGCGCCCGTGACATCGGCTGATCCGTGGCTCGCAATCGCTGCGGCGGCAACACGAACCACACGCACAGGCCAACGTTTGGGAGTAACTGAGCGAGTCGACGCTGCGACGGCGCTTGGTTGGTATCTCACTGATCCCCTCGATCCAAGTGGGCCCATTCGTCGCGTAAAGGTTGGTGCCCGGGCAGATCTTTGCCTTCTTGATGCACCGCTCGCCGAGGTACTCGTCAACCCAAGTGCATCGCATGTGCGCACTACATGGGCGCGGGGCAGGCTGGTGTACTCATGATCGCTGCTCATACGCCGTCGGCCCTCCTAGATCTCATTGCCGATGGGCTTGATGACACCGCGTTGGACTCGGTTCCGTCGTGGCCGGCCGTTCTCGTTGATCTCACTCCACCGTTCAGTTCCGCTGACCTCCTGCGTGCCACCCAACTCCTCCAGACCGCACCAGTAGTTCTTATTGGTGTTTCGGAAAATGCAGTGGCCGATGACCCGGCCGTTGTTGGTCTCGACATCTTGTTGTGTTCATCAAATGTCGCTCCCGCTCCCTGGGTTGCCTGCGGATCACTGTTGAACGAGTCGCTTGCTGCATTGCTCGCTTCGATTGCTGCGTCGCCTGATGCAGCAATTGGCCTGACGCAATTGCTTCGTGTCAGCGGACATTGCTCTGCCGCCGAAGCAGTTGTTGCCGAGTCTTGGGTGTATAGCCTCTTACAAAGCGGTGACCGCTATTCGACATGGCTTGCTGGTCGCTCATCACGCACGCCAAGGCCTCGACCAGAACATTCTGTTGTCAACGTGCAACGTTCCGGAGATGAATTGCGGATCACGTTGAATCGACCCGAGGTTCATAACGCGTATGGCGCGCGAATGCGCGATGAGTTGGTGGAGGCATTTCGACTCGTTGATGTCGATCAGACAATCACTCGTGTGTTGCTTCGTGGAGAAGGTCCATCGTTCTGCAGCGGCGGCGACCTCGATGAGTTCGGAACTGCGCCTGCGCCGGTTGAAGCGCACAGCATCAGAACACGACGCAATGCTGGAATTGCACTTTCGGCAATCGCTGAACGTGTTGAGGTCCATGTTCACGGAACATGTGTCGGCGCTGGCGTGGAGCTGCCGGCGTTTGCATCGCGAGTAGTTGCACACCCGGACACAACGTTCTTGTTGCCAGAGATTTCAATGGGCCTCGTGCCGGGTGCGGGCGGCACGTCGAGCATTCCCCGGCGGATCGGACGGCATCGTGCCGCGTATTTCGGACTGTGTGGTCAGCCAATCGACGTCACAACTGCGTTGGCATGGGGCTTGATCGATGCCGTAGATACCCAAATTCTCGAACAAGGTAAGGACGCCAATGGCTGATGATCCAACAGTCGGTTCAACGCAATGGGCGCAATGGCGCCAGGCGGTTGATCTCGACGATTACGAATCTCGTTGGGATCGCATGGCCGAAAATGGCGAGAACCCGCACGGTGAAGTCGATTTCGTGATGCAGTTCGAACCAAAGACGGCGCTCGATGCCGGCTGTGGATTCGGACGGGTTGGTATCGAACTCAACGCTCGCGGTGTGGACATCATCGGGGTTGATCTCGACTCCGACTTACTTGCGCGAGCAAAGCGTCGGGCGCCGGAACTCGATTGGCGACTCGCAAACCTTGCAACGGTGGACCTCGGTCGTCAGTTCGACCTCGTCGTTGTCGCCGGAAACGTGATCGGCTTCGTCGACGCGCCCGACCGCTCACTCGCAGTGCAAAACTGTGCTCGGCACGTTGCTCCCGGTGGGTGGTTGGTTATGGGAAATCAACTCAAAGCCACGTGGCCAACGATGAAAGAGTTTGATGAGTGGTGTTCCCATGAAGGCCTTGTCCCGGCTGGACATAAGGCGGGGTGGGAAGGCGAGATGTTGGGTGAGGACCCGGACTACGTGGTCACCGTGCATCGGCGTCCGCCCTCTTGATCTTGGTCCTGCGATTGCACTGACTCCTCTGTGGCAGGATCGTGGCGCACGCCATTCGGGGGGCCGACACGATGACTGATCTCACAGAACCAACGGAAGTTCCCGTCAAAGACATCGGAACACTGCGGAGCCGGGCCGAAGGTTCAGGACCAACAACTCGCCGTCCAATCACAGTGCCAGCAGAGCGCTACTACTCGTCTGAATTTGCCACTCTTGAAGAAGAGCGCATGTGGCCGCGGGTTTGGCAGATGGCAACAACGATCGACGCGGTCAGTGATCCAGGCGACTGGGTCGAGTTTTCAGCCGGAAAATTGTCGGCGATCATTCTTCGCGATCAAGACGGCGTCCTTCGTGCCTTCCAGAACGTCTGTATGCATCGAGGAATTGAGCTCTGCACGGGCTCAGGCACCGGACGAACAGAACTTCGCTGCGGCTTTCATCGTTGGTGCTGGAACCTGGATGGTTCTTTGAGCGAGATCCCGAGCCGCCGAGATTTCGGCGTCATCGACAACGATGCCTACGGACTTCTGCCGGTTCTCGTCGACACATGGGGGCCACTCGTTTTTGTGAACTTCGATACGAACGCAATGAGCCTCGCCACCTATTTGGGTGGCGCTCCGGCCGATGCGGCCTATCTCAAAATGGATGATTTCCATTGCCGGTTTGAAATCAGTGTGAAGGTGCCGGCGAATTGGAAAACCGCCGCCGATGGATTCAGCGAGACCTATCACGTGCAGGGATTGCATCCTGAGTTGCTCAAGGTTTTCGCCGACCTCGATAACCATCAGGTGTTTTGGGATCACGTCGGCCGGAGCCGTCAGCTTTACGGCGTTCCGTCTCCGCGAATTCGTCCCACGCCGACCGACCAAGAAGTGTGGGAAGCATTCGCTTCGGTGTACTCGGCCCGCGCGGGGCTCGATGCCGCAGCACCTGGCCCAGCTCCGGCCATTCCTGAGGGCTCAAATCTTTTCGAGGTCATGGCTACGTGCGTGCGCGAAGCGCAAGCGGCGAAGGGTGTTGATCTCTCCGATTACACCAATGAGCAGATCATGATGATGGATCAGCACAACGTGTTCCCGAACATCACGGTCTTGCTCCATCCAGACCTTCTTTCGGTTCTTCGCACGCGTCCCGGCGATACGACCGACGAATGCTGGCTCGACATCTTTAACTTCGATCGAGTTGGAGCGAGCGCGCCGCGCAACAAGCCGATGAAACTTGAAGTCCCGCTTGATTCCATGGCCTTCGGTACAGTCTTCAACCAAGACTTCGACATGTTGCGAACGGCGCAGCGAGGATTGCATCAACCGGGCTTTACGCGCATCACCCTGTCGCAAGAGGAAAGTCGTATCTTGAATAACCAACTTGCGCTTGAGCGCTATCTCGGAATTTCACCGAGTCAGATTGAGGGCGATCTTCCGTAATGGTTGTTGCGACTGCAACTCGTCGTCGGGCTGATGGAGGCCCGAGCGCGCGATCGCTCCTCATCAGCGTCTTGGGTCAATGGGTTGGCCCGAATGACACGCCTGTGTGGACAGCGACGTTGGTTGGCGCGCTTGAAGCACTCGGGATCGAATCCCGGGCAGCGCGCCAAGCGGTGAACCGAACGGCAGCCGACGGATGGCTCGAAGGCGAGTCTGTTGGTCGTTACACCCGATGGCGGCTCACAAGTTCCGGTCGTCGCATGATCGGCTCGGCGGTGCCTCGCGTGCAGCGTTCGATCGTCGCCGATCAAAAGTGGGACGGAACGTTCTTGCTGCTGATGCTCACCGGCACTGCTCTTGATCGCGAGTCGCGAGAACGACTGGCGGTGGGCCTCGACTTTGAAGGTTTCGGCACGCTTGGCACCGGAACGTGGGTCGCGGTGGGCGAGGGGTCGCGAGAAGGGGCCGAGGTTGTTCTCACAACCTGCGGTCTCCAGGACGAGGCACTGCTGTTCCACGCCACCACCGTTGAGGGGGCCGAGACCCCGGCTGAAGTCGTGGCCACGGCCTGGGATCTCGAAACTGCAGCTGCTGCGCACGAGGCGTTCGTTGAGCAGTTCGAAACCGCGGTGCCGGCCGATGATGCTGAAGCATTTGCCCTCCGGACCCGTATGGCGCATGAGTGGCGGCATATCCTGAGCGTCGACCCTTCGTTACCCCCCGATCTGCTGCCCGAGGACTGGATCGGAACCCGGGCTCGCAAGGTCTTCCAGCGCCAGTTCAGCCAATGGGCGAATGCGGCAACGTCGTACTACATAAGGTTGTCAGAAGAGCCGGTTGTGTCGTAGATTGGTCCCCATGACCGAACTCGACTTCCCCGTCTTTGACTGCGACAACCACTACTACGAGGCCGTCGACGCCTTCACCCGGCATCTCGATCCTCGTACCGCATCACGCACTATTGAGTGGTGCACGATCAATGGCCGTCAGTACCACGTCATTGGCGGCCAGGTCAGCCATGCAGTGGTCAACCCGACCTTCGATCCGGTTGCGCTTCCTGGTGTGCTCAAGGATTACTTCCGCGGCAACCCAAACAACGAAAACCCGATCGAACTTCTGAAGCAGCGCGAACCAATCCGTCCCGCGTATCGCGACAAGGACGCACGTATTGCGACGCTCGACGAGCACGGTCTTGAAAAGTGCTGGCTGTTCCCAACACTCGGCATGATTTACGAAGAACCACTCCACAAAGATCCGTGGGCAGTCATGCAGGTGTTCACTGCGTTCAACCGTTGGATGCTCGAAGACTGGTCGTTCAACCACAAGGACCGCATCTTCACCGCTCCGTACATCACGCTTGTCGATGTTGATTGGGCCGTGAATGAACTCAAGTTTGCGCTCGACAACGGCGCAACCACGATTGTTATGCGCCCGGCCGCACCGACCACTGTCGACGGTCAGCGTTCACCGGCCGATCCCATGTTCGATCCGTTCTGGGGTCTTGTGAACGAATCGGGTATCACTGTCGTGGCGCACGCTGGCGACTCCGGCTACACCGCACATGGTTACGGCGAAGACAACGGATTCTCCGCTGGCTTCGGTCAGCAGTCACGTCCGCAGCCGTTGCGTATGGCCACGATGTTTGATCGTCCCATCGAAGACTTCCTCGGTTCGCTTGTCTGCGACAAGATGCTCGACCGCTTCCCGAACGTCCGAGTCGCATCCGTCGAAAACGGTTCAGGGTTCCTTCGCGGTCTGCTCAAGAAGCTCGACAACACCGCAAAGAAGATGCCGGGCTGGTTCTCTGAGCAGCCTTCGGAAACCTTCCGCCGCAACATCTGGATCAACCCATTCTGGGAAGACGATGTCCACGAGGTTGTTGAACTCATGGGTTCCGATCGCGTGATCTTCGGTTCCGATTGGCCGCACATCGAAGGCATGCCGGAACCACTTGATTACATCGACGAACTCAAGGAGTTCTCACCTGCCGTGCAAAAGATGATCATGCGCGACAACGTCACCGAGCTGAACACTCGTCGACCAGCCTGATCGTTGGGCCGTTACGGCCCGTCGCTGTTCCGGGGGGAACGTACAAAGGCCTCCACATTGTGGAGGCCTTTGTCGCGTCTGGAGTTAGAACTGCAATGGCTTGTTGCGAGGCAACCTAGAAGTTGCCGTCGAGGATGCGATCGCGGATTTCTCGTTTAAGGATCTTTCCCGTTGCGCCTCGGGGCAGTGGCTCGTTACGGATGTACCACTGCGAAGGGATCTTGAACGGCGCAATCCGTTCAGCGAGGAACGCGGAGAGCGCATCAAGATCAATTGTGGTGCCAGGCGTGGGATGAATTGCTGCAACGACTTCTTCACCGAGCCGGTCGTGGGGAAGCCCAAAGACCGCAACCTCGTGGATGCCAACGTGTTCGAAGATCGCCGCTTCAACTTCGGAGCAATAGACGTTCTCGCCACCGCGAAGGACCATGTCCTTGATGCGATCGACGACGTACAGGAATCCTTCATCGTCGAGGTAGCCAAGGTCGCCAGTATGAAGCCATCCGTTACGAATGGTTTCGGCAGTTGCCTCGGGACGATTCCAGTACCCGCGAATGAGCATTGGCCCAGCAAGACAGACTTCGCCAACTTCACCGTTGGGTTGTTCGGAATCGTTGGGGTCAACGATCTTGACCTGCATGATCGGAACAACGCGACCGGTGCTTGATGGCTTTTCCATGTAGTCGGGACCAGTGTTTCCTGGTCCGTAGCCATTGGTTTCCGTAAGGCCGTAGCCAAGTTGCGGGCTTGCCTTGCCTGCAAACGAACCTTCGATCTTGCGAACGAGTTCGGGGGCCATCGGTGCGCCACCACCACCGACATTCTTCAGGCTTGAAGTGTCGTACTTGTCGAAATCGGGATGACTGATGAGATCTTGCGACATCGTTGGAACGCCAACGAAGTTCGTGACCTTTTCGCGATCAATGAGCTGCAGCGCGCGCAATGGGTCCCATTTATGCATCATCACAAGTTTTGCGCCCGTTGCTACAGACCCGAGCATGACGGGAACGCAGCCGGTGACGTGGAACAGCGGGACGGTAAGGATGAAGCAGGGTGGAATTGGCGCAGGGGCGGTTGCCGGATCGGGCGGAGTGTCCGGAGCCCAACGAATCGCTTCAACCGTCGTTCGACATGCAAATGCGAACAGACCCGACAGCACGGCGCGGTTCGTTGAAACCGCACCCTTGGGGACGCCAGTTGTCCCGGAAGTGAAAAGAATGGTTGCGTCGTCGTCGGTGTCGACATCGACGTCCGGCATTGGTGCGCCCGGTGTAACAACATCGGCGAGATGGTCACAGCCTGCGGGGAGTTCGCCCTCTGCGCGAATGACTAATCCGGGGATATTCAGTGCGGCAAGGCGATCGCCAATTCGGTCGACTCGTTCGCGATCAGTAATGAGAACTTTTGCGCCAGCGTCAACCAGACCGAATTCAATTTCCGGAACGGTCCACCACGCATTGACCGAGACCGCAATTGCGCCGATCGAGGTTGCTGCGCCGAATGCGGTAACCCATTCGGGGAAGTTGCGCATGTCGATGGCGACACGGTCGCCCTTCTTGATGCCGTAATGCTCAACGAGTACGTGCGCGATTTCGTTGATGCTTGTGAGCACTTCGGCATTGGTCCAGCGCTCATCTTCGAAGACGATGTACACGTCGTCGGCTGGACGCTCTTTGAGCATCTCGAAGAGCGATCGAAGTGTTGGGGGGAGATTGGTAAAAATGCGGCTGGGCTGACCCAGAACCTCGGCCTCACTGATTTCAAATGGTGCGCCGGGACCGGTAAGTACCGCGACTGCATCTTCGAATGTCATTCCCACAATGGTTCCCTCCCGACGGCTGACGGGGGAGACGCTACGGGACAGACGGCCTGCTTTGCTACCGGTCGGTAACGCTGGTCAATCGAGCTGACGAACTGTGGTCATGGCGAGGGCCATGAGGCGGTCTTCGGCCCCCTGGTCGCGAACTTCAACCCGGACCAAATGGTCGGGGCCTCTCCTGCCGGCAGATGTCGCAGTAGCGACAATGGGCCCAACTCGGCCGGGACTCAGGTAGTGAACCGCAAGATCGGTGACGATGGCCTCGGGCGTCGGTTCCACCGTCGATCGCCCAACCACAAGGCTGCGGGCGGCAGCATCAAGCGTTACTGCGCTCGAACCGCCATGGAGGATTCCCCATGGGTTTCGAAGTCGTTGTTCGATCGAAAGGTGCACCACGCCGGGGATCTCGCTTGCCGAGAGGTTGAAAAACTCATGGGTGGGTGCCGCAAAGATTGGATCGTTGGGGACGTCGCGCTCGTATGGTTTGACCGGGCGGTTGAACGCAGGAGGCCCATTCGCCGGGGTGAGGATGGCGCAGGACATCCACGACGTGGCAACCGCAGAGCCGTTGAGGTCAGTGACCTCAACGCGGGTGACGACAGATGATCGACCCCGACGCAGTACGTGTGTGTTCAGAGTGAGTTCTCCGGTGCCGCGGGCACCAGTCAACGCGTCGGGCGCGCGTCGAATCATGAGGTTGGTGGTGACGATCCAGTCCGGGAGGCTGGCAAGGCCAGAGGTCATCCCACCGATGGAATCGATGATGCATGTGAGTAGGTCCGTGCCAAGGCGCCCATTTGCATCAAGCGTGTTCGGTGTCCCCGGAAAGTGGCCGACGGTGTGCGGCAGTGCGGCTGTTCCGTCGCCGATCTCTTCAATCATCATGAGCAGGTACTGCGCGACGCCGATTTCTGCGGGACTACCGAATCCGCTCATAACGCAACGACTTCGGTTGTGGCGGTGGAAACAAGTGCGCCATTGCCATCGCAGACATCGACTGATGCTGTGAGTCGTCCATTTGCTGGGCCACCAATTGCACTTGCGGTCGCGGTGAGGGGTCCCACACGACCGAGATCGAGGTATGCCAAGTGCATGTCGGTGGTGACCGCACCGCCGTCGAAGAATGAACGAGCAAGCGATGCGGAAGCTTCATCGATGAGCGACGCGTGAACTGCGCCATGGAGCGCGCCGACGGTGTTGCACACAACGGGTCGGAGCTCGATCGACGCGATTCCCGATTGGCTCACGCGAAGCTCAAGTTCATCGAGATAGTTGGTCTCGAGTTTCTCGTGAGCCGAATTCGCATTCATCTTGCGTCGGCCAGGCGTCATATTGATGGTGATATTCACGAGGTGTTCCGGCCGGGGAACAACGGCGAACGTGAGAAGAGCCGATCCCGCGGGACGTTCGCCATCGGCGAGCAGCTCGGCTTCGATCACCAGTGTGCGCCGTCCACGACGACGAACATGAAGATCGGCCTGAAGCAGTTCGGTGGGGCCCGCAGGAAGAAGGTGGATCGACATGTCGGCGGTGAAGGCCCAGTCAGGGTCGGAAGCGGAGATTGAGCGCATTCCGCCGAGAGCATCAACGAGCATCGCCACTGTGGCGAGTCGGGCCATCCCGTCGGGCGATGACGTAAATGGCGTGACAGGCATCCAGCCGCGCACATCGCCCGATTCATCTTGTTCGGACTCAAGTGCCAGCAGGCTCATCGCGTGCCGAGGCGGCGGATAGGCCGGACGAGAGTTGTTAGAGGCGTCGTCGGCAGGCACGAGGAGCGAGTCTACGGGGCCTGCGCTGTCTTCTTATCGGTCGTCACCGGTAGGGTCAGAACTCGTGCGCCAACGGTCGATGTTTCGGTTTGCCCTTGTTGTAGGTCTCGGGTTTGCGACGCTCATGTGTGCGTCGAACCTGGCACAAGCGCAATCTGCGACAACCACTCCTCGAGTGGTGCCTGCGTCACTTCGGATTCGAGCGTTTGGAGACGCTGTGACTGCCGGGTTTGGTGTCGATCGTTCGGGTGCAGCGCTTCCAACCACTGACGCAATGCAATGTCGTCCGAAGTGGATCGGCGACGGCACTGCAACAACCGCAGGAACTCGCTGTTCATCAAACGGCGCGAACGGGCCTGGTTCGCCCGTTGATGAGATCTCTTTGAGCGCCGATTTTGGAATGGCGAACAAGATGTCGTGGGCCGCGCAGGTTGCGAGTCAGCTCGGTGCGGTGGACTTCGCGAACTACGCAGTCACGGGTTCGAGTCTGGCTAGTTGGTTGAACCTTCCACAGGATGACGATGCTCCTAGTGAAGGAGCGCAACACGATCTCCTCGAACGAATCGAACGCGACGATCCTGACATTGTCCTCGCAACGATCGGTGGGGAAGCGATCCTGCAGCAGCCCGCTGGTGCAGTTCGAACCTGCGCGAAATGGTCTGGTGACGGAATTGAGAGAACGCAGTTTCTTGCATGTGTGAATGCGCTTCTTGATCGCCAGTTGGTGAAACAACGTGTGATGGCGATCGCCTTCGATGTTTTGGCCAGCACGCAAAACGCAAAACTGCTCTTCGCTACGTATCTCCCTGCCGAGCCACAGTTCAGTGTCCTTCTTCCATGGCAACAGACCGTTCTTGCCGAGGCGATCAATAGTCAGATTCGCCAAGCTGTGCAGGGGGTGGTCGAGTCCGGTGCTGCATGGGCGAAGAGAATCGATGTTGTCGAATGGTCTTTTCAGGCCGATCGCTGCCCACCGGTCGTCAGATCTGGGCCGGCGTTTCTCGGGCGCACATGGTTTACGCCTGTTCAGCGGTGCGGGGTTGGGGTTCCACCCACCCCCAGCGAACTGGCCTTTACTCCAGTGAGTTTTGGGACGGTTCCAAGTGCCTCGCTGCAGCAACTCATGGCGAGTGCGGCGATCGCAGTGATCCAGCGCCAGGCCTGGTCCTAGGGAGTCGCTTGCCGGTGCCTACCGCCGGCGGATTTGGCGTTTCCTCTGACCGTTGATGGGTGGCAGGATGGGAAACGTTCGTAGGCCGCGTTGGCCAACTGGGGGAGGACTCAAATGCTCAATCTTCTGATCAAGGGCGGATCCGTTATCGACGGAACCGGTCGTGAACGATTCCGTGCCGACGTTGGCGTTCGTGACGGACGCATCGTCGCTATCGGCGACATCAACGAACAGGCTGCTAAGACGATCGACGCCGAAGGGCGCGTTGTTGCCCCTGGCTTTATTGATCTCCATACCCATTACGACCCGCAGGTGATGTGGGACCCAGCGGCAACACCGTCGTCATTGCATGGTGTCACGTCAGTATTTGGCGGCAACTGTGGTTTCTCTATTGCACCGGTAACTCCTGAAGCCGCGGAGTACCTCATCCCCATGCTTGCTCGCGTGGAAGGCATGCCGGTTGAGTCTCTTGAAGCGGGGCTCGATCTCATGTGGGACGGATTCGGTTCATGGCTGAATCGTCTTGAAGGAAATCTTGCGGTCAACGCCGGGTTCATGGTCGGGCACAGCGCGCTACGTCGAGTCGTTATGGGCGAGGATGCTGTCGGACACGAGGCAACTCCTGAGCAGATCGCCGCAATGGTCGCACTTCTTCATCGCAGCATCGAAGAAGGCGGCATGGGTTTCTCCAGCACCGCGTCGAACACGCACAATGATCATCAAGGCAACCCGGTGCCATCGCGTTGGGCAACGCGCGATGAGTTCATTGCGCTTTCGACTGCAGCTGGTCAGCACGCAGGAACTTCGCTCGAGTTCATCTCATCAGCCTCAGCGTTCTTCAATGACGATGAAATGAATCTGATGGCCGATATGAGCGTCGCTGCCCAGCGTTCGCTCAACTGGAACGTGATGGTTGTTTCTTCTGATCCCGCTACCGCGGAAGGTCGAGCAAACAAACTGTCGGCTTCAGATGTGGCTGCAGCCAAGGGCGGTCATGTCGTTGGGTTGTGTCTTCCCGAGCCAATGCGCATGCGCCTCTGCTTTGCAACCGGGTTTGTTCTCGACATCCTTCCTGGAATTAAAGACGTCATTCATTTGCCGCTGCCCGAACGAAAAGCGGCACTTTCTGATCCTGCAGTGCGCGCAACGATCGCTGCCGCACTTTCACAGATGCCTCCTCAACACTCGCTTGCCGCGCTTGCTGACTACCGCATCATCGATGTCTCGAAAGATGAGCTGCGTCCGTACGTCGGCCGACTCGTTGTCGACATTGCAAACGAAAAGGGAGTTGCACCGATCGACGCGCTCCTCGACATCGTTGTTGCCGACGATCTGCTCACGGGCCTCGAGCCACGCTTTATCGGTACCGACGACGAGTCATGGGTCGAGCGTGTCCGACTTCTCGAAAATGACCCCCGAGTCATCGCTGGCGGTTCCGATGCGGGTGCCCATCTCGACATGATGAAGACGTTCGCGTGCCACACCGGCTTCTTGGCCGAAGCAGTTCGTAATCGTCAGCTCATTTCGCTTGAACGAGCGGTGCAGTTGTTCACCGATGCGCCGGCACGCTTTTACGGTGTGCGCGATCGCGGACGTGTTACCGAAGGTTGGTTCGCCGATCTCGTCATTCTCGATCCGGACAAGGTTGGCCCCGGCGAAGTCGTGCCCCGTCAAGACCTTCCGGCCAACGGCTGGCGCCTCTACTCAGAAGCAACGGGCATCGACGCCACCATCGTGAATGGTGTCGAGATTGTTCGCGACGGCAAGGTCACCGGCGATACGCCAGGAACCACGCTTCGTTCTGGTCGCGACACCGAAACCGTCGCGATCTGAGTTCCGAAACTCGAATCAGAAATCGGGAATCGGAATGTCGAGCGTGCTCGACTCGGTGCCGCCATCGATTTCGATGATCTTGCCGGTGACATAACGCGCCGCGGGCGACGACAAGTACAGAACGCCGAGAGCGATGTCCTCTGGTTCGCCGATGAAGCGAAGCGGCGTGTTGGCGATCATGGCGTCGCGGATCTCCGGCATGACGAGAACAGTTTCAAGTGCTGAAGTTGCCGTTGCCCCAACCGCAATGCCGTTCACGCGGACCTTCGGGTTGAGGTCAGTGGCGAGGTAGCGGGTGAGGTGGCTGAGCCCGGCCTTAGCGACGCCGTACTGGGTGAGGCCTCGAGCGGCGGTGCGTCCGGCCATCGAGGAGATGTTCACGACGCAACCGTGGTTCTCGACCAACTGCGGAATGCATGCCTGCGTAAGAGCAAGGGCAGTGGTCACGTTGAAGTGGAACGCGGCTTCAAACGACTTAGCCGTGACGTCGGTGATGGCTGCGGGAGGCGATCCGCCAGCGTTGTTCACCACGATGTCGATCTTGCCGAGTTCTTCGATCGCAGCATTGGCGAACTCGTCGAGAAACTCGAGCTTGTTGACATCGCCGGGAAGCACGAACGCGCGACGACCGAAACCGCGGATAGCGGTTGCGATCTCTTCGAGTTGGTCGACGCTGCGAGAAGTGATGGCAACATCGGCGCCAGCTTCAGCAAGGGCTAGGGCAGATGCGGCACCAATGCCACGTCCGGCACCAGTGACGATGGCGACTTTGCCATCAACGCGGAAACGATCAAGGATACTCATGGCCGCAGACATTAGAGCCCAATGAGGCTCAGCGTCGCATGATGTCGGTGCGAATTGTCAGTTTCGCTAGCGCCCCAGAGTCGATGGTGACGCCGAGCCCTGGGCCAACGGGGACGGTGATTGTTCCGTTGCCGCTGGGACCTGAGACGTTGAACGGTGCGCAGATGTCCTCGGCGAAAAAGCGAGAGGTGGCTGCAATGTCGCCAGTGAGAGTTGCGCCCGGATGGGCGGCGAGTGCGATGTTTGCCGCGCGCCCGATTCCGCAATCGAGCATGCCGCCGACCCATGCGTCGATCCCGAGGCCCGCGCAATGGTCGAGAACGGACGCGGCTTCGAGCCAACTCCCATAGCGCGGAGCCTTTACGCAAACGACCGAACACGCACCCATGTCAAGCGCTTCGCGAGTCACGACTGCTGATGTAAGCGATTCGTCAAGACATACCGGCGTCGAAATACGCCGCGCGAGTTCCGAGTGATCGAGCAAGTTATCGGCAGCAAGTGGTTGCTCGATGTACGCAAGATCGAATGCATCGAGCTCGCTGAGAGTCTTTGCATTGTCAAGGGAGAAGGCGCCGTTCGCATCGACGCTGAGTTGTATTGAAGGGCCGGCTGCCTCGCGGGCGGCGCGAACGAAATCGGTGTCACTACCAGGAGCGATTTTGATTTTGATTCGCCCGTAGCCCTCGGCCACGCGGTTCGTAACCTCAGCGGCAAGAGCTTCAGGCGTTTCCAGCAGTCCGATGGCAACGCCGGCAGGTACGAGCGACGAAGGCCCCGGGGGATGAGGTGCAAAGAACTGCGAAAGCGATGTCGAACTCCGGCGGCCTTGCGCATCGAGAAGCGCGAGTTCGATCGATGCTTTGGCCATCGGATGGCCGATGATGTCGACGAAGAGCGATGGAAGATCGGTCGCGCTGATGGGGCCGTCGGTGGCAAGTAGCCGTGGAACGAAAAGCTCTTGCAGTGCGAGGTACGCGCCATCGACGTATTCCTCGGTGTAGGTCGGTTCGGGGAGTGCGGCACATTCGCCCCATCCTTCGTCCTCACCCCCGAGCATGCGGACGACGACTGCGGTGCGGGTGCTCACGGTTCCATGCGAGGCAGCAAAGGGCGAGACCATGGGGAGAGCGATCACCCGCAGTTCAATGGCCTCAACATGCATGGGTTGAGCCTACGACCCGGGCAGATTGTGATTCTCGGCGCTAGCCTTTTGTCATGTTCTTCGGATCCCGCACCCCCGAAATGGTCGACCCTTCCGCAGCGCTTCCTGGGCGTGATGCAACGATGCCCGTTTCCGCTGCCCACCTTGTGTTCGGAACGCCAATGACCCCGCCGTTCCCCGACAACTGCGACTCCATCGTCGTGGGCATGGGGTGCTTCTGGGGCGCAGAACGAAAGTTCTGGCAACTGCCCGGCGTCTACACAACCGCGGTTGGCTACGCCGGCGGCTACACGCCGAATCCAACCTATGAAGAAACCTGCTCGGGCCTCACCGGCCACACCGAGGTTGTGCTTGTGGTGTGGGACCGAACCCAAACTGACCTCGACGCGGTACTCCGGTGTTTCTGGGAGAACCACGATCCGACCCAAGGCCACCGCCAGGGCAACGACATCGGCACGCAGTACCGCTCAGCGATCTTCTGCAACGACGAAGCACAGCTCGCGGCAGCCAAGGTCAGCGCCGTTCGCTTCGGCGAGATGTTGTCGGCTGCGCACCTCGACGCCGTCACGACAGAGATTGGTGTGGCCGGTCCGTTCTTTTACGCCGAGGACTACCACCAGCAATATCTGGCGAAGAATCCGAATGGTTACTGCGGTTTGGGCGGCACGGGTGTGACCTGCCCGGTGGGCATTTCCGGCGTCTGAAGGTCTGCGGTTCGCACAATTGGCGTCAAATGAGGGGTCCGCGCCCTGTGGATCTCCTGTGAATAACATGGTGTGTTGGTGGTGCGATCCCAAGGGGGCCTTGGGACGTGTCCAATGTCACCCTGTAATGGGCCCGAGGGTCGTTGCAGTTTGATGACAAACCCAACAAACATTTGGGTGCTTTGTTGCAATTCCATGACGACCGGGTTCGCCCGATCGGCGTCTCCGTGATGGTCGCGGAGCTCGTGGAGGCGCACGAAAGGAGCACGCAATGTCAGCAGATCAGTTTCTCGCCCGTTCCGCAGATCGCCTTACTCACGGGGCCGTGGTCGTCGTGGCGTTTGCTTTGGTGTTCACAGTCGTGATGGTCGGCGTCGTAACCGGCGCCGCCGGCGCTAAGGGTGAAGAGCCCTCCGCCCTCGTGCCAGTCGCTGTAACTGTGCCGGTCGATATGTACTCCGCCATGGCCGATATCGCTGCGGCGCTGGCAACGCTTCCCCCGCCGCCTCCCCCCACGACCGTGCCCGCTCGGCGGGTCCAGACCCGACCCGCAGTGAGGGTCGATCCCTCTGATCCCGGCGTATGGGATGCGCTCGCTCATTGCGAGACTCGTGGAAATTGGGCGACCGACTCCGTGCCGGGTTTCTCAGGTGGCCTTGGTTTTGCTCATGGCACATGGGCCTCGAACGGGGGCACCGAATTCGCCCGAGTGGCTGCAGATGCGACTCGTGAGCAGCAGATCGAGGTGGCGCAGCGGGTGCTTGAAGGCTCCGGTTGGGGTGCCTGGCCCGGTTGCTCCGACCTCCTCGGACTTCGCTAGCGCAAAAGGGTCGCCGCTCGCCTGCACGGTTGCGGCGACCCTCCGCTAGATTCCCATCCTCACCAACGAACTTCCGAGGAAGGGAACCTTCATGGCTTTCGAGCTTCCCGCTCTGCCGTATGCCCAAGATGCGCTCGCACCGACAATCAGTGCCGAGACCATGGAATACCACTATGGCAAGCACCATCAGACCTACGTCGACAACTTGAACAAGGCTGTCGCCGGAACCGCCGACGAGAATGCCTCGCTCGAGGACATCATCATGAAGGCCGAAGGCCCGCTGTTTAACAACGCAGCCCAGGTCTGGAACCACACCTTCTTCTGGAACTCACTGTCACCCAACGGTGGCGGTCAGCCCACTGGTGCAATCGCCGATCGCATCGCTGCCGACTTCGGTGGCTACGACGCCTTCCGTGCGCAGATCACCGACGCTGGCCTTACGCAGTTCGGTTCAGGTTGGGCATGGCTCGTCGAGAAAGACGGCAAGCTCGCCATCATGAAGACCCCGAACGCCGACCTTCCCATGAAGCATGGCGCCAAGGCCCTCTTCACCATCGATGTCTGGGAACACGCCTATTACATCGATTACCGCAATGCACGCGCCAAGTTCATCGAGGTTGTTCTCGACAAGCTCGTCAACTGGGAATTTGTGAACGCCAATCTGGCGTCCTGATCCCTGCGCAGTACCTGATTCTCGAACGGGACCCCTACGGGGGTCCCGTTTCGCGTACGGTCATCAGTCGTGATTGATTCTCTCGTCCTTGCCGCAACCGATCCCGCCGCGCTTGCGGAAGCGTGCGGCGACAACACGGGTTGGTTCTGCGAGCGCGTTTTTGAGTGGACAGGTTCAAAGGCCTGGGCACGCGCTGCGGAATGGTTTGTTGCCAAGCCGCTTTCGATCCTCTGTGTGGTCATCATCGCTGGCCTCGTCGCCATGATCGTCCGTCGGATGATTTCTCGTTCGATGAATCGGTTGTTCTTGCCCGGAAGTTCAAAGAAGCGAGGAAGCAAAGGGGGGCTGCGTCGGCGCACGTCGGAAGTGCTGCTTGCTTCGGGTGATTCTTCTGTCCGCACCGACGCTCGACTTGAAACGCTCACGGCAGTGTTCCGCTCAATCGCTACAGCGCTGGTCTGGTTCATCGCGCTGTTCTTCACACTTGAAATTTTGGGCATCAGCCTCGGACCGTTGCTTGCGACGGCGGGCATCGTCGGCGTCGCTCTCGGCTTTGGCACGCAAACGATGGTCCGCGATTTCATTAGCGGATTCTTCATCGTTGCTGAAGATCAATTCGGCGTTGGTGACACGATTGATGTCGGTGGCGGCGCGAAGGGAATCGTTGAGCGCATCACGTTGCGAGCTACTCATATTCGTGACCCAGAGGGAACGATGTGGCACGTTGCCAATGGCCAGATCGTGAAGGTTGCGAACAAGAGTCAAGAATGGGCACGCGCGCTCATCGACGTTGTGCTTCCTTACGACGCTGACATCTCAGCGGTCAGCGATGTCATGCAGGAAGTTGCCGACACCATTCAGTCGGATCCGGAATGGTCATCAAAGATCACCGAGCGCGCCGAGATCTGGGGCATCCAAGAATTCGATTCCGATGGCGTACACGTCCGGATGGTCATTAAGACCGAACCAGCAGCGCAGTTTGGTGTTCTGCGCGAATTGCGGGCACGGATGAAGGAAACCTTCGACGAACGAGGCATTTCGTTTGCCTACGCAGGATCACCGACGCAGGTTGTGATTACGCAGACGCCTCCGCCGAAGACACCGCCACCGACGGCAGCAGCAAAGGCGAATATGCCGTCTTCAGATGGCGTCGGGATCGTCGGCGAGGGTAACGGCGACGCTGACTTCGGCGCCGACGGCGACGCTGACTGACGTTGCGTTTGCTGCTTCACGAACATCTTCAAGAACGCTTCGGAACGCCTCGGTGCGCGCTGTGGTGTCAGTGACGTCGATGAGATCGACCGGCCACTTGAGCGAACGCTTCGCTTCGGTCTTTGCTCGGCGTGCAGCGCTGAGGACTTCTGCACCCATCGCGTAGGCGAGCGGGCTGCCATCGGCAGCCGCGTCACGAAGTTGTGAAGCATTGGGCCACGGCGCACGATGCACTGAACCGCTCTGCCACCAGGACCACACCTCTTCGGTGACGAAGGGGAGGAACGGTGCGAAGAGTCGGAGCAGCGTTGAGAGTGTGAGTTGCAAAGCGGCCTGTGCTGAGCGGGCGGCATCATCGCCACGACTTCCGTAGGCACGGGTCTTCACCAGTTCGAGGTACTGATCGCAGAACTGCCAGAAGAACGCTTCGGTGCGTTCAAGGGAACGGGCGTAGTCGTAACCATCGAATGCAGTCGTTGCATCTTCAACTAGTGCGGCAAGATCGGCGAGCATGGCTCGGTCGAGCGGTTCGGTGATGGCTGACGGATCATGAATCTGGGCAACGCCATCTTCAGAACCAAGGCCAAGAGCGAAACGACTGGCGTTGAGCAATTTGATGCCGAGACGACGGCCAATTTTCATCTGGCCTTCGTCGAAGGCGGTGTCGGTGCCGGGTCGTGCGCTTGCTGCCCAGTAGCGAACGGCGTCGGAACCGTATTGCTCAAGAAGATGAAGGGGAGTGACGACATTGCCCTTCGACTTCGACATCTTCTTGCGGTCGGGGTCGAGCACCCAGCCGGAGATGCTCGCGTTGCGCCACGGGATTGAGTTGTGCTCGAGATGTGAACGAACGGTGGTGGAAAAGAGCCAGGTGCGGATGATCTCGTGTGCTTGCGGGCGCATGTCCATTGGGAACGTGCGAGCGAACAAGTCGTCGTCCTCGCCCCATCCGGTTGCGATCTGGGGAGTGAGCGAAGAGGTTGCCCATGTGTCCATGACATCGGGATCGCCGGTGAACCCGCCAGGCATGTCACGCTGCGCTTCGGTATAACCCGCAGGTGTATCGGTAGCGGGGTCGACGGGCAACGCCGATTCGTCTGCAGTGATGGGCTGATCGTGGATGGGTGAACCATCGGCATCGAGCGGATACCAAATCGGGAACGAAACGCCAAAGAAGCGCTGACGACTGACGAGCCAGTCGCCGTTAAGGCCGTTCACCCAGTTCTCATAACGAACGCGCATATGCGGCGGATGCCAGTGAAGTTCTTTGCCGCGTTCGAGCAGTGCTTCGCGCAATGAAAGATCGCGTCCACCGTTACGCAAATACCACTGACGACTGGTGAGAATTTCGAGAGGGCGATCGCCCTTTTCGAAGAACTTCACCGGGTGCGTGATGGGCTTTGGTTCGCCATCGAGCTGGTTGGCGTCGCGCAGTAGGTCAACGATGCGAACCTGAGCCTGCTTGATTGTCTTGCCGGCAAGTTCGCCGTAAGCAGCAATTGCGCTCTCACCTGCGGCCACGATCCATTCCGGCGCTTCGGACTGGATGCGACCGTCGACGCTGATGATGGAGCGAGTTTCGAGTTGGAGTTCACGCCACCAAATGACGTCGGTGAGATCACCGAACGTACAGATCATCGCGATGCCAGAGCCCTTTTCGGGATCGGCTAATTCATGCGGCTTGATTTCAACTTCGACACCGAAAAGGGGCGTTCGAACAGTCGAACCAAAAAGCGGCTTGTATCGCTCGTCGTCGGGGTGAGCAACGAGTGCAACACACGCACCAAGAAGTTCAGGGCGAGTTGTTTCGATGTGGATCGGTTCACCGTTGTCGGTGCGAACAAACGGCAGACGGTGATATGCGCCAGGCATTTCTCGATCTTCAAGTTCGGCCTGAGCAACGGCGCAACGGAAATCGACGTCCCACAACACTGGAGCTTCGGCTTGGTAGGCCTCGTCGCGCGCAAGGTTGCGAAGGAATGCGCGCTGGGCAACGCGACGACAGCGGTCGTCGATGGTCGCGTAGGTGAGTGACCAGTCGACCGAAAGTCCGAGCGTTCGGAAGAGTTCTTCAAATGCTTTTTCATCTTCAGCAGTGAGCGTGGTGCACAACTCAATGAAGTTGCGGCGGCTGATCTGCGCCGGAAGTTTCTTCTGGTCTTCCTTTGGGCGATCGGACATGGGTGTCGGCGTTGCGAAGTCGGGGTCGTACGGCAGTGAGGGATCGCACTGCACGCCGTAGTAGTTCTGCACTCGACGTTCGGTGGGCAGGCCGTTGTCGTCCCATCCCATTGGATAGAAGACCGATTTGCCACGCATGCGCTGGTAGCGGGCGATGGTGTCGGTGTGGGTGTAACTGAAGACATGGCCGACATGGAGCGAGCCACTGACGGTCGGGGGAGGAGTATCGATCGAGTACACGCCATCTCGGGTGGCGGTGCGATCAAAGGAATAGGTGCCGTCGGCGTCCCAGGTCGCGCCCCAGCGGGCCTCAAGGCCCTCAAGGTCGGGCTTTTGGGGGACGGTCCAACTGCTTCGCGGGGTGGGGGTGGCCGATGTCATGACCCGATCACGCTAGTTCGCCCCGCCTGTTCGACTCACGTGAGGACTCGCAGGAGGGGGTGTGGGGACAGGTAGCGTTGCCAGTCGTGCTGCACCTCTTCGATACCGCTCAGGGCAAGGTTGTGCCCTTCGAACCCCGTGAACCGGGGAAGGTCTCGATGTACGTGTGCGGGCCAACGGTCTACGGGCCACCCCATCTGGGTCATGGTCGCTTCTCACTCGTGTTCGACGTTCTGCGCCGTTATCTCACATGGACTGGCCTCGAGGTCAACTACGTCTCGAATATCACTGACATCGACGACAAGATCATCAAGCGGGCGAACGACGAAGGCCGAGAGTGGTCCGATATCGCGCAGAAGTGTGAGCAGGTGTGGTGGAAGGCCATGGAGGCCATCGGCGTCGAGCGTCCAACCTCCGACCCGCATGCCACTGCCTATGTCGATCAAATGGTTGAACTCATTGCCGACCTGATCGCTCGCGATGTTGCCTACGTTTCCGACGACGGCGTGTACTTCACTCCGGCTGCTGTTTCTGACTACGGATTGCTTGCCCGTCAGTCGATCGAATCGCTGCAAGCTGGCGCGCGCGTCGAAGTGGCAGATCACAAGCATTCGCCGATTGATTTCGCGCTTTGGAAGTTCACCAAGCCGGGAGAACCTTCGTGGCCATCGCCGTGGGGCGAAGGCCGACCGGGTTGGCATACCGAGTGTGTCGTGATGTCGCTCGACCTCTTGGGTGAAGGATTCGATCTTCATGGCGGAGGCCAAGACCTCGCCTTTCCGCATCACGAGAACGAACGCGCCCAGGCGTTGGCGTCCGGTCGCACGTTTGCGCGGCATTGGATGCACAACGGCTTTGTTGAAGTCGGCGGCGAGAAAATGTCAAAGAGCCTCGGCAACTTCACCAATCTTCTCGATCTCGTTGAATCCACCGATCCGCGCGCGTATCGCTTGCTCGTTCTCCGGTCGCACTATCGCACGCCTCTTGAAGTCACTCGCGCGACAACCGACGATGCGTCAGCTGCGTTGCGTCGACTCGATGCCTTCGCCCGTCGCGCGGCAAATGCCGGACTGGCGGGCGCACCCGACGCTGCATCAGTCGAGGCGTTCCGCGTCGCTATGGACAGCGATCTCGATACACCTGCTGCTGTGGCGTTGTTATTTGGTCTTGTTGGTCAAGCCAACACGGCACTTGATGCGGGCGATTCCACAACCGCGGCACCGCTAGCGGCCGCGGCCTTTGAAATTTGTCGCGCGGTCGGGCTTGTCCTCAACGCTGGCGGCGAAGAAGTTCCTGCCGAGATTCTTGAACGTGCTCGTGCTCGTGACGAGGCCCGCGCAGCCAAGGACTGGGCCGCTGCTGACGCCATTCGCGATGAACTCACCGGCGCCGGTTGGCTCGTTGAGGACACCGCCGACGGCACCCAGGTTCGTCCCGCCTGATGGCAAAGAAGAAAGAACGTCAGCCGTTCCCGCGCGGGTTCTGGGTCATTTGGACAACCGTCGCAATTGACCTCATCGGCTTCGGCATTGTGTTGCCGATCCTTCCGCTTTACGCAGAACGGTTTGGTGCCGGTGCTGCTGTTATCGGACTCTTGTCCGCCACGTTCTCACTTGCACAACTCGTGTTCGCTCCGGTGTGGGGAAAATTGAGCGATCGCATTGGTCGCAAGCCCATCATCATTCTTTCGCTGTGCGGAACGGCAGTTGGTTCGCTCGTAACGGGTTTTGCTGGCGCATTGTGGATTCTGTTTCTTGGCCGGATCATTGATGGCATATCGGGCGCGTCGGTGTCGGTCGCCCAGGCGGCCGTGGCCGACATTTCTCCGGCTCGTCAACGCGCCCGCTACATGGGCTTGATCGGTGCAGCATTTGGTGTTGGATTTGTTGCCGGTCCCATCATCGGCAGCCTTGCCGCCCTCGTTGATCCGAAAGCGCCTTTCTTTGTGGCGGCAGCGATTGCGGCGACCAATGCGCTTATTGCGCTGAAGCGACTTCCTGAAACCACGCACGGAGTAGCGGGACATCCCCTCGCGCGACCGGATGTCGTTGCTGCGCGCGAGGCGGAAGCTGCTGCAGCGGACGCTGATGCAGAAAACATTGCAGCGGCCCCCGCACTCGACGGACCAGGGATTGTTGAACCCGCTCACGGCGTGTTTCATCACGCTCATGACGATCACACCTCTCCGGCCCGTCGCGCAGAAATCATTCGCCTGATCGTCATTGCGTTTGTCGGCATTGTCGCCTTTAGCGGTTTCGAAGCGACATTTTCATTGTTGGCGAGCAATCGCTACGGACTTGGGCTGTCTGGAACGGCAGCCGTGTTCGCAGGTATCGGCGTCGTGCTCGTTGGTGTGCAAGGTGGTCTCGTCGGTCCAGTGACGCGTCGACTGGGCGAGACCCGAACTCTTCGCTTCGGTTTGATCTCGAACTGTTTCGGGCTATTCGTTCTTGCCTTTGATCTTGGTTGGGCGGGTCTGGTCGTCGCTCTGCTGCTGCTCACGGTTGGGCAGGGGCTACTGACTCCTACCCTTTCCTCGGCAGTGGCAGGTCGGGCTGGGCGCGACACGGGCGTCTGGCTGGGCTGGCAGCAATCGGCCGGAGGCGCCGGACGAGTTGTCGGGCCCCTTGCCGCAGGGGCGCTCTTTCAATGGGCAGGCATGGGTTGGCCGTATGCGGTGGGTGCGGCATTGGCTGCTTTCGCCCTCACACTTGTGCCTGGTCGCCCCAAGTCGGCATCGGCGGTTACCGCAGGGTAACTTTGCGGACGCACGCGTCGTCCCCGGATGCAACCGGGTCCCCCGAGAGGAACGCCAATGTCCGATTACAGCCTTGATCTCAACGAGGACCAGCAGACGCTCGTCGACTGGGTCCACACATTTGCTGCCGATGTGATTCGTCCCGCCGCTGAAGAGTGGGACGAGCGCGAAGAATTTCCGTGGCCGATTGTGCAAGAAGCCGCCAACATCGGTTTGTACGGCTGGGAGTTCATGGCCGCAAACCTCGGCGATCCCACCGGTCTTTCAATTGTTCTCGCAATCGAAGAATTGTTCTGGGGCGATGCCGGTATCGGTCTTTCCATCTTCGGTTCTGGTCTTGCCGCCGCAGGTATCAGTGGCAACGGCACGCCCGAACAGGTCATGGAATGGGTGCCGCAGTGTTACGGCACTGCCGACAAGGTGCAGCTCGGTGCGTTCTGTGTGAGCGAACCCGACGCTGGTTCCGATGTTTCGTCATTGCGCACGCGTGCGGTGTACGACGAAAAGACTGACGAGTGGGTGCTTAACGGCACCAAGGCATGGATCACCAACGGTGGCATTGCCGACATTCACGTCGTTGTTGCTGCGGTTGATCCCGAACTCAAGGGTCGTGGTCAGGCATCGTTCGTTGTTCCTCCCGGCACCAAGGGTTTGTCGATGGGACAGAAGTACAAGAAGCACGGCATCAAGGCCTCGCACACGTCTGAAGTTGTTCTCGACGATGTGCGCGTTCCGGGTCGTTGCTTGCTCGGCGGCAAGGAAAAGCTCGACGAGAAACTCGCTCGAGCACGCGAATCTGGAAGCAGCGGCCAGAAGCAGCCGGCAATGGCAACGTTTGAAGCCACACGTCCCGCTGTTGGAGCACAAGCGCTTGGTGTTGCTCGAGCGGCCTACGAGTACTCACTTGAATACGCGAAAGAGCGCCAGGCTTTTGGCCGACCGATCATCATGAATCAATCGATCGCGTTCAAGCTCGCCGACATGAAGATGGAAATCGACGCTGCCCGACTTCTGGTCCATCGCGCCGCGTGGATGGCCGCGACTCGCAAGGAGTTCAAGGCGGGCGAAGGATCAATGTCGAAGCTCAAGGCTGGCGAGGTTGCCGTGTGGGTGACTGAACAAGCCATCCAGATTCTTGGCGGCTACGGCTACACCCGTGAGTACCCCGTCGAGCGTTGGCACCGCGACGCAAAGATCTTCACCATCTTCGAAGGAACTTCAGAGATTCAGCGTCTGGTCATCAGCCGCAACATCTCTGGCCTTCGCATCCCGTAAACCGCGCAATTCATGTGGCGCGTTGAGCGCCATCAGTTCCTGTGCTGCGCGTGCCACTGCTTGAACGCGCTCTCGATTGCGGTGGTTACGGTCGGAGCAATGTGGGCAGCTCCGGCAGTTGAGTAGTGCAGATGATCAATCCGAATGGTTTTGCCGCTCGGCGTGAGCTCTTCGCAAGGTCCGCCTGCGCACAACAGCTCATTGAGATCAATTGACACCGTCGTGTCGCTATTAACGAGCGCGTACTCGCGTTGGATCTGGCGCAACTGGGTGAACTTTCCGATGTTTGAAGCCGTGAGACTGTCCTCGCGTTTCTCATCGGGGAGGACTTTTGGATCGGCCTGAGAAACGATGACGAGCGGTATGCCATTTTCGGTGGCAATCGCGGCGGCTTTATCGAGTTCTGCGTTGTAGAGGGCGATCCATTCAGGCGAACCGAAGGCGACCCAAGTTCCATTAACAAGTACGTCATAGGTATCGCGCAAGGCGCCTGACCAAACAATGGCGTCGGGCGAAAACGAAGCCGATGCATCGCGCCAATTGGTTTCCCAGCCCACGCAAGATCCCCCACCGCTGCGCAGGATTCCGAAGGACTTTGTTTGCTGTTGCATGAATGAACATTCGGAGATTCCTTTGTTCCAAATAACGATGCGTGTGGGGTCGAACGGCGAGTCGTACCCGGTGGGCCAGGGAAATTCGACGATTCCGCCACCTATCGTCCACGCCACTGAATCGCCGAACCACAGCAGTGAAATGGGAGGCTCAGCGTTCTTTGTGCTGACAGACGATGGCGCAATCTTCGAAGAGAAGTCGGTTTGCGCTGGTGCTGATGGCGCAGCAGCGACCCAAACGACCCCGACAAAGAGCGCAGCGAGTCCGATTGCTCCTATGCCGGTGCGACTCAATTGCGTGGTTGTAGCAGCATCGTTTGACGCTGGTTTGCGTCGCCGGAAAGGCTGCTCAATCAGGTACCAGCTGAGCGCGGTGGCACCTGCGGTGAGAGCGACGCGAATGACGAAAAGTTCGATGCGGCCGGCCTGATCGTCACTGAGGTGTAACCGTTCTCCTGTGACGAACACTTTGATTGGCCAATGCCAGAGGTAGAGCCCGTAGGAAACGAGCCCGAGTGTTCGGAACCAGCGAAAACTAAGTACCTTCGTAACGATGGAATCATGACCATTGAGCGCGAGCACGATGATGCCTGTCGCGATCGCTATGAGGAGAAATCCTCCCGTGTAAAGCCAGTCCGAACGGAAGTCGGCAGTACTTGCAATGCCGACCAACGCGGCGAGCGCAACAAGCGCTGCTGTGGTGAGCACCGTGCGGGTCGCGGCCTTCAAGGAATTCACCGGCCAGAGGCGGATGATGCAGGCAATCGCAATACCCACGAAGAGAGCTTGCGAACGCGTATCGGTGCCGAGGTAAACCCGTGACGGATCGGAACCAGGTGTCCGCAGGATCCACATGAGTGCACACGAAGCAACTGCTCCGACCGCAGCTCCGACGAGTGCAATGTGAGTGAGGCGATGTAGCCCGATGCGTCGCTTCAAAAGAGCGATTGTTCCGATTAGGGCTAGCGGAAACATCAAATAGAACTGCTCTTCGACGGCAAGCGACCAGAAATGGTTGAGCGGAGATTCGGTGCCGAACGCGGCTTGGTACGAGTTCTGCTGAGCGATCGACCACCAGTTGGCGATGTAGGTGAGAGCGGCAACAGCGTGTCCACGCAGCGACGAATCAACAGAACCGTGATCAAGGATCCTGGCAACAATGACCACGACCACGATTGTGGCGATTGAGGCAGGTAGGAGTCGGCGAGCGCGTCTGGCGAAGAACCCCGAAGCTGACATTGATTTCGTGCGGTCGACCTCTTCGAGGGCGAGCGACGTAATGAGGAAACCGGAAAGCACGAGGAAGATGTCGACACCGAGGAATCCGGCCGGCACGATTTCAGGGGCGAAGTGATACATCACCACCGCAACAACGGCGAGACCCCGTAACCCGTCGAGCGCGGGGATATGAGCAAACCGTTTGGTGCCGGGTTCGGCGGTTGTCGTCTCTTCAGGCCGTCCGGTCATGCGTGAGGAACGGTAGCGACCGCGGCCGAGCGACGGGAAGCACCCGGATCACCCTGTAATTGCAAGGCCTTCATTGCGGAGGTCGCGAAGGACCGCATCCATATTGAGCGTGGTGCAGGTCCGGTTCTGGACAACGGCCACACCGTCGATCCACACGTCAACGACATCGGCGCGCGAGGCGGCGTAGACGATGGTGGAGATTGGGTCGTAGACCGGCGTAAGCGAGGGTGAGGATGGGTCGAGGCGGACAAGGTCTGCGTTCTTCCCGACTTCAATGGAACCGACCAGTTGGTCGATCCCAAGCGCCGCAGCCGATCCCATAGTTGCCATTCGAAGAATGGCTGCAGCGGGCAACACCGTGGGATCAAGGCGGTTGCCTTTATGGATGAGGGCAGCGACGCGCATGGCGGCGAGCATGTCCAGATCGTTCGACGAAGATGGGCCGTCAGTGCCGAGGCCCACGGTCACTCCCGCAGCAAGCAACTCTGGAACACGGCAGAATCCCGATGCCAACTTCATGTTCGAACTTGGACAATGGGCAACAGCAGTTTGCGTTTCCGCTAGGCGCGCGATTTCCGCATCAGAAAGCACGACCGCGTGCGCAAGAACCGTGCCCGAACGAAGGAGTCCTTTGTCATCGAGTAACTCGACTGGTGTTCGCCCATAGCGGCCCTGAACGTCGGCAACCTCACCGGCATTCTCTGACGCGTGAATGTGAAAGCGGGCGCCCTCAGTGGCAGCGAGTTCACCAACTTCAGCAAGTTGCTCCGGGTCCATCGTGTAGGTGCCATGCGCCATGATCCAAGAATGCGGCGTCGAGGCTTTCGCGTTCGTGAGTCGTTGCTCGAATGGGATGTTGTCGGGCCCATTCGAGCCAATGAATATTGGCCCGGTCTGCAGTCTGAAACCGGCCTTGGTCGCTTCTTCGAGGCTGGCATCGGCGTACCAGTACATGTCGAGTGCCGAGGTGCAACCGGAGAGCATCGCTTCGGCGAACGCAGCTCGCACACCAACACGCACATGGCGATCGGACATGATCTTCGCCTCGGCGGGAAAGAGCTTTCCGAGAAAGTCTTGAAGGTCAACATCGTCGGCAAAGCCGCGGAACGCAGTCATTGCGAGATGTGTGTGAGCGTTGATGAGTCCCGGCATCACGATTCCGCCACCAGCGTCGATTGTGTGATCGACAGCTGATGCAGGCGAAGCGCCAGCGGGTAGTACTTCGGAGATCACGTGGCCGTCAATGACGATGGTCCCGTTCGTGATCACGGAGTCGTTTGCATCGACGGTGACAATCGTTGCGTTTGTGATGGCAGTGCGAGTCACGAGAACCTCAGAGTCATTGAGAGCGAATCCACAGAGTGTGTCAGTCGAACGCAGTGCAAGACGTGGTTAAGGCGATGCCGGACGGGCTGGCTCTGCTGATTCTTCACAATGCGAGGTTCAGGCTTGCCTTTGGTCCCGACGGAGGAGTGATTGCTAGCCGGTGAAGCTTGGATTGATCGTTTGGTCGGTGCCGGTCGCGGTCTCTGCTGTTGTCTCGCAAAGTTCGATTGCGGTGAGGCTTACAAGATCGATGAGGGCGCTGTCTGAACGTGCAACGAATGTGAGATCGCTGGTTGTGGTGCCGGTTGGGAGGGTGAACTGTTCGTTGAATTGGGTGAGTCCGAGCAGCGCTCCGGTTGTTGAGCTGCCGAAGCTTCCGATGATGTTTCCGTTGGTGTCGTAGAAGGTGAAGTCCCAATCGAGTTCGCCTTTGGCCCAGAAGGAGAACTCGTAGGTTCCTTGTGCCAGCTCGATGTCGCCCTGCGTCATGGTTGCATTCAACGCAAGGATTGCGAGCTGCGCATTGGCGTCGATCTGAGGCGACAGACCATCGGCAGCAAGTACCGGCGGCGTTTCAGATAATTGTTGATACGTGACGACACCGGTAGTGGCCCCCCGTAGGCGGAGCACTAGGTGAAGGGTTGACTCTTTCTGGATGTTGTAATCCTGCAGAGTTCGGCCGTCTTCAAGTTGTCTGCCAGCGAAAATGAGTCGCTGTTGGTCCGCCGGGATGCCCTCTTTGTCCTGAATTTTGGCCTTGATGCCTTCGATCGCTTCGGAGGCTTCGACCTCAAGCGTGATGGTTTTGCCAGTGAGGGTTTTGACGAAGATCTGCATCGCGAGCGCTCCTTAAGAATCTTCAGCCGGTGAAGCTTGGATTGATCGTTTGGTCGGTGCCGGTCGCGGTCTCTGCTGTTGTCTCGCAAAGTTCGATTGCGGTGAGGCTTACAAGATCGATGAGGGCGCTGTCTGAACGTGCAACGAATGTGAGATCGCTGGTTGTGGTGCCGGTTGGGAGGGTGAACTGTTCGTTGAATTGGGTGAGTCCGAGCAGCGCTCCGGTTGTTGAGCTGCCGAAGCTTCCGATGATGTTTCCGTTGGTGTCGTAGAAGGTGAAGTCCCAATCGAGTTCGCCTTTGGCCCAGAAGGAGAACTCGTAGGTTCCTTGTGCCAGCTCGATGTCCTCCTGCGTCATGGTGGCATTCAACGCAAGGATTGCGAGCTGGGCATTGGCGTCGATCTGAGGCGAAAGGCCATCGGCAGTAAGTGCCGGCGGCGTCTCACTCATTTCAAGATAGGTAACGACGCCTGTTGAGGGTCGGAGGCGTACTACGAGATCAAGAGTTGACTCTTTTTGGATGTTGTAATCGGAAAGGGTGCGGCCGTCTTGGAGGTGATTGCCGGCGAAGATCAGTTGTTGCTGATCGGGTGGTATCGCCTCTTTGTCCTGGACCTTCTGCTTGACATTTTCGATCGTGTCCGATGGCTCAACGTCGAGCACGATCAAATCTCCTGAGGCTTTCTTTATGAAGATCTGCATCGTTTACCAATCCATGTCTTGGTTCAGCCTGTGAAGCTAGGGGTTACTGATGGCGCTTCGGGACCTGCGGGTTCGCATTCGGCGATTGCGGTGAGGCTTACAAGATCGATGAGGGCGCTGTTGGAGGTTGCGACAAATGAGAGGTCGCAGGTTGTAGTGCCGGTTGGGACGGTGAACTGTTCGTTGAATTGGGTGAGTCCGAGCAGCGCTCCGGTTGTTGAGCTGCCGAAGCTTCCGATGATGTTTCCGTTGGTGTCATAGAAGGTGAAGTCCCAGATGAGTTCGCCTTTGGCCCAGAAGGAGAACTCGTAGGTCCCTTGTGAAAGCTCGATATCGCCCTGTGTCATGGTGGCGTTCAGGGCGAGGATTGCGAGCTGGGCGTTTGCTTCAATCTGAGGAGTGATGCCTTCGGTGGTGAGAACCGGTGGGGCCTCGTCGATGCCCAAATATGTGACGACCCCTGTGGCCACCTGAAGACGTATGACGAGATGAAGGGTTGACTCTTTCTGAATGTTGTAGTCAGCGAGGGTTCTTCCGTCTTCGAGCTGCTTGCCAGCGAAGATGAGTCGCTGCTGAGACGGAGGAATTCCCTCGCGATCTTCAATTATTTGTTTGACGTTTTCGATCGAGTCGGAAGCTTCGACATCGAGAGTGATGGTTTTCCCTGTGAGGGTCTTTACGAAAATCTGCATGCCGCTCATTGGATGACAACTCCAGGTTCTTGGTGTGTTGAGACGGGTGACGTCGAAGTCATGATGTTTTGCGCTGGATCACAACGGTGACATGTCGTGCCGATTCGAGTCCGGGAAGTGTCTCTGCAGTTCCGTCAGCGGCGGTATGGAAAGGATGTGGTGCGGGAGTTGGCTCGATGAGCGTCGTGAATCCTCTGCGTTCAAAGTCTTCGATCAGATCACGCAATGGATTTGTTCCGTCAAGGAATGCCAGCTCAGCGCAGAGGGCAACGAACACTCCGCCGGGAGCGAGAAGCTCGGTGCCTTCAAGAATGAATCGGCGTGGAAGTTCGAATCCAGTTTCTCCGCCTTGGGAGTAGATGCGCCCATCGGCTCGATGAGCCGGCACCCACGGCGCATTCACGCAAACAAAGTCAAAGGTTCCAGGATGAATTCCAGCGGCGACGTCATTTGCAATAACGTGCATTCGCGACTTTGCAGTATCCGGAAGAAGCTCGCGACTCAGTTGAGCAGTTTGTGTTGCTCGTTGATTGATGTCGGTCGCAATGACTGTTTCGTATCGCGAGGTGAGGAACGCGGCGACGAGTCCTGTTCCTGTCCCAAGATCGATCGCTCGCTTTCCGTATAGCCCGTATTTCCAGGCTTGATCGCGTAAGAGCCAGGTATCTGTGCCGGCATAGACACTGTCGACCGGAACGTCATCGGCCGAATCGAGAAAGGGGAGAATCGCCATCGCTTTTCCGTCCGACAAGACTTCGAAGGAAAGTGAGATTCGACTTTCCTCGGTGATGGTTGCTGCTCCGTTTTCAATCAGCACAGCAACCGGCTGTGGTCCACCAAGGAAGCGCGATGCAGCCGCAACGTCGACGTACTTGCCTAAAGCGAGGTCAGCCAGTGTTTGATTCTTCTCATCGTCGATTTGAAGACGCCCGAACCGGTTGATGAATCCTGCGTTGGAGAGGTGTTGTCCGAACTCGCCTATGGCTTGTAGGCACAGCGCCGAAGCCAGAATGGGTTCCGGTGACCAGCGCTTGATGAGCGCTGAATCCGGTGTCACGGCGGTGGCGGAGGAACGAAGGTCCAACCTGGTGCGGTGTTCCCGGGGGCTCCGTCCTCGAACGAACCATTGGTTATGAGATTCTCAGAACCGACTGGATTCGAACCACCGAGGTTGTCCTCGTTGTAAGGGTTTGAAGGGCCATGCCAATAGCCGGCGAACCCGCCATCGCAGGGTTGTGTTGAGCCTGAAACCGTCGCGCTGGCCAGCGAACTGGGAGCCAGCACCATCGCCCCAAGAATGCCTGCCCCAAGGCCCAGAGCCCGACGACGACTGATCTCAGGATGGGGCCTCATCCGGCAAAAGTAACAGATGGGGTGGGCGATTATTCGGTTGGTGTCAGGGTTCTGCTCGGACTGCCGTACGATTCGCCAGTCCAGACAACGGCGCACCGGCGCTGTGAAGGGGGAGCAGTGGCTCAGCAAATTCCAATGGTCGACTATTTGGTGCTCGGAGACTCTCCGCACCTGGTTGCCAATGAGTGCACCGACTGTGGTGCAAAGTTCTTCGATCGACGCAATGCATGTGCATCGTGTGGCGGTACTTCGTTCAAGAAGACCGATATCGCCACCGAAGGCGAGATTCGTTCGTTCACGATCGTCACAGCGTTTATCCCGGGCGCCGACAACTACGTTCCTGTAGTCGTTGACCTTGGCGGCACAAGCGTTCGCGGTCAACTCATCAACACTCCTGCCGAGGCGGCAAACATTGCGCTCGGACAGAAGGTTCGACTCACCACCTATTCCATCGGCGCCGATACCGCAGGCACCGAGGCCATCAACTACGGCTTCGAGCCGGTCAACTGAGGGGACTGACAATGGCAAACGATGACATTTGGATTCTCGGCATCAACATGACCAAGTTCGGAAAGCATCCGGACAAGGACGTTGTCGATCTTGCTTCCGAGGCTGCGCTTGCTGCGCTCGCCGACGGTGGCGTCACCATCAAAGACATGGGCATCCTCGCTGCCGGCAACCTCATGGGTGCTGCGGCAGGTATCGGTCAGCAATTGCAAAAGCAGATCGGCCAGACCGGCATCCCGGTGTTCAACGTCGCGAATGCGTGTGCAACTGGTGCAACCGCGCTTCGTACCGTGATCATGGCGATCAAGGCGGGCGAATGCGATATGGGTCTCGCCGTTGGTGTCGAAAAGCTTTCGGGTGCAGGCATGCTCGGCGCCGGTTTCGGCGGCGCAGCTTCCGACGAATGGACACCGGCTGGTCGTTACGGCGCAGTGTCTGGTTTCGAGGGCAAGCTCGGTACCGACATGATGCCCGGCGTGTTCGCTCAGGTCGGCATGGAATACCTGCACAAGCATCCTTATGACGGCGCTGATTTCGAACTCTTCGCCGGCATTTCGGCCAAGAACCACTTCAACTCCACCATGAATCCGCTTGCGGCAATTCAGAAGGACATGTCGGTTGAGCAGATCATGGCCGAGCCCATGATCGCCTACCCGAACACTCGTGCAATGTGCTCGGCCAACAGCGATGGCGCTGCAGCAGCCGTCGTCGTCTCAGGCGAGAAGCTCCGCACGTTGTCAAAGGAACAGCAGAAGCGCGCCGTCAAGGTTTCGGCATCGGTTCTTACGAGCGACCCATACCAAGAGGCATGTCAGATCCTTCCCGACGTCAACACGCTGACTCGTGCAGCAGCAAAGCAGGCGTATGAGCTTGCTGGCGTTGGTCCGGAAGATCTCGACCTTGTCGAACTTCATGACTGCTTCGCCACCGCCGAACTCGTGCACTACGACAACCTCATGCTTTGCACCGAGGGCAATGCTGTTGATTTCTTCCTTTCAGGCGCAACCACGCGTGATGGCAAGACCCCAGTGAATGTGTCTGGTGGTCTTGAATCGAAGGGTCATCCCATCGCTGCAACCGGCATCGCCAACATCTGGGAGATCTGTTACCACCTTCGTGGTGAAGCAGGCGCTCGTCAGATCGAAGGCGCAAAGGTTGGACTTG
>JBIIVE010000092.1:0-7697 GCA_044339605.1 Acidimicrobiales bacterium
TTCTTCGTCTCGCCCGTGAAAAAGCCGCCGCCGTTGCCGGGACTGGCGAACTCGTGATCGCGGCCGATACGACCGTCGACCTCAATGGCGAACTACTCGGCAAGCCAGTTGACGAAGACGATGCGCGCGCACTCATGCGCAAACTGTCTAATTCGGTTCATCACGTCCACACCGGTGTGTGTGCATTGGCTATCGATGCCGATGGCACCGTTCGAGACGAATCGACTGTGATCACCACTGCCGTATCGTTTGCACCCGTGCCCGACGCCTGGATCGACTGGTACATCGCCACCGGCGAACCTTTCGACAAAGCTGGCGGCTACGGAATGCAGGGATCCGCAGCGATCTTCGTTCATCGAATCGATGGAAGCCCAACCAATGTCATTGGGCTCCCGCTTGATGCAACGGCATCACTTGTTGCCCGCCTGGGCTACGACCTGTTTTCGTTCTCGGGTTAACGAGGCGCCGGCGCGACTAACTCGACGGCATTGCCATCGGGGTCACGCAACTGCAGCGATGGCTTGCCGAGCTCGTCGACAACCGCGGGAACTTCGAGTCCCAGTTCACGAAGATGCGATGCCCATGCTTCAAGCGTCGGGCCATCGGCAACTGCGAATGCCAGGTGATCGATCGGCGAATGGTCAACATCGGGTTCGCCCGGCGACACAACAATGACGAGGCGAGCCTCACGGTGACGAAGCGCAACAACGTCGCCATGTTCCGACATGACTTCCATGCCGAGCGCAGCGCAGTACCAGGCAACCGACGCGCGCACATCGCGCACACACAGTTGAAGATGACTAAAGCCAAGAACCGGAGATTGCATGTCTCTAGTCTGACCTCATTGACCCATCAGCGCAGAAGACTCGGCAATCTTGGCGGGGCTACTTGTCGCGAACAACAGACGCCAAAGTCTTTGTCTTTGAGAAGACAGGTTGTGCAAACTGGGCGGAGCCACCAACCGGCCATGCTGGAGCGCGGAATATTCCAATCGTCGCCGATTGAGCACAGTCCCCTGTTGGCATGCAGGCAAGACGATTTGAGACCCCTCCATAACCATCGACAACTCGCATTGCTCCTACAAGTGCACTTCTGGGGAGAAGGAGCGAGCCATCAGGCTGCACAATCGCCGCTCTACGGATTGCGTCGAAAACAAGATTCGCCGCATCAAATGCAGAGGTGTTCCACACCGAAAGAGGCTCTTTCCCATAACTCGACAGATACGCCGGTTTGTACTCGCTTTCGTAGAATGGATTTTTCGCAAGCGCAGTGACATCAGGGCCCGACCCGTAAGCATTGACCCTATTTGCTGCGGAGACTGAGGATGTAACGACACACGCGTCACTTGTCACTACTGCTAATTGATTACCACCTTGCGCGTTGGCAATCGCATCCATCAGATTTTCGCAGACAGGCGAATTCACGGGCATGTACACGCCCTGAAAACCTCCGCCAATGATCTCCGATGCAAGCGCTGAAAAATCGCTTGATGGGGTGACCGAGAACGACTTCGTCATCGCTACGCCGTACGAACCAACTTTCGCTTCAAAGACGGTTCCCAACTCATCGGAGTACACCGACCCATCCGAAACTACGGCGATACGGTCAAGGCCAAGATCTCCGCCAACAAAGTCAGCGACAACAGCGCCCTGGATGAGGTCATTTGGGGCTGTTCGAAAATAGGTACTGTCCTCGTCTACTTTCGCCGTCAAAACGGGGGCAGTGTTTTGTGCTGAAACGAGGAGAACACCCGCTTCAGAAAACAGCGGTTCAGCCGCCTGATATGCCGCTCCAGAACACGTTGTTCCAATTGCCGCAACCAGTTGCTCATCGTTTAACAACTGACCAGCCCCTGATCGACCCCCTTCGGCGGAGCAACGGTCATCAAGTTTCCACACGGCAACATCCCGATTGAGGAGTTGTCCGGGCGATCCATCGAAGGTCCCGTCGAGATAGTCAATCGCAAGTTCAATTCCGCGATAGGCATCGATGCCCGAAGCGTCAGACGACCCGAGTCGCAACAACGCCGCCAACTGCAGCGGATCGTCTGGGCCGATACGAACACAAGTTGAAGCTTCGTCCTTACAGGCGTTGGCACTCGGCTTCAGCGTGTCTCCGGGACCAACCCAAGGTAGATAAAGGCCTGACTGCACCTGAGATGCCATTGTTTCAACCGGGCTGGAGTCAACCTTAAAAGGTCCGCGGAACGGTGCCGAGATACCAACAATTAATGCAAGATCGAGCGCCACGATCAGGATGATTCCAAACGCCACGTAGACAGTGTTCCCCCCCGATCGAAGTGCAACAAAGAGCGCGTTGATGATCAGAGCAAAACCAGCAATAACGCTAAGTAGAAGAAGTTCGATTGGCATTTCGCTGTCGGCGATAGTCAAAAGTTCGCTACGGACATCGGTGAGGTTTGCCATTGATTCTTCAATTGCGTTTGCAGTCGCCGAGCCCACATACGGTCGACTGGCAATAGTGAACGCTGTCGATTGCAATTCCCGCAGCGACTCGAATCCGGGCGAGGTCTGTGCGCTCTCGGCGCTATCAGCACCGAACGCTTTGAAATCGGAGTTCTTAGAGTCGATGAGATAAACGCCAAGTCGCTGCTGTACCAGCGCCGTATCAACAGAAGGGAGAGCTTCGGTTGCCCACGCAAGACGGCTTGCTGCCGCCGCTTCTTTTCCAACAAGGCTTTGGGCTTGACGAAGGGTGGCGTATTCCGAGTTGATCAAGAAGCCCGTAAGAATTGCGAAAAGACTTCCGAGGGCGGTCATATACGCGGCTGCCGCCAGGCCGGTGCGCTCGCGGTGGTCTCCTGTCCGGGAATGCAGGAACAGATAGGACGAGGCCGAAACTGATCCGACGATCACTAGTGCAAGAAACAGGATCGCCCATACCGGTAGCGAGGTCAGCCAACTCATAACGCAAACTCTCTCATGTCAGTCGGGCTTAGTGCCGGAAGTGACGTTCGCCGGTGAACACCATCGCGAGCCCTGCAGCATTTGCCGCGGCGATCACTTCTTCATCGCGGATTGAACCACCGGGCTGGATCACACACGTGGCACCCGCCTCGATTGCGGCATCGAGACCATCGGGGAACGGGAAGAACGCGTCTGACGCATAGGCGCCGCCGTTGGCTCGACCCTCGGCCTTCACCGCTGCCAGGTGTCCGGCATCGCGACGGTTCTGCTGACCGCAACCGATACCCACGGCTTGTCCGTCCTTCACGAGAACGATGGCGTTGGAGGTCACCTTGGCAACGACCTGCCACGCAAGGATCAGGTCGATCCACTCGGCATCGGTCGGCGCCCGATCAGTGGCAACCGTCCATCCCGAGTTGTCGTCGGTAACGGGATCGGGGGTCTGCACGAGATAGCCGCCGTCGATGGGCCGCACAGAAAGGCCCGGCGCCCCCGGAGCAACAGCGGTGAGAATGCGGAGATTCTTCTTCTCTTGTAATGCCGCAAGTGCATCAGGTTCATAACCTGGGGCCACAAGCACTTCAGAGAACACTGGCGCGATTGCTTGGGCAACCTTGAGCGTTACGACTCGATTCAATGCAATGATGCCGCCGAAGGCGCTTACCGAATCGCATTCATGTGCTCGCGTGTAAGCGGTGAGAATGTCGTCGGCCACTGCAACGCCACACGGATTGGCGTGCTTGATGACAACGGCGGCGGGACGCTCACCGATTGAATGCACAAGTCGCCATGCCGCTTCGGTGTCATACACATTGAGATACGACATTTCCTTACCACCGTGCTGCTGCGCGGTGTCCCACCAGCCGTGCTCGCCCGCAGTGGAGTAGCGAGCGCCAACCTGATGCGGGTTCTCGCCATATCGAAGGACCTGCTCGCGCTTGAGTTCAATGGTGAGCGTTTCAGGAAGCTCTGTCGGTGCGTCAACTCCTTCACCCTTGGCCGGCATACCTGCGTCGAACCACGCGAGGATTTCCGCGTCGTAGGCCGCGGTGTGGGCAAACGCATCGCGCGCGAGTTGCGTGCGTGTTGCTTGCGACAATGAACCGCTGCTCTTAAGTTCCGAAATAATTGCGCCGTATCGCGACGGATCGGTGACGATCGCGACATGCGCATGGTTCTTTGCCGAACCACGAACCATTGCTGGTCCGCCAATGTCGATCAATTCAATCGAAGGTTCCGCCGAGAACGGATACAGATTCGCAACGACAAGGTCGATTGCTTCGATGCCGTACTTCTCCATATCGGCGCGATGTTCCGCATTGGTTGGGTCGGCCAGGATGCCGCCGTGAATCTTCGGATGCAGCGTGACAACGCGATGGCCAAGGATGGCCGGGAATCCGGTGAGATCGGCGACGTCGGTGACGGGAATGCCGGCTTCAGCGATGACGCGTGCCGTACCGCCGCTCGAAACGAGGTCCCAACCGAGATCGTTCAGTTCGCGAGCGAACTCGACGATGCCGGACTTGTCGTACACAGACAGAAGAGCCCTCACTGGACACTTCCCCTTTCGATGATGTCGGAAATGGTGCGAACGTAAATGCGGCGCTCAACGGCTTTGATGCGTTCATGCAATGTGGCCGCAGTGTCGTCGGCTTCAACCGTGACTGCCTCTTGGGCGAGAATCGGGCCCGCATCGACTTCTTCGGTTGCAATATGCACCGTGCAACCAGTGACTTTCACGCCGTAGGCAAGTGCGTCTTCCACCCCGTGCCAGCCGGGAAACGATGGCAACAACGCGGGGTGGGTATTGAGGATGTGGCCGGGGAAGGCATCGAACATTCCCTTGCCGAGAATGGTGCCAAAACCGGCCATCGCCACGAGTTCGATATCCCATCCCGACAGCACGCCAAGGAGTTCGGCGGTGTAGCCGTCGCGGTCAAAGTCTTTGCCGTAACTGCGGCGCTGAACGAGTTCGCACTTAAGACCATTGCGGGCCGCAACCTCTTGAGCACCACATTCCCGATCGACCACAACCGTTGCGACGGGAACACCGGCCGCGCAAATGGCATCGAGGATGGTTCCGCTTCCTGATGCCAAAACGGCGAGTCGCATACCCCGCCGAACCTATCAGGACGCGAGAAGGGGCTTTCCCGTCAGAGCGCCAGTGTGTTCGCCGTTCTCCATGAAGACCTCGCCATTCACGAGCGTCCAGCCATAGCCCTCGGAACGTTGTACGAACCGACCAGCGCCACCGGGAAAATCGTGCGCAAAGGTAGGCAGCGGAAGGAACAACGAGTCGAGGTCGAGCACATTGACATCGGCTTTCGCTCCTTCGACAAGTCGGCCTCGGTCACCGAACCCAAAGAGTTCTGCTGGTTGACCAGTGAGGCAGTTCACGCCTTCACCAATCGACATCAGGCCACGCTCGCGAATCCAATAGGAGAGGAAGAAGGTGGGCTGGCTGGCATCGAGGATCTGGCCGACATGTGCCCCCGAATCGGCGAGGCCAAGCATCATGCGTGGATCGGTGAGCATTTCGGAAATAGCGGGGAAGTCCTGATTAAGGATCGGCCAATTGAGCGTGACGGCACCGTTCGATTCATCGATCAGATCGAGATAGGCCTCGACCGCCGTTGTGCCGCCACGTTCGGCATAGGCCGCCAAACTTTCCGCGGGATTGCAGTCATAACGCCCGCCACGGTCGGGCATCATCACGAAATATTCGCGAGTGCCTCCGATACCTGCCGGCCCATCGCCACCGGCAATGAGCTGGGAGCGCACGGAAGGGTCGCGCAACACCGCAACACGTTCTTCGAGTGTCTTTCCCTCGAGAACGTTCCAGCCGGGCAAGCGACCAAACGGCGTGTGATGGGCAAGCGAGAAAATCACGCCGATGCTGCGAGAGGTGGTTTGCGGCCGAAGATTCGCACCCGTTGCATTCGCATCTGAAACGAAATCCAGGACCTCACGCCATTGATTGGGGGCCGAGAGCACGTTGGTGAGGTTGAACGTAAATGGTCGGCCAGCAGCGCGACTCATCTCCGCCATGATCGCCACTTCACTTTGGGCGCGATCGGTGCCAGGACCCTCGCCATCGAAACGCGGAGCACAACCAAGTACGCCGCGACCATGCGTGCGCAACACCGAGGACAACGCAACCAGTTCGCGCTCCACCGCCCAGGTGCCCGGCACATTGCGGCCGTCGCGAGTCACATGACGACCAGTTCGCGAAGTGGAAAACCCAACTGCTCCCGATCGCATTGCTTCATCGACAAGATCGACCATCACTGAAAGTTCTTCGTCGGTGGGATCAGCCCCTGCGTCGAGCGATCGATCACCCATGGCCCAGTAGCGAACAGCACCGTGGCCAACGAAGCCGCCGTAGTTCATTCCCTTTGGTTCGCTGCCCAACCACCGCAGGTAGTCACCATGGGTTGTCCATGTCCATGGCATGCCTTCAAGAATTGAAGGAGCGGGAATGTCTTCGACCGATTCCATGGCCTTAGCCAAGAACTCTGCGTCGCCGTCCTTTACCGGAGCGAACGTCATGCCGCAGTTGCCCATCACCACTGAGGTGACACCATGCCAACACGTGGAGGTTCCAATTGGGTCCCACGCGAGTTGCGCGTCGAGGTGTGTGTGTACATCGACGAAACCAGGCGTCACCAATCTTCCGTCGGCATCGAGCGTGCGTTTTGCCGCGCCAACGTCGTCACCAATCGCAACAATCGTGTCGCCATCAATCGCTACGTCGGCTCGCCGCGGTTCGGAACCCAAACCGTCGACGACCAGTCCCCCACTGATCACCACATCATGCATGTGCTGACAGTACCGCTCAGTCAGCGCCCATGACGGGAAACGTCACCGACCGGTTTCGCCGTCCAGCAGTTCTCGAATGATGTCGGCGTGGCCGGCGTGACGAGCCACCTCTTCGAGCATGTGGCCAAGCACCCAACGGAGATTCACCATGTCGCCCCGCCCCACCTGCACGCACTCAGCGTTCAGATCAGTCGCTGCGTCCAGCACTGCGTCGGCTCGTTGACGAGCGAGCGCATAACGCTCGAGCGAAACCCCAATGGGACCGCAGCCGTAGTCGGGGGCAACAAATTCCTGACCAGCGAAACAGTGCAGGAACCAATATTCCTCAACGAAGGCAAGGTGGTTCACCAGCCATAACAACGTGGTGTCCGAAGGCAGCAACTGGCGCGCCGCCGCTTCGTCGCTCACGCCGGACACTTTGCGAACAAATGAATCGCGTTGAAAGTCATACAACGCGCGCAGCGTTTCGAATTCACCGGCAACGAAATGTGGAGGTCCTGCATCACTCATAGTCACACGCTAGAGAAAACGACGAAGGCCCGGCGCAATGGCCGGGCCTTCGTGCAACAACTGTGATGGGGCTCAGGCCCAGCCGTTCTCCCGAACAACCTCGACCATAAGTTCGCCGGCTTCGGTGGGGTTCTTGCCCACGCGAACACCAGCGGCTTCGAGCGCTTCCATCTTGGCGGCGGCAGTGCCCTTTCCACCGGAGACGATGGCGCCAGCGTGGCCCATCTTCTTGCCGGCGGGTGCGGTCACACCAGCGACGTAGGAAACAACGGGCTTGCTCATCTTGTTCTTGATGAACTCTGCTGCTTCTTCTTCGGCCGAACCACCGATTTCGCCGATCATCATGACGGCCTTGGTGTCGGGGTCGGCTTCGAATGCCTCGAGGCAATCGATGAACGAGGTTCCGGGAACCGGATCGCCACCGATACCGACGCATGTGGT
>JBIIVE010000093.1:0-7537 GCA_044339605.1 Acidimicrobiales bacterium
TGAGGGTTCTGAAGGGGCAACGGTGATGATTCAACCCGGCGCAACCGCAAGTGCAACGCTGCATACAAGCGCGGCAGGAATGGGCGCTCAATGCGATCCAACCTCCGCACAGTTGCGCGTGTACCCACCAGATAACACCGAATCACTCATGATCGCTGCCGCCTACAGCGCTTGCGGCGGGTTTCGGGTGACGACGCTTGTCTCTGGTTCTGCCGGTAACTGATAGGGAAGAAATGAACACCAACGAGGCCAACGGCACCTACCCGGGATTCCAAGGGAAAGTCGGAACAGTCTTTGCCACCTCCGAGTCGTGGTGGCCAGACCGGCCCCGCGCTCCAGAAGGTGCGCCCAATGTCGTCGTCATCCTTTGCGACGATCTCGGATACGCCGATACCGCTCCATACGGCAGCGAGATCGAGACACCCAACATCGACCGTCTCGCAAAGGGCGGACTTCAATACACCGATTTCCACTCAACGCCTATGTGTTCGCCCACTCGTGCAGCGCTTCTCACTGGGATGAATCCACATGCCGCAGGCGTCGGCACCGTGGCGCACTCTGATCCCGGGTTCCCGGGCTACGCCATGGAGCTCGCGGAAGATGTCATCACTCTTCCTGAGACTCTGCGAGCGAATGGCTATGCCACCTACATGGTCGGCAAGTGGCATCTCGCAAAAGATTCTGATCAGTCCGATGCGGGCTCACGCCATTCGTGGCCCTGCCAGCGCGGCTTCGATCAGTTCTACGGATTCCTCGATGGCTTTACCAATTTGCATCAGCCCCACCGATTGGTTCGCGACAACACGCCGGTGGAAACCGACACCTACCCCGAGGGTTATTACTTCACCGACGACATCACCGATGAAGCAATCGCCATGGTCCGCGCGGGCAAGGCTTCTGCACCGAACCAACCGTTCTTCCTTTACATCGCTCACGGAGCCATCCACGCTCCGCTGCATGCGAAGGCGGCTGACATCGCTGCGCAAGCAGGGAACTACAACGAAGGTTGGGATGAACTTCGCCTACGACGGTTCGCTCGCCAAAGGGAACTCAATGTCGTCGGCGAAGACATTGTGCTCGCGCCGCGAAATACTGAACTGAACAACGATGTAGATCCCTGGGACGAATTGAATGACACCCAGAAGGCGCTCTATTCGCGCTACATGGAAGTCTTCGCCGCCATGGTCACAAACGTTGACGAAAACACTGGCCGTCTTCTCGATGCTCTCGACGACATGGGCGAACTAGACAACACGATCGTCATTTTCACTTCCGATAATGGCGCTTCGCGCGAAGGCGAGATGGTGGGCACCAGCGCGTACATGGTGCACCTCACCGCTGGCGACGACATCGATACCGATTTTGATCGGTTTGATCTCATCGGCGGCCCCCAAACCTCACCGCATTACCCACGCGGATGGGCGATGGCGGGAAACACACCGTTCCGTCTCTACAAGATCAACACCCACGCCGGCGGCCATACGGTTCCGTTCCTCTTCTCATGGAATGCCGGCCAACTCAACAGCGGCGAAATGCGTCGCCAGTACTCGCATGTCTCGGACATCTTCCCGACACTTCTCGAGCTCATTGGGATCAGCGCTCCAACTACCCGCAACGGAACTGACGTAAAGCCCCGAACTGGCTCAAGCATGGCTCCGACATTGCGCGATGCAAGCGCTCCCCCGCAGCGCACAGAGGCGCTCTACGAAATGATCGGACACCGAGGCTTTTACCGCGACGGTTGGGAAATTGTCACGCTGCATCAACCGTTCACACCATTCAGCGATAGCGAATGGGAGCTGTACAACCTCACGAACGATCGCACCGAACTTCACAACCTCGCTGAAAGCCATCCGGAGAAGCTTGCTGAGCTCGCCGCTGCATGGAATGACGCAGCATGGGATGGGCAGATCTTTCCGCTCGATGAAGGAACCGGCCTGAAGTACGTGCTTCGACCACCCGGAACCGAGATCGTCCAGCAGCCACTTTCGGTATGGCCGGGAACTCCAACGCTCGAGCGCTGGCGCTCCTTGCAACTCATCTGGCTGTCTTCATTTCAGTTCCAAGCTCCTATCACCGTCACAGAACAGTCGTTAGGAACGATCGCAGCCCACGGCGACCAGAGTGGCGGCTACGCGCTCTACCTGCTCGAAGATCGTCGACCCACGCTCGTCTTCAACGACGGTCGCGGCGGGCTCACAACGCTGACAGGTCCTTCGCTCGATGCTGGTGACCATCTTCTCGAGTGTTCCTTCGATGCAATCGGCGGCAACACCTGGAAGCTTTCGCTGTCGATCGACGGCGTCGTGGTTGACGAACATCCGGAAGTCCCGATGCTCTATGCGATGTCCCCATTTGAAGGAATCAGCGTCGGGCGCGATCCTCGATCACCGGTGTGGTGGGAACGCTACGAAACGCATGGTTCATTTCACTACAACAGCGCGCAAGGACCCGTTCGTTGGATTCCCGGCCCTAAGGCACCTGACCAACCAGAAGACGTTGTTGGACTGTTACGCATGATCGGTGCGAAGTTCGAGTAGTCCGGTTGTGAAAGCCTTCTAGCTCGGAGCAGCGATCGAATCCCATTCAATCGGGACATGCGCAAAGCCATCGATCAGATTCGAGTGGACTCGCGGATAGTCGGCGGGATCGCCAACAAATCGCAAGCCTTCGAACCGAGTAAGGATCTCCTCGAACATGATGCGGCCTTCGATTCGGGCCAAGTTCGCACCCAAGCAGAAATGCGGGCCACCAGCACCGAACGCAACATGATCATTTGGGTTGCGGCGCACATCGATTGCATCGGGATTTTCAAACGCTCGCTCATCGCGATTCGCCGAGGCGTAGACCATGAGTACGCGCTCGCCCGCCTTGATCTTCTTCCCGCCGAGTTCGGTGTCGACGGTTGCAGTGCGAGTGAACTGAATGACCGGAGTGGAGAAACGAAGCAACTCCTCGATTGCCGTTGGGATCACGGAAAGGTCATTACGAACGATCTCGTATTGATCGCGGTTTTGTAGCAGCGCAAGCGTTCCCGTTGTGATCAAGTTTCGAGTTGTCTCGGAACCGGCGTTCTGCAGAAGCATGAAGAACAATTCGATCTGGAAAGCAGTGAGTTTCTCACCTTCGACCTCGGCATGAAGCAGAACGCTCATCAGGTCGTCGCTGGGATTCTCGGCACGCTCAGCGCACATGGCATCGGCGTACATGAACATGTCTGTTGCTGCCTGCGCCCGTTCTTCCGAAGTCACTGAAGCATCGAAACCAAAGGTCTTCTCGGTCCAGTCGAAAACTTGGGCACGATCTTCCTCGGGTACACCCACCATGTCAGCAATCACGTGCAGCGGAAGCCACAACGCGAGGTCGTGGACGAGGTCAGCACTTGTTTGTCCAGCGAGACCGTCGATGATGTCATTCGTTCGCGTACGGAGCATGTCGCCCAACTCGGCAACTCGCTTCGGCGTGAATCCCTTATTGATGATCTTGCGCAACTTCATGTGATCAGGAGCATCAAGACTGATCATCAGCTGATCGCTACCACCAGAGGCCGGTTCATTGATGCCATCGTCGATGAACGGATCTGGGGCGTTGCGATAGGTCGACGCATCACGCGACACCTGCTGGACGTCCGCGTATCGAGTCACCACCCACAATTTCTCTCCCGCATACGAAGGGTGATCGAGACATGCCACAGGGTCGTTGTCACGAAGCCACCGGTAGTAGTCATACGGAACACCGTGTGTGTATGTGGCAGCGTGATGAAGAAGCGGTGCATCTACGAATGTGTCAGTCATAAAAACTCCTCTAGGGAACTTGCAACCATTGTGTCAGTCACGACCCCACACGGGCCTTCGTTCAGATTCGTTGGTCAGTCGCTCAGGATAGAGGCCATGCGTTCGGTGGTATCGATCCATTCCTCAACCATCTCACGAACGACATCTTTCGTCGGACGGACTTTGTTGAGGCGACCGACGATCTGACCAACCGGGAAGCCGATCAGCTCGCGAGTACCGACCCGCTGGGTACGACGACCGGCTTCCTGGTGAAGGATGCCTTGCAACGGCATGGGCAACGTTCCGGGGGAATCTTCTGCTTCCCATGCATCGGTCCAGGCCGTGCGCAACTGTCGAGCCGGCTTACCAGTCATTGCCTTTGAGCGAACGGTGTCACGTGAGGTTGCCGCAAGCATGTTTTCGAGTGCAGCGGGATTGGTATCGGCTTCGGACACGGTGAGCCACATCGACCCAGTCCACGCACCCTGGGCCCCGAGAGCAATTGCAGCGGCCATCTGTCGGCCCGTAGCAATGCCGCCCGCCGCGAGCACGGGAATGTCGGGCCCAACTGCATCGACGACCTCGGGCACCAACACCATGGTCGAGATCTCGCCACAATGTCCGCCCGCTTCGGTGCCCTGGGCCACGATCACATCGACGCCTATGGCAACCTGACGTTCGGCATGCACCTTCGAGCCGGCCAAGCCCCCAACGAGGATGCCGGCTTCGTGGGCCCGCTCAATGACATACAGCGGGGGCGGCCCGAGCGCGTTGACGATCATCTTCACGTTCGAGTGATTGAGACAAACCTCGATCTGGCTCGGACCCATTGCATCGACATTCAGGCCAGCCGCAGCTACTTGGCCAACTTCCAATTCAGGCGGCAATTCGGGAACGTTGTACCGCGCCAACAGCCCGTCAACGAACTCTCGATGCTGATCAGGAATCATGGCGTCGAGGGATTCAAATGATGCGTCCTCTCCCCCGCCTTTACCGATGTAATTCACTGGCATCGCGAAGTCGACGCCATAGGGCTTGCCGTTGACATGTTCGTCAATCCAGTTGAGTTCGATTTCGAGTTGCTCAGGGCCGAACGCCAGAGCGCCGAGCACACCAAAACCACCGGCGTTCGTAACGGCAGCAACCACATCTCGACAATGAGAGAAAGCAAAAATCGGAAATTCAATTCCAAGACGCTTGGTAATCGGAGTGCTCATGGGTTCCCCTTTGGTTCCGAAATGGGACTCGCTTGTCACGTGCGACATAAGATTTACAACTCGAAAGATAATGTAGCACGAAGATTGTGCCCGGACTGTGCCGACTGACGCGTCGGCCTGACCGAGGGCCTAGATTGCGAGGGCTGTGCCGCCAGGCCAGCCCTTCGCCCTGACAAGGAGTTCCCATGAGGACACGAGCCGCAGTCCTGTACGCCCCTCATACTGAGTACAAGATCGAAGAGATCGAACTCGATGAGCCGAAGGCCAACGAGGTCCTCGTGCGTTTTGTTGCGAGTGGCATGTGCCACTCCGACGAGCACATGGTCACCGGCGATATGGCGATGGACCCAGCGATCATCGAAATGCTCGGCTGGCAGCAGTACCCCATCATTCTCGGACACGAGGGTGGCGGCATCGTTGAAAAGGTCGGCCCCGGCGTCACCGAACTCAAGGCCGGCGACCACGTCGTTACCTCGTTCGTTCCTTCCTGCGGACGTTGCCCCTCGTGCGCAAAGGGTCAGCAGAACCTTTGCGATAACGGTGCACACCTCCTTTCAGGTCGCCAGGAAGATGGAACCTCGCGTCACCACCTTCTCGATGGCACCGACCTCGCGACCATGTGCTGTCTCGGCACATTCGCTGAGCACTCAGTAATGAACATCAATTCGCTCGTGAAGGTTGAAGAAGACCTTCCCCTTGACAAGGCATGCCTGGTCGCTTGTGGCGTCACCACCGGCTGGGGTTCGGCCACCTACGCAGCCGAGGTTGCACCCGGCGACACTGTGGTTGTCATTGGCACCGGTGGCGTTGGCATGAACGCCGTACAGGGCGCACACCTTGCGGGCGCTCGGTACGTCATCGCTCTCGATCCGGTCGAATTCAAGCGCGAACAGGCGCAGAACTTCGGCGCAACGCACGTTGCGTCAGATGTTGCCGAAGCTCAAGCACTTCTCGGTGAACTCACGTGGGGTCGCTTGGCCGACAAGGTCATCGTCACCGTCGGCGAAGGCAAGGGTGCCGACCTCGAGTCCTATATGGGCATGGTTGGCAAGGGTGGCCGCTTGGTGTTCACGGCCGTTGCCAACATGAATGAAAACGATGTGCAGCTCAACCTGTTCGCATTCGCAATGCAGCAGAAGCAACTTGTCGGAACCATTTTCGGCAGCGCCAACCCGCGTTATGACATTCCCAAACTTCTCGGCCTCTACCGCAGCGGTCACTTGAAGCTCGATGAGCTCATCACTCGCACCTACACCCTTGACCAGATCAATGAGGGCTACCAGGACATGCGTGACGGCAAGAACATCCGCGGCGTCATCATTTACTGATTTCCGCGTACAACTGGATTCATCCGCATACGGCGGGTTCGATTGACTGAAAGGTCAGCGGACCCGCCGTTGCAGTGGTGCTGCATGACAACTGCAGTCGATCTGCTGGTCACAGGCCCCGGAGCGACCAATCGGCGCAAAGCGATCGGGGTAGGCGATGCCCGCATCGACGCGGCCGAGAAACACACAGCCGCATTCCGTGCACGCCCATCCTGTCTTTGCTATTTCGATGAGTTCGACACCACCGATACCAAAAGCGGCAGCAACGGACTCGGTCGACCTCGCCCAGCGACCCTTCGTATCGTCGGCCGTATAGCGATCATCGGCGTCTTGCGATGGAAGGATCTCCCCCGCCATCACTGCGCCGAGGGTTGCGCAGGCAATGAGATCTTCAAGAGCCGTTGCATCGGCAGCGCCCGGGTGCTGACCCGAACGCGCGGTTGCGTCGAGGACCTGTAGCGAAGAGTGCACTCGGAGAACGAGAGCGCCTTGTGCAGGGGGACGCCGCGTGTGCCAGAGCCCACCCCCAAGCAAAAGTTCAGCACGATGCTCAACAGCAGCCGCCAATGGTTCTGGCTGCACAAATCCGCCACTCAGAACAAAAGTATTCGTGACGGCCGTGATGACCATCCGTCGCCAGTGACTACCGATATCGGTGAGTCGCTCCGAGCGCATCTGCTCGATCGACGGAGATGGTGCAAGGTGCTCGACAAGCAGTGCCTCAAGAATGATCCAGATCGATTCGACTGCGGTCTCAGGATCCTCAGATGGCATACCAAGTTGGGCAGCAATAAACGCCTGACGAAGGACTGTTTCTGCCCGCTCGCGATTGGCATCGCCATAGGTGAACAGTTCCGCCGACTCAGTCCCAGACACGACAAGATTCTTACCTCGGCTCGCCCGGTCGTGCGGACCCGAAGGTTGAATCTCTCGTCACGCGACGTCAATACCGACGATGCGCCGACCTAGTCTCATGACGTGGAGACGACCGTGACGACAACCGATTCAGTGGTTTCGACCACTTCAACGCTCATCGGCCCAAACGGGACTGCTCCCGGGCTCGCCTTCATTGAGCAGCAATCGAAACCACTCGAAGACTCAAGCGGCGAAGGCACCGCGGGTCTGCCGTTGCTGGCAGGTGGAATCATCTTTTTCGTGGTCTTCACCACGATTTTTGTGCGTGCTTTGCGCCGCAAGCAGCGCCGGGCCACAAAGCCCC
>JBIIVE010000094.1:0-7446 GCA_044339605.1 Acidimicrobiales bacterium
TGTCATTGCCACGACAACCGCAGGCGATGTTGCGTGCATGATTGCTGAACCCATTCAGGGCGTTGGCGGCTTCACCGTTCCGCCTGATGGGTTGCTCGGCGCACTGCAAGAGGTGTGTCGCGAGTTCGGCATTCTTTGGATTACCGATGAAGTGCAAACCGGTTGGGGCCGTACTGGTGAGAACTTCTGGGGCTATCAAGCACACGGACTTGAGCCCGACATCCTCACCTTTGCCAAGGGTCTCGGCAATGGGCTGGCAATGGCTGGCGTTATTGCCAGCGCGTCATTGATGGACAGCGTCAATGCCAATTCGATCTCTACGTTCGGCGGCAACCCGCTCGTGTGCGCGGGCGCATTGGCGAATCTCGATTACGTGTTAGCCAACGATCTACAGGCCAATTCATTGCACCAGGGCAAAGCGATGTTCGCAGCGTTGCGTCCGCTTACCGAAGAGTTGTCCATCGTCGGCGATGTTCGAGGTAAGGGTCTCATGGTCGGCATTGAGCTTGTAGGCCCCGACGGCCGCGAACCGAACGCGGCTGCAGCCGGCGCAGTGCTCGAGCAGTGCCGCGAGAACGGGCTCCTCATTGGTAAGGGCGGCCTGTATGGCAATTGCCTTCGCGTTGCGCCGCCGCTCACGCTTACCGACGAGGAATGTGCCGAGGGAACGGCGATCCTTGTCGACGCGTTGCGTGCAGTAAACGGTCGCTGACCCACATCAAAAAACAAGCAGAACAAACAAGCAGCCCGTAGGGTTCTGCCTATGCATTGGTCTGTCTTCGCGTGGTCCGCGCTCGCAATCGCCATCGTCATGATTTCGACGTGGGTGGTGAGCCTGTTTCTTCGGAACGCATCGATCGTCGACCCAATGTGGTCTCTCGGTTTTGTTGTCGTGGGCTGGGTGTCGTTCGCTGCGATGCATCAGCACGTCGATGCGCTGCGCACGGGAGTACTGCTTGCCTTTGTCACGATCTGGGGAGTGCGCCTGTCGCTGCACCTCTTCATTCGAAATTTCGGCCATGGCGAGGACTTCCGTTACAAGGCCATGCGAAAGAAGCACGGCGCAAAGTTCTGGCTCGTGAGTCTCGGAACTGTGTACGTATTTCAGGGAATCCTCATGTGGATTGTCTCGCTTCCGTTGCAGTTCGGTATCGGCATCGCCACGAAGACCTCGTGGTGGCTGCTGCCACTCATCCTCGGCGCCATCGTTTGGCTCGTCGGTTTCGGATTCGAATCCATTGGCGATGCGCAACTGAAAGCATTTCGAGCCGACCCGAATTCGGCTGGACAGGTCATGGATCGCGGACTCTGGCGCTACACCCGTCACCCCAATTACTTCGGTGATGCCAGTGTGTGGTGCGGGATCTTCCTTGTTTCACTCGGTGCTGGCGGTTGGGCCTGGCTCGGTGTCATCGGCCCGATTGTGATGACCACATTGTTGCGTCGGGTGTCGGGCGTGACATTGCTTGAGAAGTCACTGGTGAAGCGCCGACCGGGGTATGAGGACTACGTGCGCCGTACGAGTCCCTTCCTGCCGCGCCCACCTCGCAAGTGACCCATCGCAACCGGCATCACTACTAGCCTCATTCACATTCGTCTGCGTAGGAGTGAGGGTTTGTGAGCAAGGTGCGTCGCTACGAGGTCACTGCTGCTGGTGATTTCGCTTCGGTGCTCGTCGTGCTTACCGACCACCTCGGACTGCGGCTTCTCAGCCTCGATGAAGGCCAGCGCAGCTGGCTCGACACTCCCACCGGCACGCTCGAACAGGCCAAGACCACGCTGGAATTCCGTCTGCCATCGGGCGAGGGAACCCCGTCGCTCACGTGGGCGGCCGAGGGTCGAGTGCTCGTCTACGACCCCTGTGTGTCGTCCACCCCGCCAGTGCAGTCCAGCGACCTTCCCGATTCCGCAGCATTCTTAAGGCTGGCCACGTTGGTCGACGGAGGCGAGTTGGTTGCCGGTCCAACGGTGAACTCGCAGATCGCAGTGTTGGCCTGTCTCGACGATGAAGAGAAAACCACCGCACGAATCATCTTTGATCGCTCCGAAACTCTCGATGGCATCGCTCTGCCGATGATGATCGAAGTCCTGCCGCTGCGGGGTTACGAAGATGAAGCGTCGGCGCTCGAAAAGAAACTGAAGCGCAGCGTCGCGGTTTCTACGTCGGCGACGCCCATCAGGGAACTCGCGCAACAAGGTGCGAGCGCTGGCCGCGCTGCGGGTATCGAGAACGACGGCGTTGCACTCGTCTCGACAATGTCGGCGGCTCGCGCTTGGCGTGCCGTGTTGCAGACGCTCAACGATTCCATGGTCCAATCGTTTTCGGGTGTGCTGAGCGGCAACGATCCAGAAGATCTGCACGCGTTTCGTGTAGCTGTTCGTCGGATCCGCACAATTTTGCAAGACGGTGACGACGTTATTGACCCCGAATCTCGCGATCGGTTCCGTCATGAGTATCGCTGGCTCGGCGATGTCACCACGCCAACCCGCGACGCCGATGTGCATCTCATCGAGTTCCCGGAACTCGTAGCCATGCTCCCGCCGGAGCGTCGTGAAGAACTCGTGTCGTTTAACGCGGTCCTCTCGCGTCACCGGGCCGATTGCCACGCTGCGATGACGGTAGAACTGCGCTCAATGCGTCGTGCGGAATTCGGAACTGCGTGGCTGTCGTTTCTTGCTGATGACGATGCCTGGACTGGTTGCGGTGATCTCGCCGACGAACCCGTGCTCCGGATTGTTTTGCGCCGAATCGAAAAAGCAAACCGGCAGCTTGTAAAGAACGGCCGAAAGATTTCAAAGAAGTCACCGGCAATTGCGTTGCATGAACTTCGCAAGGAAGGAAAGCGACTCCGGTACTTGTTGGAGTGCTTTGCTCCCTTGTTTGACGAGAAGGCATTGGCCACGATTCTGCGTCCGCTGCGCGATGTTCAAGATGTGCTGGGTGAATTCCAAGACACTGAAGTACAGGCCAATGCATTGCTTGGACTCGCCGGCGAACTGGCCTCGGCCGACGATGATTCTGCCCTCATGGCAATTGGCGGAGTCATCGAACAACTTGGGGTCCGAGGTGCCGATGCCCGTGCATCCTTCGCTAAAACCTTCGGTAGCTTCGACGACCGAAAAGTGCAGCGGGCCTTTGATCAACTTGAGCCCCGAAAGAAGAAACGATGAAGGTTCTTGCCACCTACAACATCAAAGGTGGAGTCGGGAAGACCGCGACTGCGGTGAATCTTGCCCACGTCGCTGCCGCCCATGGCAACCGCGTGCTCGTCTGGGACCTCGATCCCCAGGGCGCGGCAACGTTCTATTTCCGGGTGAAACCAAAGGTCAAGGGCGGCGGGAAGGCCATCGTTCGCGGTTCACTTGAACTCGGTGATGCCATCAAGGCCACCGACTTCGACAACCTCGACCTTGTGCCTGCCGACTTTTCCTATCGCCACCTCGACTTGTGGCTTGACGATGCAAAGAAGCCGCTTGTTCGCATCCGCCGCGCGCTTCGTCAGGTTTCCGAAGAATACGACTACGTGTTTCTTGATTGTCCGCCGAGTATTTCGCTTACATCGGAAAGCGTGTTTCGTGCGGCCGATGCCTTGCTCGTGCCGACTATTCCTACGACGTTGTCGCTGCGCACCTACGAACAGCTTGATCGTTTCGTCGAAGAAAACCCCGACATGGTTCGCGAACTCAAGATTCTTGGGTTCTTCTCGATGGTTGACCGCCATAAACGGCTGCATCGACGGTTCATGAACGACCTTCGCACCGCGCATCCCGAGTTACTCGAAGCAACGATTCCTAACTCCACCGACATCGAACGCATGGGTGTCCATCGCGAACCAGTCGGCGCCTACGGCAAGGGCAGCAAACCCGCACGCGCCTATGAAGCGCTGTGGTCGGAAATCCAGACACGTCTCTAAGTGATTGATCACGGTGCCTGACGGAAGGTTCGCCCCGAGCCCAACGGCCACGCTGCATCTCGGCAACCTTCGAACGGCGTTCGTCGCCTGGCTGGCGGCTCGCGCGACTGACTCGCGTTTCCTTCTTCGCAGTGAAGATATGGATCAGGTTGCCTGTCGGCCCGAGCACGAAGCATCGGCGGTGCGTGACCTCGCAGCATTGGGCCTCACCCACGACGGCGATGTCGTGCGGCAGTCGGAGCGTTTGGAGTTCTATCGTGCGGCAATCGAGCGGCTCACTGCCGAGGATCTCACCTACCCCTGCTACTGCACGCGTCGCGAGGTGTTGGCCGAGGCTGCTGAGTCGGTGGCTGCACCGCATGGGGCACGACCCGCGGGCGCGTACGCAGGAACCTGCAGCACGCTGAGTCGTGCGAGTCGAGCCGAGCGAGAAGCTGCGGGTCGCGCGCCATCGCTTCGCCTCCGGTCGGGTGGTGCGGTGGTGTCGTTTATTGATCGACTTGCGGGGTTCCACGAGGGCGCGGTTGATGACTTTGTCATCCGGCGCGCGGATGGAACTCCGGCCTACAACCTCGCGGTCGTTATCGATGATGCCGAGCAGGGCATAGGTGAAGTTGTGCGCGGCGACGACTTAGTGGAAACAACACCTCGGCAGATTCATCTGGCTCGATTACTCGGTGTTGCTGAGCCGACGTACCTGCATGTTCCACTTGTGTTTGGCTCTGACGGTGAACGGCTCGCCAAACGGCATGGTGCAGTGACACTTGAGGACCAACAAGCAATGGGCCGAACCCCCGCAGCCGTGCGAGATGTGTTCGCTGTTTCGTTAGGGCTGGCGGAAGAAGGAGAAAGTCCACCGCTGGATGAGCTCGTCCAACGTTTCGATGTGGGGAAGTTGTCCAGAAACACCTGGGTCCTCCCACAAGAGTTGAGCGGTAGCGTCGAACTGTGACTGTTCTTGTTGACGCTGCGATTTGGCCATTTGAAGGTCGTAAGTGGGCACATCTCGTAAGCGACAAGAGTTTTGAGGAACTCCACGAGTTTGCCAAGCAACTTGGTATTCCTCGACGCGCGTTTCAGGGCGATCATTATGACGTTCCGACCGAGTATCGAGATCGAGCGATTGCGTTAGGAGCCGAAGCGGTCCCTTCGCGTGAACTCGTGCGGCGTTTACGAACAGCCGGACTACGTCGGCCACGATCGGCCACTGAACTCAATACTTCTGCCTAGCGTCGGGTGCTGCCCATCGACACCCTGTTCCACAACCCGAAGTGCTCGATAGTTGAACCGGCTCAGCCGGCAGCAATCTCGTCGCCGATGGCCTTTGCTTCTGTCGGAGAGATACCTGATCTTCCGACAAGAAAGCACGTGAGCGGAGCAGCAAGGCGTTCGGAGGTGTGCGCCGCAACACTGGCGAGATCAAGTAGGGCGTCGATGTCTTCCTGCGCGAGCGGGCCGAGCCCGAGCCGGTCGGCAAATGTCGTGAGCCATTCCTGTGCGTCCATAGCCGCAGCGTAGATCGGACGGACTCGTAGGCTCGTGGCCATGGCCGAGGAGGATGCACTACGAGTCACTGCGTCGGTGCTCATCCCTGCCCATGAACTCACCTGGACCTTCGGACTGAGCGGCGGGCCCGGTGGTCAGCATGCGAATCGGGCCCATACCCGCGCCGAAGTCCGGTTCGACGCCGAGGCGTCGGGGTCGTTGTCGCAGTATCAGCGTCAACGCATCATCGATCGATTGGGTTCGGTGGTCATCGTCTCTGCCGACGATGAGCGGTCGCAGTTGCGGAATCGTCGTTTGGCCGTTGATCGGTTGCGTCAGAAATTGGCCGGAGCGTTACGGGTAGAGACGCCCCGTAGGCCCACACGGCCAGGGCGAGGCGCAGTCGAGCGACGACTTGAGGCCAAGCGGCAACAGGCGGCGCGCAAACGCGATCGTCGCGGCGGTTTCGACGAGTAGTGCTTAGTGAGTTGGCTGCGATCGGGGCATGTCTCGGGCTCAGTCCCAAGAAAATAGTACGATGAGTTGAAATATTTCAATAAGTCGATCAAAGGTTGGAGGAAATGATTTCACCGGTCTCCGTCGAGGAAATTTCGAAGCGTCGTGGCGTGTTGCGGCGTTCTGGTGCGGTAGGTGGATCAGCGTTGTTGGCTGGTGGAGCGGTGGGTTCGGCGGTGTTGTTGTCGTTGTTTGCTTCGCCTGCTGGTGCGGTAACGACGTTTACGGTTGATACAAATGCCGATGGGGTCGCCAACGCGTCCGATTGCACGACGCCGGTGGCGAATTCGTGTTCGTTGCGTGACGCTCTTGCGGCAGCCACCACTGATGGCGACATCATTGTGTTTAATGCTGCGTTGAGCGGTCAGACAATTTCGCTGAGCGAAGGTCAGCTGGAAATTACTGCCGGCATCACAATTACCGGGTTGGGCTCTGCCAACCTGACTGTCGACGCAGTTAGCAACTCCCGGGTTTTCTACATCTCAACTGCAACGTCTGGTGTTGAAGTTGCGATTTCGGGTCTCAGCATCATCAACGGGGAAGAGCCCGACGAATACGGCGGCGGTATTTATGATCAACACGCAGGCAATCTCAGGTTGCAGGATGTTTCCATCACTGGATGTGTCGCTGAATACGGTGGTGCCGTTTATAAAGACGGTGATGGCACCATAGAAATTGTTGACTCGACGATCTCAGACAACTACGCCGAAGAAAGTGCTGGTGCTCTTTACCACAAGGGTGTAGGAGATCTCATCATCACGAACTCCACCTTTGATGGCAATTCTGCAAATGGTAATGGTGGTGTCGGTGAACTCTCAAACGATGGCAACGTCACCATTACTGGTTCAACGTTCTCCAATAACACTTCACTGTACGGCAAAGGTGGAGCGTTGTACATTACGACCGATGTAACCGGAAATGTTTCGATCTCTGGTTCCACATTCTCGGACAACGATGCTCTTTATGGCGGTGGCGGTGCGATTTACACTGACAATGTTGGCTCGTTCACGATCTCATCATCAACGTTCTCAGGGAACTACTCCGCTTCCTGGGGTGGAGCCCTCTACATGGGTAGCACCGGCCAGGTAATCACGATCACCGACTCCCTGTTTGTCGACAACTCATCAGCCGAAGAGGGCGGCGCGGTTGACTTTGATGCGGCTGATCAAATCGTGACCATCAACAACTCCACCTTTGTCGACAACGCGTCGGGCTCAGATGGCGGTGCTATTTGGAAAGAGGAAGGTGGGTCACTGACGATCAACATGTCGACCATCACCGAAAATTCGTCCGTCACTGATGGCGGCGGGGTGTGGTTCGATGGCGATACCGCCGGCAATGCCGCACAGGCCGATGTGACTATCACTGGCACGATCCTCACGGGCAACACTGGTTTTGAAGGTGCTGCCGATGATCTGGGCTCACGGGATGGAGCAACATCGCACGTGGCGACAATCAGTGATTCGATTCTTGGTGTGGTCAAAGCAACTATCACCGTGACTGCTTCGAACAACATTGACGCCACGGCTCC
>JBIIVE010000095.1:0-7402 GCA_044339605.1 Acidimicrobiales bacterium
GGTTGACCATCCGCAAAAGAGTGCTCCTTGGAACACGCCTGATTACTTGCCTCGTGGTCGCCGTCGTGTGACCACTCCGACGCGTCCGGCCCGTCATGCATCTGGGCGCGGCACCACTGCACCTCGTACAACGCGCGCTCCGCGTGAGGTCCGCCCGGTCGATTGTGTGCAGTCAGGGCAGCGGGGGACTGAGCGCCGCCAAGTTTCCTCGGCGACGTATGCCTCCCGTCAGCCATCGATGCACAGTTCGCGGCCAGCCTCTGAACTGATCCAAGTTGCAATCGCGTCAACAATTGCATCTGTCATTTCATCGCTTCAGGGAGTCTTCGACCCATCGAGCTCAGGAAAAGGCTCGAAGCCTGTCTTGGTGAGCACCTCGGTTGGGAATCAACGTCGGCGCACACTGATTCTCCTGGTGGCCTTCGTCCTTCTCTTTTCGGCCGTCCTTACCAAAGTCGTCTTTCTCCAAACGATTGGCCGAGATCGTTACGTCGCTTATGGAGCAAACCAGCGAACAAATACGCAGGTGCTTGCTGCTGATCGCGGTGCGATTCTTGACCGCAACGGCGCTGAACTTGTGATCTCTCGTCCCGGACGGTCAATTTTCGTAGATCCGAAGCTCGTGACTGACGCCTCGAGTGAGGCAGCGCAACTGGCACCGATACTTGGCCTCGATCCGTTGTTCATCGAATCGAAGATGAATGGAACGGGCCGGTTCGCTTACCTTGCGCGTCGCGTCACGGCGGAGGTTGCTGATCAGGTTGCTGCTCTCGGCCTTGCCGGTGTGGCGTTTCTTGAAGAAAGCGAACGCTTCGCGCCCGCTGGTGATTCGGCTCGATCGCTCCTAGGTAGCGTCGATGTCGACAACGTTGGAATTTCTGGACTGGAGTCGCAATTCGGCGCGGCACTTACTGGGAAGCCAGGGAGCATCTCGCTTGAGCGCAGTCCTCGGGGTCAAACGATCGCTGTTGGCGACCATTCTGTTACTCCTGCGCAAAAAGGTGACGACCTGAAACTGACAATCGATCAGTCGATCCAGTTTGAAGCCGAGCGCTTACTCGGTGAACAGGTGAAGGCCACCGGAGCAAAGGGCGGCATTGCGATTGTCAGCAAGCCCGGCACGGGCGAAGTTCTGGCGATCGCCGACATGGTGCTTGATCCTGAGACTGGCGCTGTGCGCGTAAGTTCAAACAACTCAGCGCTAACAACCCAGTACGAGCCGGGTTCAGTGATGAAGATTGTCACTCTCGCTGGCGCGATGGATGCAGGCCAGATCAGTCCGACTTCGCAATTCAATCTGCCACCATCGCTCAGGATCTACGACGCAGAATTCGGTGAAGCGGAAGGCCGCGGAACCGTTACGTGGGATGCCACTCAGATCCTCACTCATTCGTCGAATGTCGGGACGATCAAAATCGGCCAAGGTTTGGGCAAAGACGCGTTGTATTCCGCGCAGAAGGCTTTTGGTTTTGGAACAAAGACTTCTCTCAACTTCCCAAATGAAGCATCTGGTTCTGTGCTGGCCCCGTCGAAGTATTCCGGGACGTCGCTTCCTTCGATCGCAATTGGTCAAAGCATTTCGGTAACGCCAATGCAAATGCTCTTCGCCTACAACACCATCGCAAACCAGGGCATGTACGTAGGACCCAAGTTGGTCGACTCGACCGTCGATGCCAATGGTGTCGAACATCCGACCGCCGCTGGTGATTCACATCGGGCAGTGAGCACAGATACTGCCGACAAGATGAACATCATGATGCGCAATGTGGTGGATGAAGGGACCGGTCGCCTTGCTGCCATCAACGGATACTCGGTCGCCGGGAAGACCGGCACCTCTCGGAAGCCGCAGCCAGGCGGCGGTTACATCGACAAGATGGGCGTGGTTCGCTACCAATCAACCTTTGTTGGCTTTGTGCCGGCACAACAGCCAGCGCTCTCGGTCTACGTCATGATCGATGAACCGAGTGGCGCTTATACCGGTGGCGCAACGGCTGCTCCGGTTTTCTCGAAACTCGGCTCGTTTGCACTCAACCGTCTCGGCATTGCTCCCGCTGCGACTGATATCGCACTTGGAGGAGCCCCAGTCTCTGCAGTGCTTGGACTCCCGAGCTCTTCAAGCCAGGCAATCGTTACCGAAGGTGACAGGGTTCGCGCGTTGACAGCGGGCTCGCCTGAGGCGATTGCATTTGCGGCACCGACCACCATCGCCCCACGAGCGTCGACGACGACTACGACAACAACCGCGGCGCGCAAAACCGCAGCGGTGAGGTGACGTGTGCGACTGGCGACGATCGTTGCCGAATTGAATGAGGTTGAAATGGTGGGTCTCAACGGCTCGCCATCATTTAGTGATCTGGAAATCACCGACGTGAATTTTGATTCTCGTCATGTTCGAGCCGGTTCACTTTTTTGCTGCATCCCCGGAGTCGCTGATGACGGACATCTCCATGCGGGTGATGCTGTCGCAGCCGGAGCAGTTGCGTTGCTCGTAGATCACCGGGTTGATGCCGAGGTTCCTCAACTTGTGGTTTCGAATGTCCGGGAAGCCATGGCGACAGTGTCGGCAACGTGTTTTGGGCACCCGGCCGAGGATCTTCTCGTCGTTGGCGTGACTGGCACGAATGGGAAAACCACGACGACGTGGATGCTCCGAAATATCTTCACAGCCGCTCGCCGAAATGTTGAGGTACTCGGGACGCTTTCAGGTGCACGTACGACTCCTGAGTCTCCGGATCTCCAACGCCGTTTGGCCGAATGGCGTGACGAGGGTGTCGAAGTAGTGGCGATGGAAGTTTCCTCACACGCGATCGACCAGCGCCGTGTCGATGCCATGAAGTTTCGCGTTGCGTTGTTCACAAACCTGAGCCGTGATCACCTCGACTACCACGGTTCGATGGAGGAGTACTTCGAAACGAAGGCTCGTCTCTTTGGCCCTGAGCGCTGCGAGTCGGCAGTTGTGAATCTCGATAGTCCCTACGGCCGACTTCTTGCCGATGCCGCAACCGTTCCTACCGACGGCTATTCGCTCGATGAAGTCGAAGACTTGCACCTCTCAGTCGACGGATCGACCTTTCGGTGGATGGGGCATCAAATCTCGCTTCCTCTTGGTGGTTTGTTCAATGTAAGCAACGCTCTAGGTGCCGCTCACGTTGCTCGTGTGTTGGGTATCGACGACGCCATAATCGCTGAAGGGCTTTCCCTCCCGCTCGTCGTTGAAGGCCGATTCGAACGAGTCGATGCCGGGCAGCCATTCGCAATCATCGTTGACTATGCACACACCCCCGATGGCCTCGAACAGCTCCTTCGTGCCGCTGGTGACATTGTTGACGGTCGCGTCATCGTCGTTTTCGGATGCGGTGGTGACCGAGATCCGTCCAAGCGCTCGATGATGGGAGAAACCGCGGCGCAGCTTGCCGACTCGGTCATCATTACTGCAGACAATTCACGGTCTGAATCAACTGATCAGATCATCGCTTCGATTGTGGAAGGTGTGCAGCGGGTGTCGAGTCCACGAGCAAGTTCAACCATTGTGGAACCCGATCGTCGGACAGCTATTTCGGCGGCCCTCCGAAGCGCAGCACCTGGAGACATCGTTCTTCTGACCGGCAAGGGTCACGAGACGGTTCAGATAATTGGCGAGTCAACCACTCCCTTCGATGACCGTGTCGTTGCATTCGAGGAATGGAAACAGTTGGAGGCCGCTCGATGATTCGCCTCCTCATTGCTGCAGCAATTTCACTTGGTCTTTCGTTATTTGGTACCCGTCTTTTGATCTCTTGGCTCGAACATCGTCGTATTGGACAGCCCATTCGCGAAGACGGCCCTCAGGGCCACATCACCAAAGCGGGTACCCCCACGATGGGCGGCCTGGCCTTTGTGGCGGCCGCTGCGATTGGGTGGTTTGTGAGTGATCTCAATGGTGCTGTCTTCACCCGACGTGGATTGCTGTGCATGGCTGCGATTGTCGCTGCCGGACTCGTTGGACTTCTCGATGATTCCATCAAAGTATTTCGCGAGCGCAACCTGGGGCTGACGAAGAGGGCGAAGACGTTTGGTCTTCTTGCTGTTGCTGTCGCCTACGCAGTTTCAATGCTGACGTTTACCAACGTCACGACCACGTTGTCTTTCACCCGCTTCGATTTTCCGGGCATTGAAATTGGAAAGATCGGTTGGGTGGTTCTGGCCGTCATCATCTTCTATGCCACGACAAATGCGGTGAACCTCACTGATGGTCTCGATGGGCTCGCCGCTGGCGCCTCAATTTTTGGATTCGCGGCATACACCGTCATCGCCTTCTGGGGCTTCCGTCATAACTCGATCTATGGCGACGAAAGCTTCCTCGATACCGCTGTTGTTTCGGCGTCGATGATGGCAGCTGTTGCTGGATTCTTGTGGTGGAACGCTGCGCCAGCTCGAATCTTCATGGGCGATACTGGCGCTCTAGCAATTGGTGCAGGGCTCGCAGCGCTAGCGCTGAGCACCAACACGATTCTGCTTCTGCCCATTGTCGGCGGCCTCTTCGTGATGGAAACCGTTTCGGTCATTCTTCAGGTGGGCAGTTATCGAGCGTTCGGTCGACGAATTTTCCGAATGGCGCCACTCCATCATCACTTCGAACTTGGAGGATGGCCTGAAACCACGGTGATCATTCGACTCTGGATTGTCGCTGGTCTATTCACGGCCTTGGCTCTGGGTCTCTACTACGCCGACTTCGTCCGGTTGCCGGGAGTGATCGACTGATGGACGCGCCGACACGCGGCCCACTGCGGTCGGCACTTGTCCTCGGATTTGGCGTCACAGGTCGTGCAGTCGCGACTGCGCTTTCCTCTCGTGGCGTATCCGTTGTGGCAGTCGATGAGCATCCCACCGACGCGATTCGCGCTGAGGCAGCATCGATGGCAGTGGAACTGGTCGAATCACCTTCGCTGCAGGATCTAACGCGCCTTGTCTCGGGGTGCGATCTTGTCGTTCCCAGCCCTGGAATTCCCGAATCCCACCCCATTTTCGGATGTGCTGAGGCGGAAGGAGTCGCAATCGAATCGGAGTTTGATCTCGCCGATCGGTGGGATTCTCGTCCGATCGTCGCCATCACAGGCACCGACGGAAAGACCACGGTTACGACCATGGTCACTGCGATGCTTCTCGCCTCTGGTATCCGGTCTATCGCTTGCGGCAATACCGAAACCCCCTTGGTCGAAGCCATCTCCGACCCCGCTATCGAAGTCTTTGTTGTTGAAGCCTCTTCGTTCCGTTTGGCGACGACACGTTGGTTCCGACCTTCAGTTGCGGTGTGGCTGAACTTCGCGCCCGATCACCTCGACGCGCATGTCTCGCTTTCATCGTACGAATCTGCGAAGGCATCGATTTGGAAAGATCTCGATGTCATCTCCGGCGTCGCGATCGCGTCGGCGACTGATCCGGTCGTACTCGCAAACCGCAACCCCGAGGTTTCTACGCTCACTTTCGGGGGAGCCGGGACAAACGCCGACGCCACAGTGTCCGACGGCTGGCTTTGCTTGCCTGACGGAACCCAACTCATTGCCGTCGACGAACTTCCGCGTTCTTTTCCCCATGACATCACGAACGCACTCGCCGCATCAGCCGCGGCATCGGCTGCAGGTGCAACCGTCGAGGGCATCCGGCACACGCTTCGTTCATTTAAGGCGCTGCCCCACAGGGTGCACTACATCGGCCAGGTCAATGGCGTGCGCTGGTTCGACGATTCCAAGGCCACAACCCCGCACGCTGTCGAAACGGCACTGCAAGCGTTCGATTCTGTTGTGCTTATCGCCGGCGGACGCAACAAGGGTCTCGATCTTGCTGTTCTTGGGGCGCATGTACCCCCGGTGCGAGCAGTTGTAGCGATTGGCGAAGCCGCTGCTGAAGTGCACAATGCCTTTCGCGGACGTTGTGAAATTCGTGTCATCGAAACTTCGATCGCCGACGCGGTTGAAGCTGCAGCGGAGCTTTCCCAGCCCGGAGATGCAGTTCTGCTTTCTCCTGGCTGCACGTCGTTCGACTGGTTTACGTCGTATGGGGATCGTGGCGATCAGTTTGCCGATGCGGTGCGAGCTCTCCCCGGATTCACGACGGAGGGAACGCGATGAGTGCAACTGTTACTCAAGAGCGACGCTCAGTTGGCCGCTTGCTGCGTTCTGCTCGCGAGCCGCAACCGCGTACTACCAATTTCAAGGTTCTCTGGTTCGTCGTTATTGCCGCCAATCTCTTCGGCTTGTTGATGATCCTGTCTGCATCATCGGTGACGGCGCTCTATCAATACGGAACCTCTTGGTATCAGTTCCGGCTTCAAGCGGCCTGGTTTGCCATTGGGTGTTGCGCAATGTTTTTCATGAGCCGCTACTCCTATGAAAAGTTGTCGAAGTGGATGAAGTTGGTCCTCTTTGTCTCCGCAGGGCTCATGGTCGCGGTGCTGATCCCAGGTGTTGGCGTGTCGGTCAATGGTTCTTCGCGTTGGCTCGGATGGGGCCCCCTGCGAATGCAGCCTTCCGAATTTGTGAAACTCGCGGTCATTCTTTATGCGGCCGACACCCTCACTCGTCGTGTTGGCCAGATTCGCGATTGGAAGGCAGTGTTGCGTCCCATCGCGATTGTGTTTGGTGTCTTCGCAGTGATGCTCATGGCGCAGCCGAATCTGGGCACAACGATCATTCTCGCCACGATTGTTCTCGTAATGCTTTTTGTTGGCGGCGTCCCAGGCAAACCTCTGGCTCTTTTTTCGGGGCTCTTGGTCAGCCTCGCTGCGTGCTTTGCGGTTTTTGAGCCTTACCGAATGCGCCGACTTATGTCGTTCCGTGATCCATGGGCAGACCCGCTCTATACCGGCTACCAAAGCCTTCAGAGTCAGATTGGTTTCGCGAACGGCGGAGTTCTGGGTACCGGCCTTGGTCAGGGCCGAGCAAAGTGGGGATTCCTTCCCGAGGCCCACACTGATTTCATTTACGCGATCATCGGTGAAGAGATCGGTCTCGTCGGATCAGTGCTCGTCATCGGGGTGTTTCTTGCGTTTGCTCTTCTTGGTATTCGCATCGCGCTTCATGCCCGTGATCGTTTTGGAATGTTGTTGGCTACGGGCATCACAACCTGGATCCTCATTCAGGCATTCATCAACGTTGGTGCCTGCGTAGGCGTCCTTCCCATCACGGGTGTCCCTCTGCCATTCGTGTCGGCCGGCGGTTCATCTCTCGTCGTCACGATGGCGGCCTCTGGCATTCTCCTGAACATCGCTCGACAGGGACGCTGATGAGGGGTCGGCCCGTTGCCGATTCCGCCACCTACGCCCTCGTGGCCGGTGGTGGAACCGCAGGCCACGTACTTCCGGGTTTGGCCGTTGCGCGTGCACTTGTCGATCAGGGGCACGCCAGTTCGTCGATTCACTTTGTCG
>JBIIVE010000002.1:0-70269 GCA_044339605.1 Acidimicrobiales bacterium
AGACTGCATTAAATCGGTTGAGGTCCTCGAATATCCCGAACTCGGAATGGAAGCGGTCTGGAAGATCGAGGTCGAAGACTTTCCAGCGTTCGTCGTGGTCGACGACAAGGGCAACGACTTCTTTGAAGAGGTCATCAAAAGCCGCCCGGTAACACTTCGCTGACTACTGCTCGCAATCTGAGGTTTCCTTTGGGTTCGCCTTCACGCAAGGCATAGTCCATCTGGCGTTTCTATGGTCAGTTTCTGAGCGCAACATCCCCTACGCAGATGATGATCACCTTGAAACGCCTCTCTGCAGTTCTCCTCTTCCTGGCATTGTCCTCAACCGTCGTGGCGACGCGCCAGATGCCAGCTTCGTCCGCAACCACGGACGAGGTTGAGGAGGCGCTTGGCGCGTATGAGAACCGTTTAACGCCTCTTGTCGAGGCTATCGGCGAGTTCCACGGCAGCCAGAAAGACCACCTCGAGACAGTCGAACGGGTCTCGTCCGCTTCAGCGTCACTCGAAGCTGCTCGTCAGCGCCTCGATGAGAACCGGTCCCGATTCGCTGCGCTTGCCGTCTACGCCTACATGGATCGAGGTGGCCGCGGCAGCGACGCGGAAGCAGGGTCACAACGCGGAGTTGCGCTCGCCTCGTCTCGACTTCGTTCAGACGAACGAGATGGACGCGACGCCCAAAAACAGTTGGACGCAGCTGTTGATGTAGCCCGCAAGGCTGCAAGTACCGAAGGTCGAGCCCAGGCTCGGGTCACAACGTTGGAGCAATTAGCGGAAGAACCGCTCGGAAATCTTGATCAACTGCTCAAAGAGGTGGCCCCGACTCTTCCTGGCGCCGCGCTCAGCGCCTACCGGCGAGCATCATCAACGTTGAAAGAAACAGACGCGCGCTGCGAGGTTCCCGCTGCACTCCTTGTCGGAATTGGCAGGATCATGAGCAACCATGGCCGGGCCGCAGGATCACAACTGCAGACTGGCGGACTCACCTCCGATCTATTGATCGGGCTCATTGGAACACCAAGTGCAGATACTGATGGGGGTCAAATCGATCTATCGGCCGTGGTTGATTCCCGGGTGGGGCCCCTACAGATCCTCCCGGCTCGATGGCTCGAGTTCGTTCCTGTCGGAGTCATCGAATCCTCACCCGAATGGCTCTACTCCTCTGCCATAGTTGCCGGCCGCGTACTTTGTTCGGCTAGCAAAGAGCTCACATCGAACGAGGGAGTCCACCGAGCCCTCAACGCGTTCACCAAAAATGCTTCGCTTACCGAAGCCATTCTCGGATCAGCGCGTCAGATCGCTCAAACCACCGACATCGGATTGGGAACAATTCCAATCGACCCGCGAGTCACGTCAGCATTGGAATATCTGAAGACATCGCAGTTCGATAGCGAGTCTGTTGAATCTGCGAGAGCAACACTCATCGCATGGTCACAATTACGACTCGGCACGCCCTATTCACAGTGCCTAGGCGCAGATATTCGACCTGAAGATCCCGAATGCCCACCGGGAACAAACCGATTCGGTAAAGGTTTCTTTGACTGCTCAGGTTATCTGAGTACTGCCTTCGCAAGCATCGGGATCGCGATTCCCACCACGACGTATGCCATGTTGCTTGACGAAGGCTTCGGTCAATTCAAGGTGGGTGACGAATACGTTCAAGAAAGCGATCTTGCTGGCGACGTGCTGTTAATGGATGGGCACGTTGCGCTCTCATTGGGGAACGGATCAATCATCCACGCCAGTGGCGGCCAGTTGACTGAAGAACCATTACCTGCGTGGGTACGCAACGGGGTCCTGGGCGTGTACCGCCCGCTCATCTGAGCCGATTCACGAACGCGGTGCAGGGCTCCAGGGCTTGTCCCGATACGTGTCACGTAAGTCCTGCTTCAGAACCTTGCGAAGCGTTTGGTTGCGGGGAAGTTCGTCGACAACCTCAAGTTGTTCCGGGATCTTCTGCACCATGAGATCAGCGCCTTTCAAGAACGACACCATTTCACCAAATTCAAGATCGTCGGTTCCGGTTGCGCGCTCAACGACAGCACACACACGCTCACCGCGCTCCTTGTCGGGTAGTCCGATCACCGCTACATCGCCAACCTTTGGGTGCTGGTACAGAAGGTCTTCAATTTCTTTCGCCGAGATGTTCTCGCCTTTGCGAATGATGACGTCCTTGAGACGGCCAGTGAGGACCACATGGCCATCAGCATCGAGATGGCCGACGTCACCAGTGCGGAACCATCCCTCGTCGTCGAAAGCATCGGCGTCCAGAGATGGATCGGTGTAGCCCTTAAAGACCATTGGCCCTTTCAATCGGACTTCGCCGTCTTGGCCTTGTTCAGCGACAGGGCCTTCGAGAGTCACGATTCGTATCTCACAAGCCGTTACCGGCTTGCCATCGGTGTACATGAGTTGCGCTTCGGTGTCGCCCGGACCGCTTTGAGAGATCATCGGACATTCCGTCATTCCATAGCCGTGACAGATCGGGATACCCATTTCGGCCATCACCTCGACGTACATCTCAGGCGGCTTCGGTGCGCCGCCGCCAGAGAGCAACCGAAGCGAAGGAATGATTTTCTCGCCGGGCTGCGTTCGTTGCTTCGCCAAGTACATCTGGTAAAAGGCGGGACCGCCGCCGGCCATTGTTGCTCCTTTGCGAGCAAACAATTCGACAGCAACGTCCAAGGAGAACACCTCGATGAGAACTGCACCGCAACCGCGGTACAGGAGCATCATCAGATAGTCGGGTCCGGCGATGTGGGCATATGGGAAGGCAATCGACCCGATGTCATCGGCAGTAAGCGCGGCTGCGTTCGCGAGGCCGAGGCCGCCGGCCATCAGCGTGCCGTCGGTGTGGCGAACACCCTTGGGCGCAGAGGTTGTTCCCGATGTGTAATAGATCCAGCGGACTTCATCGCCGCTGGTCGGAGCCGGAGGAAGCGTGTACGGCTCAGCCTGTGGCAACTGGTCATAGGCGATCATCACGGTCGGCTCGATACCGAGATCGTCCATGATGCGTCCGGCCATCGCATTGAAATCGAACCCGTTCCAATCACCTGGAATCAGGAAATACTCCGCGTCGGTCTGCTGAAGAACAAATCCGACTTCGCGGTCGCGGTAAATCGGGATGATCGGGTTCTGCACTGCGCCAATACGCGCGAGCGCAAGAGAGGTAATGACCGTCTCAATACGAGTCGGCAACTGCCAGGTGACGCGAGAACCGTGGCGCATACCGAATTCGTGGAAGCCGGCAGCAACTCGTTCGGAGATATCGCGGAGCTCTTTGAACGTGATCTCGCGGTCATCTTCAATGAGAGCAACGACATCGGGGGTCGCAGCGGCGCGAGCCTCAACCAACTCCCACATCGTGGATGCCTTTTCGATCGATGTCACTTCAGCCACGGATTCCTCCTCGTTACGGACGACACATCTTGCCCCGTCCACGCCGCCCCCATGGCCACCGGGCGTGATTTCTCTGACCATGTCATCATGAGCCCATGACGGAAATGATGAAGGCGTACCGCATCGTCGAGTGGGAGCATCCTCCTGAATTGACCGAAGCGCCCATCCCGGTCCCTGGGCCCGGAGAAATCCTTGTCGAAGTGGCTGGCAACGGACTCTGCCATTCCGATGTCGGCATGGCGCTCGCCCCTGCAGCATTTATGGAGCCCCTCGGATGGCGGGTTCCCTTCACCCTTGGTCACGAGGTCGGGGGCCATGTCGCTGCTCTTGGCGCTGGCGCATCCGGCTTTGAGGTTGGTGATGCTGTTGCGGTGGTGAGCCCCCATTCCTGCGGCCATTGCATCTGGTGCGCTCGCGGTCAGGACAACAACTGCGACGACTCAATCGTTGGTCGCGGATACGGCATCGACGGCGGCCTTGCTCGTTATGTACTGGTCGCCACCACGCGTGAACTGGTGAAACTCAACACTCTTGACCCCGTCGTCGCCGGACCGCTCACCGATGCTGGCGCGACCTCCTACCACGCAGTGAAGCGGACTCTTCCGAGAATCCCCCCGGGCGGCACGGCTGTCGTCATTGGTGCAGGCGGGCTTGGCGCCTATGCCATTCAGCACCTCCTAGCTCTCACAAGTGCTCGAGTAGTCGCAGTCGATGTCTCACTCGATCGGTTGGCCTATGCCACCGAACTCGGAGCTCACGATGTGCTTGAGGGAGTCAATGACGACACAACGACAGAACTCCACCGTCTTCTGGGCGGAGGCGCAAACGCAGTCTTTGATTTTGTGGGCATCGATCAGACAATCACGCACGGACTACAGAGCACCGGCAAAGCGGGCGCGTACGCGCTCGTCGGAGCGGGGAATGGATCATTGCGCGGGACCATGTTCGACAAGCTCCCGCGCGACGGTGAAGTTTTTTCGTTTCAAGCGCCAACAATCTCGGACACACTCGAGGTAATCGCTCTCGCTGAGAGCGGAAAATTGCGAGTCGACGCTGACATTTTTCCGCTCGATCAGGTGGCCGAGGCCTACGAGAAGATGGAGCGCGGCGAACTGCGCGGGCGCGCCGTCGTCATCCCCGACTAAGCAAAGCCTTCGTTCAATCGCCATCTGTCTGCAGATACGGCGTTGCTTGAAGATCGTCGACGAGTCTCACCATCAACGCACCAAGTTGAGCACGCTCTTCGGGGGTCCATTCGATGAGTGCTCGCGAAAGCTGCGCACTTCGGACTCGTTCAAATCTCTGAGCCATCGCCCTACCCTCTTCAGTAGCGACGACAAGCACGATGCTTCCGTGTTGTGGGCTCGAGTGACGTTCAACAAGTCCCTCTTCTTCAAGCACACGAACCTGACGGCTTACTGCGCCAGTATCCATTCGAGCAGCTCGGGCTAAATCGCCGACCGGTAGCGGATCACGATCGCCCAAAGCACGCAAGACATTCATCGCCTGCTGCGGAAGAACGACGCGAGCGGCACCGGCCATGCCGGCGTGCACCCGTCGGCTTGAGAGCAGCCGCTGCAATCGGGTCAGGCCCAATCGAACAGTCTGCAACTGCGCTTCGAGATCGTCCTGGCTGTTCAGTTCTTCTTGGTCACCCACGGAGGTTGAAACTAGGCGCGTTAGAAGCCCGGGCTCTGATGATCTGGCTCAACGTGAATGGGAACGGCGATTTCCGCCACTGTCAGAACGATTTTGACGGCTACGGCACTAACTGGAAGTACGGAAGGACGATGTCGTCAGCCCCTCCACTGCTGTGGAAGACCACCTCAACTCGGAGGCCGATGGCGACTGCGTCGTCTTCACAGCCGACGAGATTGGAGAGGATGAACCAACCCTCTTCCATTGCGACGATGATTGGCACATACGGAGTTACAAACGCCGGTGTCACAGGACGCCATACGCGGGTCCAACTGTAGATCTCGCCCTTGCCCGAACTCTCGACCCATTCAAGAGACCTCGAGGAGCATGCTGCACAAAGAAGCGCTGGCGTATGAGTGGCAGCGCGACAGTCGATGCAACGCTGGAAACGCAGCACGCCCTCTCGACAGCCTTGCCAATACGGCTCCGAAATTGGACCGGGCTGAGGAAGAGGGATCTCGCCTGACTGAGGTGACAGCAGACTCATGGTCGTTCCTTTCCTAGGAGCAGTACGTCGGTAAAGAGTGCGCCCGAGCCGCCGCCGGTACACATCGCCACTTCAGCATCGTGAACCTGCGAAGAAATGCATTCACCGCGTAACTGCTGAACACCCCGGATCACTCGCTGAAAAAGCTGCACTGATGCTCCGCCGTGGCTGAACGACATCGTTCCGCCATCTGTCGTTATGGGGTGACGACCACCATGTTCGATGACGCCGGACATCACATAGTCCCCGCCTTCACCTTCGGCACAGAAGCCAAACGCTTCGAATTGGCGAATCAGTTCAAAGGAGAACGGGTCGTAGAACTCACAGACATCGACATCTGACGGGCCGAGCCCAGCTCCGGCGAATGCTTCTTCGGCGGCCCTTCGACCGACGTGGCCTGCGATGAGGTCTGGTCGCCGGACTCCTCCGAGATCCCAGACTGGAGGATGTTGATAGGAAGGCCCATAGTGATCTGTGCCACCACCGAGCAGGTACACAGGCATCTTTGCTGTGTCCTCAGTTCGATCAGCCCTAGTGAGAACCATTGCGGTGCCGCCCTCTGAGGTCATCGCGCAATCGAGAAGATGAAACGGGTCTGCGACCATTCGGCTTTCGAGAACATCTGCAGCAGTGAATGGTCCGCGACCGAAATACACCGCATCTGGGTTCACGTGCCCGTTATTGCGAATCGTCGCCGCTACATGCGCCATTGATTCGGGCGTTGTTCCGTACATGTGCATGTGCCGACGCGCCATAAGTGCAAACTCTGCAGCAGTGAACATGCCATATGCAGCCACGAATTCGTTCGTTGGACGCGTCCACGGAGCAGTCGATGCATGTTGCCTGTAACTGCCTGCCTCACCAGTCGCGATCAACACGTTGTTGGCCAGGCCACACGCGATCGCCATTGCTCCTTCGATAACGGCAGGGATTCCGAGCGGGGACATCGAACGCCAAGCTGGCCCGATGCGGCTCTGATAGAGGAAGTTGCTGGCGATACCGCCAACGACGCCGTCGATGTCCCTAGGTTCTAACCCTGCATCGGCGATCGCTCCGAGAGCCGCTTCAAGCGCAATGGACTGCGAGTCGTGACCTTCAAGTACGCGGGCTTGTTTGGTGTTGTACACGCCAACGATCGCCACATCGCGAAATGGATGACCCACGGTGATGCCTCACTCCCCCAGCAGTGTTTCGCCACAATGGCGGCACGGTGCCTCGTTCCTTCCTAGCATCGCATCTATGGCTCCTGCTCCCCGACCACTTCCGCTCACCCTGGAGGATGGCACCGTTCTCGTGGGCGACCTCTATCTCCCAGATACAGATTCACGATCTGCCCCCACCGTCGTCATGAGTCACGGGTTCTCCGCAACTCGCGCAATGGGACTGCCGTGGTTTGCTGAGCAGTTCGCAGCGGCTGGCTACGCCGTGTATCTCTATGACCATCGCGGACTTGGCGAGTCTTCCGGAGTGCCGCGCAATGTGGTGAACCCTTGGGTGCAAACTCACGATATGTGGGAAGTCGTCGAGCAACTCCGCTCTCAGCCTGAAGTGCATCCTGATCGCGTTGCTCTTTGGGGCTCAAGCTTCAGTGGCGGAGAAGCAATTGTTCTTGGCGCTCTTCATCCCGACATCAAAGCAGTCATCGCCAATGCTCCATTTGCTGGGATGGGAGACCTCATCGCGAATCCCACACACGCCGAGCAACGATTCATCGCAATGCGCGTCGCATTTGATAACGCAACTCTCGATGTCGGACTCCGTGAAATCGGACCAATGGCGGTCGTTCTCGATTCAGGAATCGAGGCTGCTGTTCTGCCCCACCCAGAATCCTCGGAGTGGTTCCTCGCCCACGGACCTCAAAATGGTTGGGTCAACTCCGTAACGATGGTCATGACGACCACACCCCCGTTCGATCCTGGAGCCTGTTCGCCATCACTTAATGGAACTGCTCTTCTCATGGTTGTCGCCACAAACGATGAAGTTGCGTCAACTGCTGTTGCGCTCGACACCTATGAGCGCGCATCAAGCCCGAAACGCCTCACCATGATTGATGGCCACCACTTCAGCGCCTATGGAGATCCCGGCCGCGAAAAAGCGTTCGACGCAATGGTCGACTTCCTCGACGAATTCCTTTGACCTAAAAGGGTGAGGCGTTGTTAACCCACAACAACGTTCGGACGCGGAATGCCTTGCATTTCGCACAATGCGAAGTAGCCGGCAAGCGACGTTGCTCCGTCGGTGACCGATTCAACGTTTCCATCGGCATCGAGATTGAGATTGGATCCGTACATGTGGAACCACACCTGGGTGTTGTCTTCGATGCACTGGAGAGTGTGGACCGAACCGGCTGGTTCGTAAAGGAATGAACCCGCTCGATTCACGTAGTCGTATTCCTTGTACTTCCAACCGCCGCTAACGGTGTAGCCCCAGACTGGACCAGTGTGCTTGTGGGTCTGAACCTCGAAGCCCTTCTGCATGATGTTCTCGACGATCCAAAGACCTTCTTCGATCTTGACCTGCAGAACGCGAAGCTTGTTGCCATCACCAATTTCGACCCACGGAATATCTTCGGCACCGATGTGAACGGCTTCAGGTGCGTGTGCGTGAACGAGTGTCATGTCGGGAGTCTCCTTGAGTGACGGGATGTTGAGATGTTATGCCGTCAGCGCATACCGCGGACGAGTCGGCCGGGACGGGCCCCCGTGTCGTGATCGTCTTTTCGAGTGATCACACCGGCCACAACGGTAAAGCGGTAGCCGGCGGCTCGCTGGATCAACCGGTGCCCGCCAGCGGGTAGGTCGTGGACGAGTTCTGGATGCAACAAGTGAAGATTCTCGAAGTCAATGACGTTGAGGTCGGCACGCTTGCCAACTTCAAGCGACCCTCGGTCGCCCAGCCCATAAACAGTGGCGGTTTCAAGCGTCTGCATCCGGACCGCTGCCTCGAGAGAAAGCCGAGGGCCGCGTGACCGGTCTCGCACCCAATGCGTCAGAACCATGGTGGGCATGCAGGCATCGACGAGGAGGTTGCAATGCGCGCCGGCATCGGAAACGCCGAGAACAGATGCTGGGTGGGTGATCATGTCGTACACGCCGTCAAGGCCCGCGTTGGCGTAATTGTTGATGCCCGCCATCATGAGTGCACGACCATCACGATCAAGCATTCGGTCGTACATCATTTCCATCTCGGTCACGCCGGCTGCTGCAGCGAGCCCAGCGATGCTCTCTTCATGGCCAGGCTCTTGGTCGATGAGTTCACTCATCGGGAAGATGATCGAAGCCCCGTTTTGAGCAAAGAGTGAAATCCCCTCGTAGAGCTCTCCGCTTGGCGGGAGATCTTCCTCGGAAAGAATCGCCGCTTTCACAGTTGAGTCACGAAGTTTTGCGACCAGTACATCGAGGTCAGCGTTTGATTCCTCACGCACCCTTTGAAATGTGGGCTTGCGAAGGAACGCGTGCGAAGAAGTCAACCCGATGAGCAGACCTTGACTCTTGGCCGACACCTGAGGAATAACACGCGCACCTTCCGCGCGAGCTTCAAGAGCAAGATCAAGGATCTCACGGTAGAGGTCGATATTGGATGGAATCTGATTAAGGATCATCAGCACCGGGATCGAGAACTCTGCGGACATTCGCCGCATCCAGTCGAATTCCTTGATGAGCATCTCTGGGTCGGAGCTGACGACACCCAACGGCGAAACTTCAAATACCGGTTGACCGAATGCATGCATCGCCTCGGCAATCGCCCAAAGCTCATCGGTCGTGGCATGAGTCCCCGGTACATACGAACCGTCCGGGGCCTGATGCGCATACGTACGGGAGGACGAGAAACCAAGCGCTCCGGCCTCGAGCGCTTCGGTCACCAACGACGCCATTAGTGCCGCTTCATCACTTGTAGCGACGTGATCGCCCACGGCACGGTCGCCCATTACCCATACCCGCAATGCGCCATGAGTGATTTGCGATGCTACGTCGATCGACCACTGCCTCTTGTCGAGTGCGTCGAGATAATCGGGGTAGGTAACCCAGTCCCAGGACATTCCTTCGGTAAGGGCGATACCCGGGATGTCCTCGACACCCTCCATTAACTGAACGAGCTGCTCCCGTCGCTCAGGGGCGACCGGAGCGAAACCGACGCCACAATTGCCGGTCACGATCGTGGTGACTCCGTGCGAAACCGATGGCTCGAGGATTTCGTCCCACGTAATTTGGCCGTCGAAATGAGTATGAATGTCGACGAACCCAGGAGTAACGAGCAGTCCGGTCGCGTCGATCTCTTCTTCGCCTTCGCCAACAACGGTGCCGCCAACTTGGGTCAACAGGCCGCCTGTGACGGCAACATCTCCGACGAATTGAGCACGGCCGGTGCCGTCGACGATGGTGCCATTGCGGATAACCAAATCATGGGTGCTCATTGGTGTCCTCCAGCCTTTGTGAAGCGGCCGTCTCGCGAAGGATTGACCACAACGGAACCCGGGGAACAGGTGCCAGCGGCATCGTGCCGATCTCTACATACGAACAACATCATGTGAATGAGTCTTTCATCTCTTCTTCGGCTCGGTGTCTTCAAACCGTCAATCGGACAGGAAGTTTTTTGACCCCATTGTTGAGATTGGATCTCACTCGTACTGGCTCTCCGATGAGTTCAATTTTCGAGAACCTCGCAAGCAATTGTTCAAAGAAAACACGACCTTCCAGACGAGCCAGATGAACACCGAGACAAAAGTGTTCTCCGATCCCAAATGAGAGCTGAGGGTTTGGGGATCTCGTGATGTCGAAACGCTGCGCATCTGCAAAAACGTCTTCGTCGCGATTGGCAGAGGAGTAATACATCGCCACCTTGTCGCCTTTGCAAATCTGTTTGCCCCCGAGTTCGACATCATCAGTTGCAGTCCTACGAAAGTAGTGCAACGGAGTGAACCAACGAAGAATTTCTTCCACCGCGCCGGGTATCAACGTTGGATCGCTCCGTAGCAGTTGTAGTTGATCCGGATGATCAAGAAGCGCCCAAAGGCCTCCCGCGAGCATCGATACCGTTGTGTCGTTTCCAGCGGTGATCATTTGAACGAGCAAACTGCCGATGTCGGGATCGGTGAGGAATCGTCCATCGAACTCTTGGCCTAAAATGACGTCCATAAGATCGCCTTGTAGTTCCATCTCCCGTCTCTCCGCAGCAAACGCCATCCCATACATCGCCATCTGCATCGAAGAATCGGCGCTTCCCGCCTCACTGAGATCGCCATCTGGGTTCAAGTCAGGATCCTGACCACTCGTATTCATTTGCGCGAGCCGATGAAGCCACTCCCAATCCTTTTCCGGTAGCCCGAAGAGGCGTCCGATGACTTGAGTCGGCAAAGGCCCCACAACGTCATGAACGAATTCGACTTCCCGCGTCTCACCAACGCGATCAAAGATCTCGGACGTGATCGCCCTGATCTGATCTGCCATTCCTGCAATCACACGCTGTGCGAACTCGGGCGAAAGTGGCTTCCGATACGCGATATGCCGTGGAGGGTCCATCGAAAGCAACATGTCGCGCATACGAGCGAGACGATCGGGATCAAGATCTTCAAGCACGACCCCTCCCGCCTCGCAAGAAAACAGCACGGGGTTGCGGGAGACGTGAACGACATCAGCATGACGTAGCACCGCCCAGTAGCCCGCCTGCCCAGGAATCTCCTGCCAGTGAACTGGATCTTCTCGCCGCAGTCGCTGAAATTCGGCGTGTGGCGCGCCATCGACATACGTGTCGGGACTATAGAGATCGACCATGGTGCTGCACTCCCCCCGACACCCCCCGGTGTCACGAACCCCCTGAGTCTTGCCGAAGTACTCTGCGCCGTGCCGGAACCACCGACCGGCCCCTCATGGACAGAGACGACAGGATCAACAATGGACATCGCAATGACCATGCCGACGATGGTTGCTCACAACCGCACCGACACATTGTCTTGGTGTCGAGCAATCGATGAAGGCCCGTGGTCAAGCTTGGCGGTGCCCGAGCGCGTCACTTATCCGAGCCATTCTTGGGTGGTCGAACTGTCCGCTGCTGCAGCCCTGACAGAACGAGTCCGACTCTGGACCACAATCATTGTCCTCCCCGCTCACGATGCTGTCGACGTCGCGAAGCAACTCTCCTCTGTCGATCAGCTCTCGAATGGTCGCCTCACGGTCGGCATCGGTGTTGGTGGTCGTGAACACGATTACAAGGCGATTTCGGGTTCCTACGAGCGTCGTTGGTCCCGGATGGACGAGCAGGTTGAGACGATGCGCCGCATCTGGAACGGCGAGCCTCCGTTCGAGGGTGCCGATCCTGTCGGCCCGCCTCCTGTTCAAGCCGGTGGTCCGCCTTTCATTGCTGGAGCGATGGGACCAAAAGCAATCGCCCGAGCCGCCAAATGGGCAAACGGAGTCGATGACGGTTCGACCGTATTTGGCATTGATCCCGCTGCGACCGACGCCGCGTTCTCTCGCATCCGAAACATCTGGGCAGCTGAGGGCCGAAGCGATGCGCCGCACATCTCGGCCAGTCTTTGGTATGCCCTCGGGGACGGAGCCCAAGATCGTCTGTACGACTACGGCTACTCATACATGAAGATTTTCGGCGAAGAGGTTGGAACCATGATGGCCTCGATGCTCGCAACATCAACACCTGAATCACTGCGTAATGCAGTCACAACATTGGAGTCCCTCGGATGCGACGAGCTCTTCCTTGTTCCCACCACCGCAGATGTCAATGAGCTCGATCGCACACGCGACGCGCTCGGAATCTGAACAGAGATTGACATGACTGACATGACCTATCGCCATCTCGGCGACAGCGGCCTTATGGTCTCGACCGTTGGGCTTGGCTGCAACAACTTCGGTATGCGCATTGACGCTTCGGCCACCGAACGGGTTGTCGGCGCCGCCCTCGACCACGGCATCACCATGTTCGATACCTCTGACTCCTATGGCGATTCCGAAATTTTTCTCAGTAAGGCTCTTGGACCTCGACGCAGTGAAATTGTGCTCGCCACCAAATTCGGAAGCGATCTACGCGGTGCGAATGGTCCCGACTGGGGTGCACGAGGTTCGCGTCGCTACATCCGTAAAGCCGTTGAACGCTCCCTCTCGCGTCTCGGCACCGACTACATCGACCTCTACCAACTTCACATGCCAGATCCTTCAACACCGATCGAAGAAACCCTTAGCGCCCTCAGCGACCTCGTTCACGAAGGCAAAGTTCGCTACATCGGTAATTCGAATTTTTCAGGATGGCAGATTGCCGACGCCGACTGGATCGCCCGAACCACCGGCTCCGTTCGATTCATCAGCGCTCAGAACCACTACAACCTCATCGAACGAGGCGCTGAAACTGATGTGCTCCCCGCTTGCGAGCGCTTCGGACTCGGTCAGCTCCCATATTTCCCTCTCGCGAGCGGCCTCCTCACCGGCAAGTATCAGCGTGGAGTCGCAGCCCCAGCCGATGGTCGAATCGCGGCATGGCATATGGACTCCATGCTTTCCGATGAAAACTTCGACAAGGTCGATGCGCTCTCGGCCTTCGCAACTGAACGCGGGCTCAGTCTTCTGCAAGTTGCTCTGGGAGGTCTTGCCTCACGTCCTGCGATCGCATCGGTCATCGCTGGTGCGACGAGTCCCGAACAGGTGGCAGCCAACGTTGAAGCTGGACTCTGGACACCGACCGCAGACGATCGTGCCGCACTCAACCTCGCCTTGAGCTAACCAATCAAGCGAGCGGGCCGACGTCGGTAAGTTCAATGACGTTTCCGCTCGGGTCGAGAACAAACGCTGCACGCACAGGAGCACCGAAGTCAGAACGCTCTGAAGGCTCCGACAGGAACGGAACAGCGTTGCTTTTCAACAGAGCAATTGTTTCATCCCACCGGTCGTTCTCTACATGGAGAGCGAAATGAGGAAAGCCAGGACCAGGAATCGGCATCGTTTCGCTTTCCAAGAAATGAAGCTGCAGATTTCCAACGCGCAGCCACATGCCCGGGACACCAAAATCTGGACGTGGGAGTTCATCAAACCCCAACAATTCGCAATAGAACGATTTCGCTGCATCGAGATCGGTGCACACGATTGCAATATGCGAATAACCGCTGATGATCTGATTGGTCGTTGACATCAGAAAACGATTCCATTCCGCCGGAGGTCTTCGATTGAATCGGCTCGGCCCAATTCGGTGAGTATTTCGTCGGTCTGCTGGCCGAGAGTCGGTGAAACTGTTTGCAGCGTTGCCGGCGTGCCCAAAAATTGTGCAGGGTGTCGAGGTTGCCGAACCCTTCCGGCAACAGGGTGATCGAATTCTTCGAACAGTCCGATCGCAATCGCGTGAGGATCATTGGGGAGGTCTTGAGGCGCTACGACGAGAGCAAAAGGAACGTTGGAGGCTTCCATACGCTCAGAGATCTCGGCGCACGTGAAATGCCCAGCAACCTCGTGACACTTCGACATGATCTCGCCCGTGAGATCCGGGTGCTTTCTACGCTCGCCAATCGTCGCGACTCGGGGATCGTTGTGCCCATCCACACCGAGCGCCTCGCACATACCGTGAAAATCGCTATCAGAGGTTGGAGTTGCGATTCCAAAGCCGTCGATGAAGCGAAAGGGTTTCGAACCTTGAACAAAACTTGAGTTCATGGAGCCGTCGGAATCCAGCATCATTTCGTTGCCTGCTGCGTCGGCCCACAGAAACGACACCACCGAGTCGGCCATCGAGAGTTCCACGTGTTGACCGCCCATTCCGCGCTCACGGGCAAACAGTGCGGCGGTAATTGCCTGCACTGCATACATCGCGGTGATCTTGTCGGCAGCAGTTTGGCGAAGGAACACCGGCGTGCCATCTTCGGGATCGGATTGGTTCGATCCAAGACCGGCGTACGCCTGGATCACGGTGTCGTAGGCACCTCTCTGTGCATACGGACCGGTCTGACCAAAGCCAGACAGCGAGATGTAGACAAGATCGTCACGCCCCTCCGCTAGATCATTCCAACCGATGCCGAGTCGATCAGCGACGCCGGGACGCATGTTTTGGATGACCACATCGCTTCGTGCTGCCAGTTCCCGCACGATGGCGAGTCCCTCAGGAGTCGCTATATCGAGCGCGATAGAGCGCTTGCCCCGGTTGCAAGATTGGAAGAGCGCCGAAACGCCGTTGACGGCTACGCCAACCCATCGGGCAAGGTCTCCAAGGCCTGGGCGCTCGACCTTAATGACATCGGCTCCTTGATCAGCGAGCAACGCTGCGGGATAGGGCCCGGTGAGCGCCGTAGATATATCGAGAATCCGAATTCCGTCTAATGCGCCTGCCATGGTTCCCCCCGGAAGCGTTGGTCAGCCAACTCGACGGTATCGCCATACCGCGAGTGGGACGAATATCACTAGGAATATCGCCGACCAAATGAGGGTCAGAACAACCCAGTGCGTGGTGTCGGCACCCGGGCCACCCTGCATCAGACCTCGAGTGGCGTTCACCGCGATACTGACCGGCTGATGTTCGGCAAACCACTGCAACCAAGGTGGCATTGACTCCGCTGGAACGAATGCCGTTGAGGCGAACGTCAAGGGGAACAGGATTGGGAACGCCATGAGTCCAGCAGTTTCGCTATTCGAGGCCGAGAGACCAATAAAAGCAAAGACCCACGAGAAGCAGAATGCGAAAAAGATAAGTAAGGCGAATGCAACGAGATACAGCCCGAAAGATGTTCCGATGCGGAATCCGACTGCGAAGCCCACGAGCGTGATGAGAATCATCACGAAAACGTTTCTGACGGCGTCGGAAATTGTTCGACCGAATAACACAGCCGATCGGGCCATCGGGAGTGAACGAAAACGTTCAATGAGTCCCTTTTGAAGATCCTCCGCCAGTCCGACACTCGTGCTGACACATCCGAAGAGAAGAGACTGCACGAAGATGCCCGGCATCAGGTAGTCGACATAACTCATCCCGGGTGTGGCAATAGCGCCGCCGAAGACATAGCGAAACAGCAACACGAACATGATCGGCTGAACACTTGAAAAGAACAGCTGATCCGGGATTCGAACGTACGAAACCAGATTCCGTTCGGTAACGACGATGCAATCGTTGATTGATCGGCGCAATTTTGAGCGCTTCACCGGAGTAGCGGCTTGTGGCAACACGGTGCTGGTCACTATTGATCCTCGTCAAGTTCTGTGCGACGACCAGTAAGGCTTAAGAAAACGTCATCAAGACTTGGCTCTCGCAGCGTCATTGATGTTGGGGCCAAACCAGCTTCGTCGAGTTTGCGTAATGCCAGCATCACTTGCGATGGACCAGTATCGATCGGCAGCTCGAGGATCGTGCCATCGATCACCGGAGGAGCCGGCCAATTACCCACAAAAAGTTGCGATGCAGCGAGAGCAGTGCTCGTGTCGGGGAATCCGAGATCAAGAACGGTCTCTCCGAGTGTCGACTTCAATGTCGCAGGCGTACCTTCGGCGATGACTGCGCCGCGATCCACGACCACGATGTTGTCGGCAAGCCGATCAGCCTCCTCGAGATACTGCGTTGTGAGAAGCACTGTCGTTCCATTTTCGACAAGGTCCTCTACGACCTGCCACACCGCTGTTCGACTATTCGGGTCCAGACCAGTGGTCGGCTCGTCGAGGAAAAGCACCGGCGGACGCACTACTAGCGCGGCAGCGATATCAAGACGACGTCGCATTCCGCCCGAGTAGGTTTTCGACGGACGGTTCGCGGCTTCGGTGAGGTTGAAATGCTCAAGCAACTCGTCGGCTACACGTGACGCGTCCTTACGCGACAAATGGAAAAGCTGTCCAACCATTCGCAAGTTCTCGCGTCCGGTGAGATTCGCGTCGACCGCCGCGTACTGCCCTGCGAGTCCAATGCTGGACCGAACTTTGTTCGCGTCCTTCACAACGTCGAGACCGTTGACTCGAGCCCAACCGGAATCCGGAATGAGCGTTGTCGTCAGTACCCGAACAGTGGTTGTCTTGCCGGCGCCGTTCGGGCCAAGGAGGCCGAGCACTGTTCCCTCTTCAACCGAGAATCCAACGCCGTTGAGCGCCAGGAACTCGCCACCAAAGGTTTTTGTGAGGCCCTCGGCCTCAATCGCTGCTGTCATTGCCTCGTCACGGTCGATGACCCTATCGAAAAGGTTGAGGTCTCAAGTATTCGGCCCCACGTGTGCGATCAACCGAAGGTGATCTCGCGTCTGGCCATCTTCCAACCCTCTGACGTGCGCTGAATCGTGTCGTGATAGTGACCAACGAGCGTTACTCGGGGAGCAACGTTGGTCTCGACGTAATACACCCAATACGAATCAGCCACGGCTTCGTCGTCACCTGTGAACTCGACCGCGGTCGAGGCCACAACGTGGCGAGAATTGCTTCCCGGCCCAACATTGCCTTCAGCACGTCGGGCCAAACTCCCTTCGAGGATGTTGGCTCGACCATGTCGCGGAGCATTTGGCATCAACCAATCGGCGTCCTCGGTAAAGAGATCCGCATATTGCTCACACGAACCAAGCCCGTCTGCATACTGCGCCAAGCGAACAATCACATTGCGGACCGCCCACTCATCTGCGGCTTGTTCTCCAGGACTACGACTTGAACCCATGATTCCCCCTCATCGATGACTTCAGATCATCGCATTCCCTGACCAGCATGGGGGCACTTCCCGTCCGGCACCATCGACGTGGGATGATGGGGACATGGAAATATCGATCGGAATCACGCCGGGTCCTGACGCCGTCCGCCTCGCCCAACTCGCAGAGAATCTTGGGTTTCGACGTGCGTGGTTGTACGACTCAGCAGCCTTGTACGAAGACATCTGGATCAACATCGCCAATATCCTCAATGCCACAGACAATCTCGACGTTGGCACGGCAGTTCTTGTACCGAACCTTCGCCACGTGATGACCACGGCATCGGCCATCGCAACGATCGAGCGGATGGCACCAGGCCGACTCATGGTCGGCTTCGGCACCGGTTTCACCGCACGAATGGTGCTCGGCAAGAAGGCGCTTTCATGGAAGACCACTCGCGAGTACATCGAAGCACTTCACACGCTCTTGAGCGGCGGCGTTGCCGATGTTGAAGGCGAGCGAGTGCAAATGGTCCATCGGCCATCTCTCACTGCAGAACGTCCAATCGATGTGCCACTGCTGCTCTCGGCGATGGGCCCCAAAGGCCTCGACATCACCGCTGAAATGATCGCAGACGGAACATGCACCGGCCTCATCGGTGTACAGCCCCTTGAGGGCCCATGGGGTCATCAAGTACTCATGGTCTCTGGCTCCGTCCTTGACGAAGACGAATCAGCAGGTTCGCCTCGGGCTCGTGCCGCAATCGGGCCTTGGTATGTCGTTGGCTACCACGGCTGCTGGGAAGCCGCTCCCGAGTTTCTCACTGCGATGCCTGGCGGAGCCGATTGGCTCGCAGATGTCGAAGCATCTCGCCCTGAGGCCGAGCGGCACTTGACCGTTCACGAGGGTCACGTGACCGAAGTGATTGGACGTGACCAAGTCGTGCTTGACCTCGCCGACGAAACAACTCTCGCTGGCGTCGGGTGGACTGGCGACAAAGCTGCCGTGAGAGAAAAGGTTGCACACGCATCATCAATGGGCGTAACTGAAATCCTGTACACACCAGCTGGACCCGACGTCGAGCGCGAGATGCGAGCGTTCGCAGAAGCAACACTCCCCTAAGCAATGCCCGAACGCCACCGGAGACATCACCTCCCGACTCGAGCTGGCTGGGCGACGCTCTTCGGCGTCGTCCCTGATCATGGTCTTCATCGCCGAGCGAGCGATGTCTTTCGCATCGCTGCTGGGATTATCCTGTTTGCGTTCGGCGCCGTCGGTGCGCTCTCCTATTCGAGCCTCGAACGCTCGATCCACTCGGCGGTGGAATCGCTACCCGACCCGCTCCTCAAAATCGCGACCGTTGCCAATGGCGGGGGCATTGTCGTTGCCATTGTCGTCGTTTATGCAATAGCTCTTTCCTCTGGCCGAATCCGTTTCATCTCTGGAATCTCGATTGCGCTTGTTGGCGGAAGTCTTCTTGCGCTTGGACTTCAACACGTCATCGACGCTCCCGCAGTCATTGACGCCGCGGCCAAGGAGCTTTCCCAGTACCCGCAGTTCCCATCGTTACGCCTCACTGTTCTTGCTGCGGTCTTCTTTGTTGCGGGCCCGGAATTGACTCGTCCCTCCCGACGCCTCATGACGACACTCTTGACGATCGTCGCTGTGAGTGCAGTTGCGCGCACTGACGGCTACCCGGCTGGAGTATTCGGAGCCATCGCACTTGGCTGGGCTCTCGCCGCCGCCATCCATCTCATTCTTGGTTCTCCCGACGGTGCCCCTGATCCCAATGAAGTTTCAAGCGACCTTGATTCGATCGACATTTCCGTCGACGACGTCGCTGTGAGTTCCGTGCAGGCGTGGGGTGAGAAGGCCTACAGCGCAACGAGAGCAGACGGTACTCCGCTTCGAATCATTGTGATCGGACGCGACGCAACCGATGCGCAAGTTCTCACCAAGATCGGTCGCTTTCTTTGGTACAAAGATTCGGGACCAGTACTTAGTTTTGGCCGTCAGCAACAAATTGAGCATCGTGCGTTCGCTCTTCTACTTGCCGAACGTGCTGGGGTTCGGGTTCCGAGCGTTGTCACCGCCGCCACGATCGGCTCGCGTGGCGACGCGACTCTCGTACTTGAGGCCATGAAGGGCGAGACTCTCGATCAATTGCAGCCCGAGAAGATCTCGGATGACCAGCTCATCGATACGTGGACCCAGCTCAATAAACTTCACGGCGCCGGAATCACTCACGGTGGCATTTGGGCAAAGGCGTTTGTTCTCTCGGAAGCCGGTGCTTCATTCAGCGACCTCGCGACGGCGAACACCACACCCGACTCCGACGCCTACATCGCCGACCGGGTTGCACTTCTCGCGACGCTTGCCGATCTTGTCGGCGACGATCGGGCAATCTCTGCTGCCCAGACCTCGCTGGGCAAAGACGGTCTCGCCGACCTTCTCCCCTACCTGCAAACAACCGCGCTTCCTCGTGTCAACCGACGATCAGCCGATGACCTGAAGAAGCTCTGTGCACGACTTCGCGACGAGGTCAGTTCTGCAACCGGCGTCGAAGCTCCCAAGCTTGAAGAACTCCGTCGCGTTGCACCTTCATCAATCCTGATCGCCGCATTCACGATCCTCGGCATGTACCTACTCATCGGCCAATTCGCAGATGTCGAATGGGCCACGATGTTCAAAGATGCACACTGGATTTGGGTGCCCTTCGTGTTCTTGCTCGCTTGGGTTCCGATTGGCGGACTGGCAATGTCGCTCCTCGGCTCGGTAAGTAAACCGCTACCGCTTCGCCCCGTCATCATGCTGGAGATCGGAACGAAGTTCACCGGACTCGCTGGCGGCGGCGTTACGACGTTTGCACTCCAGGTCCGTTTCTTCCAGAAACAAGGTCTGAAGTCAGCAGTCGCGGTTACCTCCAGCCTTCTCAATTCAGTTGCTTCTGGCTTTACCGAGGTCGTCTTCCTCCTCATCGCCCTCATATTCGGCGCCGGCGCATTTTCGCTGAGTAGAAGCGGATCAGGCGGGAGTAGTGGACTGCCCGGAAAGATCCTTCTTGGCGCGATTGTTCTCGCCGTCGTTGTTGCGATCGTCTTCACGATCCCGGGGCTGCGTCACCGCATCACGAAGTTCCTCATTCCACAGATTCGAGCCGCTAAGGAAAATCTCTCGGCCGTCATGAAGAACCCCCGCAAGGGCGTTCAGATGCTCGCGGGAAATGCACTCTCTCAGATTTTTTACGCGCTTGTCCTTTGGGCTGCACTCCGTACGTACGGTGAATCACTCGGACTGATGCAACTCATCATCATCAATACACTCGCCTCGATACTCGGAGGAATCGCTCCGGTGCCAGGAGGTATCGGGGTCATCGAAGCAGGTCTCATCGGAGGCTTCACTGCTGCTGGCATTCCCGATCAGCAAGCAATAGCCGCAACATTCACGGCTCGATTGTTCACTGCATACCTGCCCCCCATTTGGGGCTGGCTCTCAATCAACTGGCTACGCCACAGGGATTACGTCTGATCCTTCGATGAGCCGGTTTGATCAAAGTGCTCGTTGAGCATTTCTTCGATTCGTCGGATTCGACCATCTGTCGAATCGTCATCAGGACCTGAAGCAGCGTTGCGTCGGCTCTGCGCCTGGTCCATGAAACTCGAAGCAATTTGCGCGGTGATAACTGCTGCGGTTGTGAGCCCAAGAACCATGATCCCGACCGCCGCGATACGACCCGGGGTCGTGACTGGGAAATAGTCGCCATAACCGACGGTGAACACCGTGACACAGCCCCACCAGATCGCGATCCCGAGGCTTGTGATGTTTGCGCCCGAAGCATTTCGCTCAAATCCCCAAACAATCACAACAAGATTAAAAAGCAGCACGATCGAGACGAAGACAAAATGAACCGTGTTGCCCCGCTTAAACATCGCCCTCAGGAGACGAAGACTGAAGATGAGTCGAATTACAGGAAGTATGACGGCGAGGACACCAACTGGATGATGAGTGAAGTACCTCAGTCGATTGCGAGAGAGATAGGTGCGGATTGCCATATCCGTCCCGTAGATCACCGAGAGAGCAATACGACCGAAGTACCAGAGGGCAGGACGGTCCGCGACACGGTGGATCGTGCCCAGGGGCACGATCGTTATCCAGATCGTACAAAGCGCGATCAGGTCAAGGGGCAGAGTCGTCTTGTTAATCCAACGATCGAGACGCGGATTATCTGGCTCTGACTCCGATGGATCAGCGCTCTCAACATCAGGCGGGATGGGAACTGCTGTTGAATCGCTCACCGGAGCAGTCTCCCAGACGACATCAGCCCAATGCACTTCCGACACGTGCGGCTTCAGCTTTCCAACGGGCCTGATCCACTTTGCCGTTGGCTGCACGTCCAATCGACTCGACGATCACGAGATGCCGAGGGATCTTGTAACCGGCGAGGCGGCTCTGAAGGGCAACCTTCAACTCTTCAGGTTCCAGTTCACTCCCGGAATTGGGCTCGACGAAAGCGACAACCTGTTGGCCAAAGCGATCGTGCGGGGCTCCCATAACGACCGCGTCATGTACATGCGGATGGAGCTTGATCGACTCCTCGACCTCTTCTGGGAACACCTTTTCACCGCCTGTATTGATACAGCCCGACCCTCGGCCAAGGAGGGTGACGGTGCCATCTTCATTGACTGTTGCGAAATCACCAGGTGTTGTCCATCGGCGACCACCAATCTCCCTGAATGTCTTGGCAGATTTCTCGGGGTCGTTGAAATAACCAATTGGCGCTCGGCCCGCTATTGCAACCAAACCAGATTCTCCTGAACCCGGAGCTACCGATGTCCCGTCATCACGAATGACCTGTGCGTTGGGTCCGAGCTTGAAGCCCGCAGTTTTTGCAGTGCCGCGTGAGGAAGAAATTGAACGAGCGAGCCCCACCGCTTCGGAGGAACCGAGGGTGTCCACACACAGCAAGTCAGGTGCGTGACCGATCAATCCGTCCTTCACGGGAGCCGACCACATAACTCCAGACGAAAGCATGATCTTGAGTGAGGAAATATCCCAACGCTTTGGATGGGCATCAAGTGCGTCGAGTAACGGTTTGGCAAACGCATCACCGACGATCGAGAGGTCGGTCACGCGATGTAATTCAACCGTGTCGAGTAATTCTTCGGGGTCGAACTTGGTGTTCTCGCACAGCACCACCGCTCCACCGGAATTGAGTACGGCGAAGGCAGAGAATGCTGCGGTGCCGTGCATCAATGGCGCAGCTGGGATGACTCGGGCCCGCACTTCGCCGGCCTCGGTGAGACCCTTACGCACGACGTCGAGATCGCCATCCTCTGCGTACTTGATCGTGGCGCTGCGATTGAGAACGCAGAACAGGTCGTCCTGACGCCACATCACGCCCTTTGGCTGACCAGTCGTACCGCCGGTGTAGAGCAAGAAAAGGTCATCGCCACTTCGACTGGGTGAGTCTGGGGCCACCAGCGCCCCTGACTGTGCTGCGTCCTCATAGGGCTCGGCCCACTCGGGACACTGCCCATTGCCATCGTCAACCCACAGCCAAAGCTTTACGTCGAGAACTCGCGACCGAACCTGAGCGGCGGACTCGGTAAAGGAACCGTGGAAGATAACGGCCTCTACACCAGCGTCGACCCAGAGATATGCGAGTTCATCGGCGACATAGCGATAGTTCGTGTTCACCGGAACCATCGCTACTTTGAATGTTGCGAATAATGACTCGACGTACTCCATCGAGTTCATGAGGTACTGAGCCACTCTCGACTGCCGTGAGAGTCCGGCCCCTACGAGCCGCGCTCCAAGAGCCGACGCACGCCGATCAAACTCAGACCACGACCGTACAGAAGCGCCGCGAATCAGCGCTGGGGCATCCGGCTGAACCTCAGCGATCGTCTCCCACACATCAGCGAAGTTCCATGCGGTCATCGGCGTCATTCAATTCATTCGGAGGAGTGAGTGCATCTTGCGAAGTACGTCTGCACATTTCTGACTCTACTGAAACCTTTGAATTCGACGGGTACGATCATGAAAGGGCCAAAAGCCCGACCGACTGACAATCGACCATGGCGAAGCGATCCGGACGGATCCGTTGGCGTCACTCACGGGGGAACAGTGAATTCCAAGGTCTACACGCACGAGTTCATCGACATCATTGGCTCGAATCGCGCGAATTACATGCATCACATGACCGCCAACTGGTGTCCGATGGCTCATGATGATCGAGGTCAACGTTGTTTCGGTGTGTGGGGAGTGGTCGGCACGACGAATCATTGGCCCCGGGTTGTCAATATGTGGGAAGAAGACGGTCTTGACGGATTAGCGACTGCACTTGCTCATGAGCTTGGCCGTCCATCTCTGCAGGACCCAAAGCTCGAAGCCTGGTGGAACGAGGCCGCAAACTTTCGTTCCGGGGGCTACGACCGAGTCCTCATCCCCGCCCCGTGGACTCGCACCATCGAAGAGCTCTGCGCCGACGGAGTCTCTGGCCTGGTCTACGCCCACGACACGATTCGCGTCACTCCAGGCGAAGCCGACACATTCCTGTCGAAGGTTCGCGACATCGCAGTAGGCGCGCATGAGCCATTTGGTTGGGAGCTTGTCGGAGCGCTCAAGACTTCAATGCGCCGCGACGATGAGTGCATCGTGATCTGGGCGATCCCAGAATGGCAGCAATGGTCCGAGGTTGAGAAAGCCCGAGATTCCGATACCAGTCTTCGACTGTGGCGCGATCTCCTTTGGGCCGCCGAGAGCTACGAACGATTCCTCATGTGCGACGCTCCCCTCGCCCCACTCAAGATCGGTCGACAGCCAGAACGTTCCGACCGCACAATCGAGTGGAACGAACCACAATGATCCAAGATTCCCTCATGCCGACACAACGAGGCTCATGATGCATTTACGTGATTCCGAAAGCGACGCAGTTTTCCGCTCCGAAGTGCGCGACTGGCTGCGCGGCGCGGTTGCCTCAATGCCGCTACCGCCATTGCCCGACGATTGGCCGGGACGACGTGCGTACGACGCTCAGTGGCAGCGGATGCTGTTCGACACCGGTTACGCGGGCATCAACTGGCCTGCAGAACATGGTGGACGCGGCGCCACACCCACTGAGCACCTGATCTTCCTTGAGGAATCAGCGGCAGCGAAGGCACCCGACGTGGGCGTCGGATTTGTTGGCCAGATGCATGCTGGCCCCACGATCATCGCCGAAGGGACCGACGCCCAAAAAGCGCACCACCTGCGCGGCATACTCACAGGCGAACACGTTTGGTGCCAAGGGTTCTCCGAACCCGGATCAGGCAGCGACCTCGCGTCGCTTCGCACACGAGCGTTCCGTGACGGCGACGATTACATCGTCAGCGGGCAAAAGATTTGGACCTCACACGCGATCGCAGCCGACTACTGCGAGATGCTCGTTCGTACCGACCCAAACGAACTGAAACACAAGGGCATCAGTTGGCTGATCATGCCCATGGATCTTCCTGGCATTGATGTCCGGCCTCTCGTCACGGTTCACGGCTCCACCGAGTTTGCAGAGTTATTTCTCGACGAGGTTCGAGTTCCTGTTGCGAACCTCATTGGCGCCGAGAACGACGGCTGGCGAGTTGCCAACGTCACGCTCAGTTTCGAGCGAGGCACGGGCTTTGTTGGTGAGCTGCTCGATACAACAAACGTCTTTCAGGAACTCATCGAACTGGCGAACTCGTCAACACGAAACGGCAAATCGATTTGGAGCGACGACAGCATCCGACGCGAGGTCGGCATTATTGGCGCTGACCTTGATGCGTTGTGGGCATTCACGAAGCGAAACGTTTCACAAGGTGCACGCGGCGGCTTGGTCATGGGTTCAGGATCTGGATTCAAGGTGGCGTTTGCAACAACACAACATCGCCTCGGCGACCTTGCTCTTCGAGTGCTTGATCGAGCGTCCCTCTCGATGGACGACCTCGGGGCTCAACCGACTGGTCAACTCGTGCACAGCAAATTGCATGCTTTCGCTATTTCACTTGGCGGAGGAACCACTCAAATTCAGCAGAACATCATCGCCGAGCGCGTGCTCGGACTTCCCAGGGAGCGCTGACTATGGATCTTCAGCCAACAGACGACCAAGCCGCACTCGTCGAAATGATGACGAACTTTGCCGCCGATCGTTTCGCTATCGAAACCGTTCGATCGTTCGGAAATAGTGATGGGTTTGATCGCTCACTCTGGACAGAACTCGCTGCCCTCGGCACATTCGGAATCGCTGTACCCGAAGACCTCGGTGGCGTCGGACTCAACTTTATTGACGCTGTTCTCGTTCACGAGGCTCTCGGCACAGCGCTTGTTCCCGGACCGCTCGTCGCCGCCACCTTGGCCGCTGGCCTCGTCGATGGAGTCATCGATGGCTCAGTTGTTCCCTGCATCATCGACGCTGGGATCGACGGCCCCCTCGTAGTAGAAAACTTTCGCTCCTCCGATGTGCTTTTGATCGTTGACGATGCAGGCGTCGGAGTCGTAGAGACTGAAACCGTCTCGGGCACCGATGTTGCTCACCCGACCGACCCCACAACACCGGTCACGATCCTTTCGAGCCTCCCGAAGACCAAATCCATTGGCGACCCAGAACTATCGAAACAGTGGCGACAGCGCGGATCGCTTTTGGCCTCTGCGCAACTCTCGGGAAATTCCTCCGGGAGTACTTCGCTTGCTGTTGAGTACGCGAAAGAGCGCGAGCAATTCGGCCGACCGATTGGATCCTTTCAAGGGCTCAAACACCTTTTGGCCGATTCATGGATTCGAACCGAGGTTGCGCGATCGTCAGTGTGGGCGGCGGGTGTCACCGTCGATGAACCAGAGGTTGGCTCAATCGATCGGGCTGTCGCTGGAGCTCGGCTTACTTCGGCTCGTGCTGCAACCGAAAACGCGAAGACGTGTGTGCAAGTTCACGGCGGAATGGGCTTCACATGGGAAGTCGACGCCCATCTCTTTCTCAAACGAGCCTGGATCCTCGAAACGCAGTTCGGCTCAATCGATGATGCCGCCGAAACTGTCGCCCAACTCTCTACGACTCGTTAACGGTCACGTTCTCAACAGAGCGACGTCGGGAACGCGACGCGAAGGGCGCAACAACCAATCCCATGTTGAACCCACTCGTCGTCGGATCAACGATCGAGGCCACTTCCTAACGTGGGAGAACCTCGTTCGGCAGCGGATGACGGAACACCTGTGCAGCATTTTCGCAAAGAATCGCCCGCAATTCATCTAAAGGAAGATCGCCGTAGGTGTCGGCGACCACCTGCTGAGTGTCGGGCCACGTTCCATCGCCATGCGGATAGTCCGTTTCGAACATGATGTTCTCGACGCCAATGCGATGCCGAGTCACGATCGTCGATGGATCATCGATTGTGCAGAACCAGAAATTGCGTTTGAGTACATCGGCGGGACGCGTTTCCCAACCAAGTCCGTAGCCACTTCGATCGACGATGTTGTCGAGCCGATCAAGCAACATCGCCACCCAGCCGATGCCGCCCTCGGACATCGTGATCTTCAGGTTCGGGTACTTCAGCGGATACCCGGACCACAACCATTCGGCACATGCCGCTAGTGAGAGTTGACCAAACATCGTTGCGCCCAACTGAAGTGCCGGAGCGTCTGCGGGCGATGGGTAGCCGCCCGAGGAACCCACATGCAGAGCGATAACTGTGTCGGTTTCTGCGCAGGCTTGAACGATTGGATCCCAGTACCCGGAAAACAACGACGGGAAGCCGATGTTCTGAGGTCGCTCGGGAAGAGTGACGGCGACGAAACCGCGAGCAGCATTGCGTCGAATCTCGGCGGCACCCTTTTCCGGATCAGCGAGAAAAGTAAGACCAAGTGGAATGATTCGGTCCGTTGCCGGCTGCCACCACTCTTCATACAACCAGTCGTTCCATGCTTGGGTTGTGGCATAACCAAGATCAAGGTCGTCGATTTGGGCGAACACACGGCCACAGAATCCGGTGATCATCGAGGGGAAGTTCATTGACGCCCAGACGCCATTGATATCCATGTCGCGAACGCGTTCATTGATGTCCCAGCACCCTTTTCGCATGTCACTGAACTTGGTTGGCTCCAGATTCTTCATGCTCTTCTGTCGACCAGCGACGGCGTTCACACCGACCTGCGTAAATCGCTGGCCTTCGAATTCCCACACCTCGTGACCGTGCTCGTTTGTCACGACCTTTGGCGCTCGGCTCTGAAACTTCGAGGACAGCCGACCCTCGAACATCCCGGGAGGCTCAACCAGGTGGTCGTCGACAGAAATGATGGTGTAGCGAACCTCTGCTGGTTCTGGGTCGGGAAGCAACATCGGATTGTCGACCAGATCAGTCATTTGTCCCTCACAGTTTGAACTTTTCAGAGTGTAGATGGACGGGTTCGTCGGGACAGAGTCGCTGCTACCTTCAACCGCAGGGGGAACCATGACTGAAGCCACGCTGGATACAGAAGCACTCGGAAGCTGGATTGCGTCAAAAACTGGAACATCAGGACTCCACATTGAAATTGATGGACGGCCCTCGGGCGGATTCTCAGCCGAGACGATTCTCCTCACCGCAGAGTCGTCTTCTCTTGGCACTCAGCGGTTCGTGGCGCGTCTTGAGACTCCCGAACCGGCTGTTTATCCGCCTCAGTCGGAACTTTCGATGCCCGAGATCGAGATTCAGTTCCGCATCATGGACAGCATCAGTCGAAACTCGGCCCTACCCGTTGCCGACCTTGTCGGTTATGAGAGCGACCCAGCTGTCCTCGGTACACCATTCTTTGTTATGCACCATGTTGATGGAGATGTACCCATTGAGAGTCCGCCCTACAGCGTAGAAGGCTTCTTTACCGGTCTCTCTGCCGGAGAGCGGACCGAGCTCATCAGTAATGGCCTCTTTGAGATGGCGCAGGTCCACAACCTTGAGACGTCAACTCTCGGACTGGAGTGGCTCATTCCAAATGGCGTTACCCCTGGCTCGCAGCACCTTCTCCGTCTCTGGAAGGAGTTCGGCGAGTCAGAGTTGCACGGGAGATCGCACCCGTTCTTAGAAGAAGCGTGGTCGATTATCGAGCGCGAACTCCCTTCCGATTCCGCAGTTGGCCTGTGCTGGGGAGACCCGCGGCCGGGCAACATTATTTGGCAGGGTTCACGAGTGGCGTGTCTCACCGACTTCGAAGCGGCCTGCATCGGCCCACCGGAGTTCGATCTCGGCTGGTGGCTGATGTTCGACCGGACCATGCATGAATTGGCAGGAATCGACCGACTCACCGGTGACCCAAGCCGCACCGAGCAACGCGACATGTACTTCCGCCATGCCGGTCGAGATCCCATTGACACCGCTCCCCATGAGTTATTCGCAGCGGCTCGCTATTGCGTCATCGTCGTGCGTGTGATGAATCGCCTTGATCAGCGCGGGCTGCTTCCGGCAGACAGCACGGTGTGGCGAGACAATCCCGCAACCGAGTGTCTCAAAATGATCCTCGGTGGGCGCTAGCAGAGCGATCTCTGTGCCCGGATCCGCCCGTAGCCAGCCGGAACCCCCTGCTACTTTGCGTTAGGTGAGAACGCGAATGATCCCTCACGCCCACAAAGGCAGGGCGTTGCGATGAGCGAGCGTTCGATAACACAGACCTCTCCCAAAACGGGTGTGTCCGAACGTTCGGCGCCTCTCCCCCACCTTCCCGGCCTCGATGGAATTCGAGGTCTGGCAGTTATCGGAGTCCTGTTATTCCACGGTGGCTTCACTTGGGCAAAGGGCGGCTTCCTCGGCGTGTCAACCTTTTTCACGCTTTCAGGGTTCTTGATCACCAATCTCCTCGTCCGTGAGTTCGAAGGATCTCAGTCCATCGATTTGCTTCGCTTTTGGGCTCGACGTCTGCGACGGCTCATGCCTGCAGCTCTTGCCGCAATTGGACTCATCGGACTGGTCTGGTGGCGTATCGGTTCCCCAGAACAACTGGCATCGCTTCGGGGCGACATGCTCTCGTCAGTTGGGTATGTCGCAAATTGGCGGTTGTGGACCACGGATGTGAGTTATGGCTCACTCTTTTCGGAACCAACGCCATTTCAGCATTTCTGGTCACTCGCTATAGAAGAGCAGTTTTATGTGATCTTCCCGATTGTCGCACTCGTGCTTTTGCGAATCGGTGGTAGGCGGCTCCTTGCGGTGGTGTGCAGCTCTATAGCCGCTGGTTCCATCGCGCTCATGTGGTTGCAGCGTTCGGATTTTGATCGGATCTATTACGGAACAGATACACGCGTTGCCGAGTTGCTCCTCGGCGTCTTGCTCGCGCTTTGGTGGTCAGGGCGTGCACGGAACACCACGACACGAACACGCAACGAGCCGTTGTTTGATTTCATTGGAATCGCTGCAGTCATCGCCGTGCTGACCGCTTGGTTCACTATCGGCGAGGCTTCCGACGGATTAGCAAAAGGCGGATTCCCGGCGTACGCAGCACTTTCGACCATCGCCATCTACATAGGAACGCGAGCTGGCCTCTTTTCGCGAATCTTCGCCACATCTGGGATCCGTTGGGCAGGCTTGCTTTCCTACGGCCTTTATCTCTACCACTGGCCCGTCTTTCTCGTTCTTTCAGAAGAGAGAACCGGTTTGACACTTGCCCCACTCTTCGTCGTTCGAATGATGGCCACCCTTGCAATCGCATTGCTCTCCTATTTCTTCTTGGAAATGCCCGTTCGCCGCGGAACTCTTTTTGCAACCTCACGCAAAGCGGGCTCAGCAGCACTTGCTGGAATAGCGGGAGTAGTTGTGCTCGCCTTCGCAGTCACGCTTCAGACGCCGACGAGTACCGTGCCCTACGCCAACATGCGGGTTGATCAGATCGGGAATCGATTAGAACAGCTCGCACCGCAGAGCCCAGTCGATTCCAATTCGCCGTCTCCAGCGAGACTTTGGATAATCGGCGATTCCGGCGCGATGGATGCTTCGCCGGCGCTTGCAGCCGCAGCCGAAGCTGCGGGCGCCACATCGGTCGTCTTCGGTGCAGGACCGGGCTTTGGACTAACCAACGGTTTCGACTGGCGCCCGGGCTGGTCACAGACGATTTCTGACTACCAGCCGGATCTCGCTGTCTTCATGTTCGGAGGCTGGGATATCCCCTTCATCAAGAAGAACGGCGAAGCGGCTTATGCAACTGTGGTCGACGAAGCTGTCACTTTGCTCACGAACAACGGGATCCGTGTGATGCTTCTCCCTGTGATGCCGGGAGGAGCGAATGATGTGAGCGCTGTTGATCGCGTTTTCGCCACCGTCGCTGCTCGTCACCCCGAAATGGCCACGAATCCCTCGATTCTCTCTGCTTTCACAGCTCCCGATGGTTCTACTCCGCGCTACTGGATTGGCGACGACGGAACCGTGCACCTCCTCCGCAAGAAAGACAACTGGCACCTGTGTCAAGAGGGTGCTGCGAACTTGACCGACCTCGTCTTCGCTCACGCTGAGCGACTTGGCTGGGCTCCCGTCCCGACCAACTCCGACTGGAAGGGCGGCCCATGGCGACAAGCCTGGCAATTCAACGATCCCCCCGGAGTTTGTGACGGCATCGAATGACGCTTACTGAGAACGGTTCCACGACCGACTCTGGACATGCCTCAGGATCTGACGCGATCTCCCCGACACGGCGAATTGATCGCCTGACCTACGCAGCGCTGGCATTCGTCGCATACATACCCATCCTCCTCACTTCCCCTGGCCAGGTCTCGGCAGATACCAAGGCGTACCTGCTCCTCGAACCAAGCAAGTTGCTCTCGCGGGCCCCGTACATGTGGGACGCGCACATCAATGCCGGAACCGTTACCCACCAAAACATCGGCTACTTGTTTCCGTTGGGACCGTGGTACTGGACTTTCCGCACTCTTGGAGTCCCGACTTGGATCGCTGAGCGACTGTGGTTCGGGACGCTTCTCTTCCTCGCGGGAGCCGGAACGCTCTGGCTCTTGCGGAAACTCGGCCTTAGGGGACCAGGCTCAGCCGTCGCCGCATTTCTCTACATGCTCAGCCCGTACGCGCTTGCGTACATGGGTCGAACCTCGGTCATCCTCACACCATGGTGCGCACTCCCATGGTTGATCGGTTTAATGATCAGCGCACTAAGGGAGCGAACTTGGCGTGCTCCTGTGCTGTTTGCACTCATTGTCACCGTCATGGCGGGCACAAACGCGAGCTCCGTGATTTTTGTTCTGCTCGGTCCCTTCCTTCTTGCCCCCTTTGCGGTCTGGATCACCAAAGAGACATCGCTCAAGGAAGCATTCAAGGCGCTCCTTCGAATAGCAGTCGCTACCGCACCCGCACAGTTGTGGTGGCTCTCCGGGCTCTACACCCAGGGCAAGTTCGGACTCCCCATTCTCCAGCTCACCGAGACCGTCGAAACCGTTGCTCAGACGTCTACGGCTCCAGAAGTACTCCGAGGTCTTGGCTACTGGTACTTCTACGGCAAAGACGGACTCGCAGGATGGACTGAATCGGGTGGGCTCTACACCACCTCGCTCGTGATGCTGGCGTTGTCGTTTGCGCTTCCACTTTTCGGACTTCTCGGCGCGGTTCTCACTCGTTGGAAATACCGCGCATATTTCGTTTCATTAATCGTCGTAGGCCTTGTCTTCGCCATCGGCACGTATCCCTATCGCGACCCTTCTCCAATCGGTGCACTTATTAAGTTCACGACGTCACTCGAGGTCGGTTTTGCACTCCGAAATTCTCCACGGATTGTTCCCATTCTCGTCATCGGAATCGCCGGTCTCTCAGCAGCGTTCGTTGATGCGCTGATCCCCGCACTTCAACGACGCTTCAGCGCTCCGGTGGCCCGTCGATTATCGCTCGCGCTTCCATTCGGCCTCATCTGCATCGCTATTTTGAATCTTCCGCCACTGTGGACCGGCGGCCTCATCCAATCTGATCTGAAATTTCCCTCGACTCTTCCGACGTATTGGACCAACGCTGCGACATGGCTTGATTCCCAAGAGGGAGACTTCCGCGTACTCGAACTCCCGGGCGCCGATTTCGGTGCCTATCGCTGGGGCGAAACGCAGGACCCGTTGACCCCCGGACTCATCGATCGACCTTGGATCGGCAGGGAGATCACTGCCTACGGATCTCCTGCAACTGTTGATCTCTTGCGTGCACTGGATCGTCCCTTCCAGGAAGGAGTCGGGGATCCGCAAGCGATCGCCGGCGTCGCCCGCCTCTTTTCCGCCTCTGATGTTCTTCTTCGACTCGATAGCCAATACGAGCGGTATCGAGGACCCGTTCCTTCGACGCTATGGAGCCAGCTCGGAGGCACTACACCCTCGAATGGTCTTGGCTCTCCCACAACCTTTGGCACTCCTGTGGTTAATGTCCCCGATCAGCGCCAACCCATGATCGACGAACAACACCTGGCGTCCGGCAGTCGTTCGAAAGTGACACCTCCGCTTGCGATCTACCCGGTGGACAACGTACGACCGCTACTTCGATCAGAGACCACTCAGCAACCGACCGTCTTGTTCGGCGATGGCGACGGGATCGTCGAGGCTGCGGTGTGGAACCAGCTCCCAACTGAACGCCCACTCTTCTACGCAGCAACTGCGAACGCCTCGCCCGCACTTTTCGAAGGAATACGAGTTGCCAAACCCAATCTCGTCATAACCGATACCAACCGAAAACGGGCTCAGCGCTGGGGAACCACAAGAGAGAACAACGGAGCGACGGAAACTGCAGCGTCGATTCCATTGGTTAAGGATCCAAAGGACACGAGACTCGAGCTCTTCCCGGGCCAAACCGCGTCCGATCAGTCAGTTGCGTGGTTCGGTGACGATGTCGCGAATGTTCAAGCGTCAACCTACGGAAATATCGTTGCGTACTCCACTGAGGTTCGCCCCATCAACGCAATCGATTCAGACCCCCGAACCGCTTGGACAACTGGTGGCTTCAGCGATGCAATCGGCGATCAACTCACCATCACCTATAACCGGCCCATCACGGCCACTCATGTCGACCTCCTTCAAACACAAGGAAATCGCTGGATCACAAAAGCGACGATTCTTCTTGATGGTGTTGCGTCTCAAACAGTCACGCTCGGTGACGATTCATTTGTCGGTTCGGGTCAGCGTGTCGATTTTGGTAGCGAGCGCACCTTCACATCACTGAGTGTACGAATCGATGACTCGAACGTCACTGGACGGACCAACTGGCTAGGACTTTCGAACGTCGGATTTCGGGAAGTTACCGTGCCGGGAGTGTCCGCACAGGAATGGATCGTGACTCCGAGTTCCGGCGTCGAGGGACTCGCACCAGATGCAACAAATGTTGCGTACCTCTTTTCTCGTTTGCGCTCGAACCCAATCGAAGGCTTTCGACAGGACACCGAACTCCAACTTCGCCGAATATTCCGCGTCGGTGCCACGAATGACTTTCAGTTGTCCGGGCGAGTCAGACTCAGCGCGGGAGTGAATGGAGCTTTGGTCGACGAACTCGTTGGACGCCCAGGACTCGCTGATGGCTACCCAACCGTGAGTGGCACCGATTACCTCAATGGCGTGCTTGAGGCTCGACCATCATCGGCCCTCGACGACAATCCGAAGACTGCGTGGACAACAAAGTTCGATAGTCAGGTTGGAGCGACAGCGACTGTCACCAGCCCCTCCCTCTTGTCGTTCGATCGGTTGCGTCTCTCAGTCATCAATGATCGCGAGCACTCGGTGCCAACCGCGTTGCACCTGACCCTTGACGATGGTGTCGTTCGAACGGTTCCAGTGCCTGAGATTCCGACTGTCGACGAACTGGGCAGTGTCGCTACTGTCGATGTCCCCACTGGACCAAGTTCTTCGCGCGTCGTTCGCATTTCCATCGCCTCCGTGCGTGCCGTCACCACGAAGGAGTACTTCAGCGGTGGGCAGCGCATCCTCCCGATCGCTATTGCGGAGTTCGGGCTTCCAACACGGGTAGGTGCGACTCCAGCAACCCTCCCCTCGCTCTGCCGTACGGACCTTCTGAATCTTGATGGACAACCGCAGGGATTCACACTCGAAGGCACCGTCACAGATGCACTCGCTCGTTCGCCGCTCGCTCTCGTGCCATGCGGTAGCGCCACCAGTTCCGCGTCGCGACTCGACGTCGGGGATCATCGACTCGAAACAGCGAAGGGCCTTGATACGGGCATCGACATCGATTCAGTTGAACTCCGATCGATTCCTGTCACCCCAGCAACTGCATCCACCAACATTCCCGTCACCACGGCGACAGAGACGAGCACCAATTCCTATTCGGTCAGGATCGAAAATTCCACAGTTCCGTTCTGGCTCGTCCTCGGGCAGTCCCTCTCCGAAGGTTGGAGCGCGACTGTGCGAGGAGGATCATCTCTCGGTTCACCCACGCTGATTGATGGGTACGCGAACGGATGGCTCATTGATCCTGCGATTACGGGCTCCACGTTCACTGTCGACATCACCTGGGCGCCTCAGAAATTCGTCTGGACTGGCCTCGCGGTCTCTGCACCTTGGTTCATTGGCCTCTGTGCTGCAGCGCTTGTGCTGACGAGGCGACGTCGTCGAGGGGTTAGCTCTCACGCAGAGGCAACCGATCCCGTGCTTGTCGCGTCGTCCACCTCGCATTCGGTGACACTCGCTGAACGACTGGGACTCGTTGCCATCGTTGCATCAGTCGCAGCGATCGTTGGCGGCCTCGGTGTCGCCCTCGCCATGGCCGCGATCTCGGCTCTGTTGGTCTGGAACCGACGCCGATCAGTTATCGCTGCGTTGACCGTTCTCGTCTCGATCGCCGGAATCGTGGTCCTCTACACAGGGCTGCAATATCGACGCGAATTCTCAAATGGTGTCGAATGGCCTGCAGGATTTTGGTTCGCCCATCAACTGGGACTCGTTGCAGTGCTCACAGTTGCGGCGGAGACGCTCATCCGCTGGTTCCTTCGCACGCGATCGAAAAGCACGCAAAGTGCTAGCGATGCCAACCAAATCAACGACGGCTCAACACTCACCCGATAGCGATTGTTTCCGAAACTCGCTGCTGCGACGAGTGCGACCATCGCCGGCCACATCAAGACCGGAATGAGCGTAAGTCGGCGCTTCCATGCGAAGACTGCTCCTGCAAGTGCGAGCAGTGCAACGACGTAGTACTGAACAAGGGCGAACATTGTTTGCCGGAACTCGCGATTTTCAACGTAAATATCGAATCGCGCGGTACCAATCGGATCGTAAAGGTTGAACATACGCAATGTTCGGAGTGGCGCAACCACGAGCAGACGGCTCTTGTGGTTCGAGATGTACTCAGTCGCCCAACTTCGCTTGATGGCGTCGCGTTCAGACTCGTCGAGCATGGTTCCATCTGTGCTCACCGGTTCAGGCTCGGCACAGTACCTTTCCCAGTAGCCGGTCTTTTCTCCGTAGTAGGCGGCATCACAGTTCGTCTGCGCCTGAAGTGTTCCGGTCGGAGAAAGAAAAATGGGTTTGTCAAAGCTCGTCATATTGCGGACAAGCCATGGAGACAAAACAGCGAGACCTACCGCACTCACGATGGCAAAATCGCGTAGCAGCGGCTTCCACTGCACTCGACGCACGACGATGGCAACCAGCACCAAGAGCGGTCCATACGCAAGCAATTCCGTGCGCAGCAGGCCTCCCACCCCGGAGAGCACGCCAAGGACAAGAGCAAGACGCCAACTGGGAGTGCGCCACCATCGGACAGCGACGATCGTCATCAGGGGAACAAATGCCGTCACGAGCGATTCGCTCATAAGCGACCAATCGTTCAGCCACAGAAACCCGTAGCCCGCAGCAATGAACGCAGCGACTAGTCCCGCACGCTTCCCGAACAGTTCTCGACCGGCGAGTCCGATGAGAATGACCCCAAGAGAGCCAAAGAGCAACCCAACCATTCGGTGCTGATTCACACTGTCGAAGCCCATGCGAGATGCGAGCGAAAGAATGAACGACCACAAAGGCGGATGCGCGGCTGTCGGTTCTTGCGTTCCTGGCGGCAGGGTCACAGCGACAGTTCGAACGGTGCCGTCGGGCTGCACGACGTCCACCGTCGGACAGTTTTCACGGCCAGGAAGAAATGAGTAGGAGGAATCGATCGAACCTCCACTGACTCCGAAGTCGAAGCAATAGCCAGCATGGAAGAAAACTGGGTTGATATAGCCCTTGCCATCGGCGAGAAGATTCGCTGTCTCGTGGTAAAAAACCGCGTCACCCGAAAGTGGCGCGGTTCGACCTTCCCACATGAAGGTCCCAAAGCGAACAGCGAACCCAAACACGCCTGCGATAACCAACCAAACAACAAATGCTTTCGTTGACATCGACGCTGCCGGTCGATCGCGGCGATCGCTGATCACGGACGCCAACTTAGGACCTCCGAACGCTGCGGACCTGTCTTCCGATACCTCAGTCAAAGGAGCCCGGCTGGTACCGTCACTACTGCGCCGGGCAATTCGGCGGAACGGTTCGAGGAGGACCCTTGGCTCTTCGCAGCCCCCAACAGTACGTTCAGTCTCTACGTGACGACCGAATCGTGTACTTCGACGGGAAGCTCGTCCCTGATGTGACCGAACATCCCGTCATCGCTCGGGCCATTCGCCACGCATCAGTCGACTTCGAACTCGCCGAAGATCCCTCGGTACGGGGTTTGGCCGTTATCGAAGGGTCCGATCCATACAGCCGCTATTTCCTTGAGCCCCGCTCAACAGCAGATCTTGCCGATCGAGCACGACTCATCGAAACCGCAACCTCTCGATGCCACACGCTGGTCCCACTCATCAAAGAGATCGGTACCGACGCCCTCTTCGCCCTTCGGCGTATTGGAAGAGCACTTGATGCCTCTCGCGGCGGCACAGAGCGATCCGAGCGAATCTCCGCATTCTTTGAATACTGCCGAAACAACGACCTTGCGATGTCGGTTGCGCAGACCGACGTCAAGGGAGATCGCAGTCTCGGTCCCTCGGCCCAACCAAACCCCGACTCCTATCTTCGAATTGTTGAGCGTCGAGCCGATGGCATCGTGGTTCGCGGCGCCAAAGTGCATACGAGCTGCACTCCGAACACAAACGAACTGATCGTTCTTCCAACTCGAGCCATGGGCGCAGCTGATAGCGATTGGGCGGTCAGCTTTGCCATTCCGGTTAACACCCCTGGCCTTCGACTCGTCGCCAGCCCATACGGCTCGCACGCTGGCAATGCATTCGACTCCCCCATCAGTTCACAGCGCCTGATGATGGAAACAACGACACTGTTCGACGACGTGTTTGTTCCCAATGAACGTGTCTTCCTCGACGGTCAGCATGAATTCGCGGGACCGCTCGCCTTGGCATTCGTTGACTATCACCGCTTCACCGCTATTGCGTACAAGCTTCCCCTTGTCGATGCGCTTGTTGGATCCGCTGCGCTCATGGCCGACATGAATGGCATCAGCCGTGCAGCCCATGTCCGCGACAAGTTGACGGCTCTTATTTCGTACGCTGAAACAGTCCGAGCTCTCGTGGAGTCAAGTGCACATCGCGGCACACCCGACGACGCCGGCGTTTTCGTCCCTGACCCCCTCATCGTCAACATCGCGAAATCACATTTCGCCCACGGTTACCATCACGCGTTGCAACAAGTTCAGGACCTCGCCGGCGGCTTACTCGTCACTGCTCCTGGCGGAGCCGACTTCGCGAACCCCGACATTGGCCCAATGCTTTCTTCGCTCTTGGGCGGTCGTGATGGCATCGACGGAGAGCAGAGAATTCGGGCCATGAACATGGTGAGTGATCTAACGACACGCGAGTTCGGCGGGTATCACGCAGTGCTCGCAATTCACGCCGAAGGATCACTTGAAGCAGAGAAAATGATGATCGCTCGCTCCTACGATCCGAGTCGCGTCATTTCCTACGCTCGCAAACTGGCAGGAATCGACTGATCAAACGATCAGTACGCGTCAAAATCTAAGAAACCGAACTCTCCGAGTTCAAACGTGTCCCGATTGAAATCGGGGACAAACGAATGCAGCACGAGCGAAAGCGGCGACGGCATCAATTTCTGCGGAAGCGGTATTCCGCGTATCCGCAATGCCGGCGACCGACCCCAATGGATCACAAACGGGGCCTTGTGGTGATGCCCAACAACCGCGGCCACACGCCCCCCAGATACGGGTGAACTTGGCCGACGCTGAAGAACTCCGAGGATGATTCCGAACGGAATCTTTGAGACATGAGTTCGGGTAGAAACAACAACGAGATCGTCGGAGATATGGATGCTGTAGGAATGCCCCGGGCGGCGAAGTCGCCAATGCAGCAGAGCAGGTGTCCACACTGGCGCAAACCCTGTGCGTGACCCTCTTACAAACTCCCCATCGGCTAATCCGTTGACAACGTTGACCGTCGATTCAGTAATGGTCATGGACTGAAATCCCGACGTGCGACCGACTGCTGGGATCATCGTGACTGGAAGCGAAGCAAGGGAACGCCACCCCAATGTCGCCACCATCCGTGGAGCGGAATTCGCATTCGCAACACCAAGGATGCCATCGAAGCCTTGTGCAACCCCGCGCTCATAGGAGTCTTCAACCGTGCGACGAAACGCACCCGATCCTCGGGCATCAGGGTCGACCGCCAAATCGACACCGAGTCCCAAGACCCGTTCCTCTCCAGACGTTGATCGGAACCGGTTGGGTATCAGCGCGTAGTTACCCAAACGCTTTCCGTTTTCCTCAACGCGACCAACTGCGGCGGATCCCGCTGGATTCTCGTCGTAGTACCAGCGCAACGATTCGGCCGTGAGCGGTTCGGAATGTTCGAACACATGGTTTAGCAGTGCTGCTGTCCGCTGGAGTTCGAGATCATCTGTCATGACTGCTCGCGCAGTACTACTTCCGGAACGCCAGCGCTGCGGTGTGACCACCGTGTCGAGGCCACCGCCCACAGGTACTCCAGGCTGATCGCGGCGAACATCACGAGTGAGACCTCGGCCGCAGTGCGGTACCTCGTGGTACCGAATGCCGTCGCCGCCGTAACCGTCGCCAACACTGCCCATAGACCCACAACTAAAACTGGCTGCTTCCGACGCCACTGCAGAACAAAACCGAACAACGCGAGTGGGACAAGAACCACGTACTGAATAAATCCGAGTTTCGCTGGGATCGAGGGGCGGCCTTCGCCGATATCAAGTCTCACCTGCTCGAGTGGCTGATAGAGGCCCCACATGCGCGCGATTCGAGCGGGAACCACGACCGTCACCAATCGGGTTTTGTGATTCGAGATATACGCAATCGCGCGTTCACGGACGACGACGTCTCGCTGGGATTCGTCGAGCAGCTCACCGTTGGGACCGTAGGGCTGTGGACTTCCGCATCGAAGACTCCAGTATCCGAGATGCTTGCCGTAGTAGGTGTCATCGCAATTTGCCTGAACCATCACCGTTCCGGTGCCATCAGACAGCGTGAGAGGTTCTTCCATCACCATGTTGTTACGAATAACCCACGGTGCAAGTACCAGACAACAGACAACGCCCGCGATCGCGTATCGGAAAATACGTTCCTTCCATGGAAGTGGAGCTCTCCATAACGCAACCGCTGCAACGATCGGCAGGAACAACAAAAGTTCGGCCCGAGACAACGCCGCCAATGCCGCAGCCACGGCAAAAAGCGCAGCGTTTCCTCGTGACGGCTGACGCACGAATTGAAGTCCGAACAGCGTGGCAACGAAGGTGAAGAAGATCGCGGCAGTTTCGGACATCACGACGAGGTCGTTCACCCAAATGTTTGCGTAGACGGCCGTGAGGAAAGCCGCGATGAGCCCGACCCTTTCGTTTCTCCACGAGCGTCCGAGCAAGCCTGCGAGAACAATCGACGCAGCGCCGAGAACAATCGAAGCGGCTTGATGCGCTCCGAGGGAGGTGAATCCGAGCGCAGAGAACACCCCGAGGTACATCACATAGACCGGAGGATGACCCGCCGTTGGTTCCACGTGCCCTACCTGCGTGATGACTTCTACGACTCGACCATCGGCAAGATTCACTTGTTCGGACCCGCCGAACAAGTACCGATACGGGTCAATGAAACCCTTCCCGTCAGCGAGAAGATTGGCTGCTTCGTGGTAGTAGACAGCGTCACCACCAAGATCGAGATTGGTCTTAGGCGCCCAGAGACTCATACTCACGAAACGCCCAGCAAGCCCGACGAGGACGATCAGCAGAAGGGCGACCCAGAACCGCGACAGTCGACGACTCATGAAGGACCGGTGATGGCGTCGTCATGCTCGGTTCCAGGAAAAAACGTCGGGAGGTCACCGAGGGATGCAACGACATCACCGAGTCGAGGTCCGGCGACTGGTCGAAGTGTGGATTCGACCCGCTTCAACATCCCGCGTCGGTTGAGCCACCCAACTCGGCTCACGAGCCAACCACCATGTTCGTAAACATAAAAGGGCTCGTCGGGGTCAAACTCCCAGGGATGGCAGTAGGTCCACAAAACTGTTTCGGGATCGGCATGACGCACTCCCCTTCGGCGCAGCGCCTTTGGGAGAAGCCGCAGATAGGTGCCGCCTAGGAATGGAATCGTGGCGGGCCCCACCTTCATGACAGGACTCGGAAGCTCGATGAGTCCTGATGGCCAGCGAAACGGAGTGACCGGCGCTCCGGGCCAACCGTAGAGCGGACTGCGTGCCGGGAGCACACTCGACGACGCGATGAACCCAAGTTCGCTCAGAAGTTCAGGCACCCACGGCGTGGTAGGAATCAGCGAATACTGAGGAGCTCGATAGAGCGTGACCTCGGCACCAGCGAGCTCCGAAAGAATCGATTTCGCCTCACGATTATCCGACCGAAAACGCTCTGGGCCGAGCAGATCGTTGGGAATGTGATGCAGCCCATGAACTCCGAGTTCGTGTCCGTCGGCAACCACTCGACGAATGAGATCGGGGTGTCGAGACGCCAGTTCGGCGACACAAAAGAAGGTTCCTTTTATGTCGAGCTGACGCAGCCGATCAAGAATCCGATCCGTAACGATTCCGACCCGCTCTTCTTGAACGGTCGGATCGGTTCGAAGGTCCTCAAAATCGAGAGTGAAACTCACCGGCCGATCCATGAACCCCAAGTGTAGGCACCGGACCCCTCGACATTGAGACCGCCGGAGTTGACCGTTGGACTCATGCCAAGATGGAAGGGAGGTTGGATCCGATGGGAGAGCGATGGCGCCGCAGGAGACCGAAATTGCGCCCGACGCCCCCGCCGACTCGAAAGCGTCGAGCTGGCGGCCAGGTCTTGATGGGCTGCGCGCCGTAGCAGTTCTCGGCGTCATGGCCTATCACGAGCCCAATCTGGCGATGGCTGGTGGATTCCTTGGCGTTGATCTGTTTTTCGTTCTCTCTGGCTTCCTGATTACTGGGCTTCTACTCGACGAACATCGACGTTCGGGGACGGTCTCCCTCCGATCATTCTGGAATCGTCGCGGCCGACGGCTTCTACCTGCACTGGCCGCCATGCTTCTTGCTGTTGTCGTTGTGACGACGCTCATCGGCGATGTTGATCAGCGCCGCGATTTGCCGGGAGGATTGCTCTCTGCGGTGTTCTACGTTTCTAATTGGAACCTGATTGCACAGCACCAGAGTTACTTCGATCAGTTCACCTCCCTCTCGCCACTCCAACATCTATGGAGCCTGGCAATCGAGGAACAGTTCTATTTGCTTTGGCCACTAGTCGTCATCGCGTGCCTCTCGAGGAGTCGCAAACTCCTCATTGGCGTCACAGCTGTCGCAACCGTCACCAGTATCGGGCTCATGGCATTCTTCCTCGGTGAAGGGGATCCGTCGCGCAGTTATTACGGCACCGACACGAGGGCGTTCGCTCTGCTCATCGGAGCGCTCGGAGCACTCTTCGCGTGGCACCTCCGACCATCGGGAAGGAGAACGTCTTTCGTCGGAATTCTCGGACTCGTCGCTCTCGCAGGAGCATTTCTTTTCATTCACGACAGCGATCGCTGGATGTATCGAGGCGGTTTCGTTGTCTTTGCGTTCGTTGCTCTCGGCGTCATCATTTTGGCCTCCGGCAACACAATCGTTTCAAAAGTCATGGCCCATCCCATTCTTCGGAAGATTGGGTTCCTCTCCTACGCGCTGTACCTCTGGCACTGGCCCATTCGCGTATTCGCTACCGATGTCCGCATGCACCTGCCCGACACTCCTGCGGGACGCGTCGCAGGCATAGCGATTCGGTTGGCGCTCACTTTTGGCATGGCATGGCTTTCAATGGAACTCATCGAACGATGGTTTCGACGTTCGCAACTTGGTGTGGCCCGTTTCGGAATCGGTTGGCTTGGTAGTGGCGCCGTACTCGTTGGGCTTGCGCTCCTCGCCGCCCCATCTTCAGGATCCACGATCAATACATCGATCGGACTCAACCAATCCGCTATCCGTGCACGAACGCTTTCGGCGCCGTATGACCCAACGCGACCATCTCTCCTCATCGTTGGCGATTCAGTTGCGATCACCCTCGACAATGGCGTACGCCAAGTGATCGATCCCAAGGTCTCCGTCGTTGGCGGTTCAGAACTTGGATGTGCGTTACTGCAATCGCCGAAAGCCATGACGTTTGATGGCAGATGGTCAGAAGCCGGAACAGAATGTCCCGACCACGATGACTACTGGTCGAAGCTCATCGAGGCCCAGAACCCCGATGTCGTCATCCTCCTCGGGGGAGCATGGGACCTCTACACACGCGATTGGGGCAACGGACCTGTCGGTCCGGGCGATCTCGAGTTCGACCAGAACTACCGCAACGCCATCGACGCAACCCTCAAGGTTCTCTCCGCCAAAGGTGCAGAAGTCATCGTTCTCACCACGCCTTGCTTCGAACCCGGACCAGGAGAACGCTCCGGTCCGCAACATGACATCGGACGGGTGCAGAGACTCGCCCAGCTTCAGCGAGATGCTGTCGACACACTCAACAATTCAGAACCGCAGGTTCTAGCTTCCATCGTTGATCTTCAGTCGATTACATGCGACAACGGATTCACACAAAATCGCGACGGCGTTGCTTGGCGACCCGACGGCGTGCATTTTTCCGTCGACGGATCGCGGGTCGCTGCTCGTTGGCTTCTCGATTCCCTACCCAATACTGCTCGATCGCGTTTAGGTGTCCCCACCCGATAAACCTCTCTAGAGCGCATATGCGACAAGGAGCAGACGCGCTCCTGTGTCAGAATTACCCGGGGCTCAAGCAAGATGCGCAACAAGGGGAAACGCAACCGATGACAGTGACGACCGGCGAAAAGGGAGACCAGGCGGACGACGCCGGCGCCGATCCCATTGCAGCGGCTATCGCTGCAGCGGTCATTGACGATGGCCCGATCGACGGCGCAACCATCAACACGGTCAAGAAGTTGGACCACATGCCCGCCCTTGACGGGATGAGGGGACTTTTCGTCATCCTTGGCCCAATGCTGTATCACTTCGCTCCTACGTTCATTCCCGGTGGAATGTTTTCACTCGACTTCTTTTTCGTCATGTCGAGCTTTCTCATCGTTTCGCTCGCCCTCAATGAATGGGATCGAACCGGCGGATTCAAAGTTGGGGCTTATGCGTCTCGCAGAGTGCGTCGGCTCATGCCCGCGCTCATGGTGTGTTTCGTGGTCGTGGCATTCGCAACCGCGTTCTTCATCGATACCGCCCAAATTTCAAAGTGGACGTCAGGCACCACTGCGGGAATGGGATGGGTGGCGAACTGGAAAGAAATCTTTTCCCAGAACAACTATTTCGACGCCGACCAGTATTCGAATCCACAACCGTTTCGACATGTGTGGTCGTTCGCCGTCGAAGAGCAGTTCTACCTTTTTGCTCCCTTTTTCTTGATCCTCTGCATGCGATGGATCGGACGACAATGGCTCACGATTCTTTCGATAGCGGGTGCAGTTGGGTCAGCAATTTGGATGTCAATCGTTTTTGATGAGAACGACCCCTCGACTCTTGCGCGTGCGTATTACGGGACCGACACGCGTGCGTTTGCCCTTTTTCTCGGCATCGCAATGGCAGCGGTGTTCTCGAAGTGGGGTCCGCCCCGCACTACATGGGGCCATTGGCTTACACAATTGGTCGGACTTCTTTCCTCAATTGTGTTTGTCATATTTCTCTTTACCGAGAGCGAAAAATCGGCGTGGATGTTCGAATACGGCGGGTTCTTCCTTGTCGCGCTTTTGGCGGTTTTCATGACGAGGTCGGTGACAACAAAAACCGGCTGGATGCACTGGTTCTATACGAATCGATTCCTGATGTGGGCAGGGCGCCTCGGTTTTGGCTTGTACCTCTACCACTGGCTTGTCTACATCGTCGTCGATAGCGATAAGTCTCCAGATAAGCCGGGGCTCAACTCGTTCCGCGACCTTGCACTCGGCTTTGGACTCACATTTCTTCTTGCTTGGCTCAGTTACAAATACATCGAGAAGCCCTTCCTCAAGGGACGCTGGCCCGGTTGGAAATTTGCGGCGGGCATGGGCGGCGCCGTCATCCTTACTCTCTCTCTTTTGCTCTATGCCAACGCGGTGCGCGCGCCGAAAGCCTCTGCGGCCGATAGCCCGCTCGCCATTCAAGGCCAGGGCACGACTCCGATCGCGCTTGGAGAAGGCAAGCTGTGCATTGCCCCTGCCGGTAGCGACCCCACGAGAATTCTCGTCGTCGGCGATTCTGTGATGTATCAACTCGGACTCGCACTTGCCGACTGGTGCGCAGATAACCCGGGTGAAATCCTCGTGTTCAATGAGGCCCACCTCGGGTGCGGAACGACCCGTGGCGGGGAGAAGCTCTATGAAGAGGGCCCCGGATCAATGGGCGATGTGTGCGCCACATGGGCCGATCCAGTCGATCCGCGCCTTGTCCCAGATGCCAACGTCGTCTCGTGGGTATCGGCTATCGATCTCTATCGTCCTGACGTTGTCTTGGGATATGCGAGCCCATGGGATTCGATCGACCGCAAGGTGCCGCAACTTGGCGACGAGTGGCTTCGCCCCGGCGATCCGACATACGACGCGTTCATCGAGTCGGAATACAGCGAAGCTCTTGGCCTCCTGTCCGCGCACGATTCGACCGTTGTGTGGTTGGTCTCCCCCCGTCTCGATCGTGTGAGCAAATTCAATAGCCCTGACCGCATCGACCGAGTGAACGAAATCGTTTTGCCGATGGTCGAAGGACTGCCGAGATCGGTCATCATCGACTATCAGGGCTACCTCGGTCCCCGCGGCGGCACGAAAGATAAAGCAACTCGGGCCGACGGCGTCCATATCCGCGAAGACAAATTGCAAACCGTGGCGGCCTGGCTAGCGCCCCAACTCATCGACGCCAAGCGCACAAAAACAGATTGAGCCCCGCCAGTTCTCACGGCGAGGCTCAATCCTTTAAAAGAAACACATTGCTAAAACGCTGGCTTGGCTCTAGCGAGGCGGTGTGTAGAGCACCTGCATCTTGTAGAGCAACGCCGGACGATCAGAACCTTCGGCCGCAATTTCGGCTTCGGTTGTGATGAGCGTGCCCTTGGGCTTTGCTTCAGCTTTCACAAGACGAGAGCGTGCATGCACCTTGGCACCAGCCGGAACAGGCGAAAGGAAACGAAGTCCTTCAGCGCCGTAGTTCACTGCACTTCCGTTGCCAGCAATCTTCACCGGAAACGTTGCCAACTTCGGCATAAGACTCAGCGTGAGAAAACCATGAGCGACTGGGCCACCAAATGGGCTTTCCTTCAAAGAACGCTCGACGTCGATATGAATCCACTGACGATCGCCAGTGAGTTCCGCGAAATCGTTGATCATTTGCTGCGACACCTCGATCGATTCACCCCACTCGCCAAACTCTTCGCTGGCAAGCGCATTAATCGCTTCGATGTCGTCGAATCGCACCTCGGCCATAGACCACCCTCTCGTTCATGTGCACGCCGGGGGCTCCCAGCCTGCGGTGAGCGATAGTACCGGCAGATCAGCAGAAGTTCGCCACTCTTGGAGTTCTGCTCGAGAACTCCGACATCACTGATTACCGCTAGGTAACCTTTCGCCGATGAGCACCACCAACGCCACAGCCATTGTCGATGAACGAATTTCGACATTGCTCTCCGAGTTCGACCCGACGACAACCGACGAGGTGACCTTCAGGGGACGCCAGTACGACCTCGGATTGGGCTGGGTCCACTTCCCTGTCGGGCGCGGTGGCCTCGGGCTCACACCCACGCTCCAAAAGGAGATCGACCGGCGTCTTCGCGAGGCCGGGGCGAAGGCCATTGAGACTCGTTTCTTTTTCGGAATCACCATGGCAGGACCAACGATCGCAACCCATGGGACCGACGAACAATTCGACACGTTGCTCCGACGAACGTTCACCGGCGAAGACGCTTGGTGTCAGTTGTTCTCTGAGCCTGGCGCCGGCTCTGACCTCGCTGGTCTTGGTTGTCGAGCAGTCCGAGATGGCGATGAATGGGTCATTAGCGGTCAGAAGGTTTGGAACACCTTGGCCCACATCGCGAATCGCGGAATGCTCGTTGCTCGAACCGACCCGAATACGCCAAAGCACAAAGGTCTCACCTACTTTGCTCTCGACATGCACGCACCCGGCGTCGAGGTCCGCCCACTGCGGCAGATGACTGGCGAAGCAGAATTTAACGAGGTGTACCTCACCGAAGTGCGAGTGCCCGACTCCGATCGCATCGGAGAGGTCGGCGAAGGTTGGCGCGTCTCGATGACAACTCTTGCGAACGAGCGAACCACCATCGGTGGAGGCGGCGGCGGAACACCACAGCAGGGTTCGGGCGCAATCGCCGAGGCCCTCAGAGTTTGGGCCGACAATGAATCAGCGCACAATGCCGTGACACGAGACCGTCTCATGCAACTTTGGATCAGAGCCGAAGTCCTTCGCCTCACAAACATTCGCGCTTCTCAGAACCGACGCATTGGAAACCCAGGTCCCGAGGGTTCGATCGCCAAGCTTCAGTTCGCTGAGGTCAATAAGGACGTTTACGAGTTCTGCGTCGAGCTCCTCGGACCAAAAGCACTTATTGACTACGACTACACAATGAAGCGTTCTGATCACATAGGCCTCATCGGGCCACCAGGATCCGGACGGAAAATGTTCCTCCGCTCGCGAGCAAATTCGATCGAGGGCGGAACCTCCGAGATTCAGCGAAATATTCTTGGCGAACGCGTGCTCGGGCTTCCGGGCGAACCGCGTGTCGACAAGGAACTCCCCTGGATCGAAGTCCCCCGCAACTAATCACCAACAATGCGGATCTCTCTCGATATCTCAACGAATCCAAGCGACTATGCATTTTCTTTTGACATCCGCGTCCGTTTCGCAGAAACCGACGCCATGGGAGTCGCACATCATTCCTCGTACGTCGCCTGGCTAGAAGCGGCTCGAGTCGAGTTCCTTCGTGAGCTCGGGACCCCCTACCCCGAGATTCGGGCGCAAGGCTTCGATCTCGCCGTGCTCGAGTTGTTCACGAAGTATCGCCGGTCAGCAAAATTCGACGAAGTTGTGCGAGTTCATACGAGAGTCTCCTCGTTCAAGGCCGCAACCTTTCAGATGGAGTACTTGCTGATCATCGACGACGAGATCTGCGCGCTTGCTGCCACCGTGCATGGCGTTGTCGACCCCGCAGGGCGCGCAACTAGAGCTCCATCGTGGATGCGGGAACTGCTCGCAGGCGCCTGATCTCAGTCGAGAAACACTGGCTTTCGTCCTTCGGCGCGAGCAGCAACTGATTCGTCCCAGTTCTTTGTCGTCAGACGCACATACAACTGTGCCGTCATCTCATTGCGCATATGGGATCGAAAACTCGTCGACTCGAGGCCACCAAGAATCATCTTCTTTGTGAGCTCAATTCCGACTCGACTGAGCCCAGCGATTTGCTCCGCAATCTCGATTGCGGTGGCGAGAAGTTCAGAGCGAGGAACAACTCGCGAAACAAGACCAGCGCGCTCTGCTTCGTCGACGCCCATATCTCGTCCTGTCAGCATCAGTTCGCTTGACCGGCCGGCTCCGATGATGCGAGGCAGAATGAAACTCAATCCAAGTTCGGTAGCAGTGAGACCGTTGTTGATACCAGCAGCTCGGAAATATGCTTCAGGCGAAGCGATGCGAATATCGCACGCTGCAGCGAGGCAGAGTCCACCGCCGATTGCTGCTCCATTGATTGCGGCGATGACGGGCTGCGGCATGTCCTGGATCCCCAGAATGATGTCGTCAAGCAGTTTGCCCGCCCGTTGAGCAATGACTGGCGGAGTCAATCCTTCGATATGCGGAATCGTTCCGGAGACTTTCTGATCAGCACCCGAGCAGAAACCCTCGCCGGCTCCAGTGATGATGACCGCTCGAGTGTCGTTGTCATGGGCAACCTCTTCGAGATGCTCTCGCAACGGCAACATCACATCGAACGCCATGGCATTCATGCGCTCAGGACGATTCAACGTGATGACGGTGACCGACGGAATGGGCTTCTCTATCAGTACGAACGACATGGCTCCCCCTCTGGAACACAGCTGTAGAAGGCACCTTAGCCACCTCTTTTCAAAGGAATTCGGCCAATGTGGCCCATGACCCGGCAAGGGTGCACAGCGCAGCGCTCTCGAACCGGTAACGTCGACTGCGGTCTCAGGCCTGCCTGAACTCTCCAATGAGTCGCTGTCCGCATCACTTCACCATCACCAGCACCATCACCATCACAGCGTGACTACACGATCGACAACACCAGATCGGCGTTCTTCTGCCGGCGAAGGAGGCCCCCAATGGGTGCCCAAAGAACAAGTTTCGAAAAGCTTCAACGAGACCGCGACAAAAAGGCGAAGCAAGCCCTGAAGCGTGAACGCCGCCAAACCGGCGAGCCCCGCATCGGTGCCGACGGCGAGGAAGAACTCGTAGAACTCTCAACTGAAGGCGATCTTTCTGCCGGAGAATTACTTGCTCAGATTGAGTTGATCCATAAGCAACTCGACGACAAAGTCATCGACTTCGACGAGTTCGAAGAGCGCAAGGCCGATCTCATGGCCCGCCTACCAATCGACTGAATCACTTCACGTACGTAGAACCCAGGTCGCGCAAAACCTCAAGACATTCGTTCGCGCAATTCTTGATGACATCAGCCACCGGCTCAATAGATTCGATACGACCAGCGACCGCCCCACCGAGAGCGAGCGCTGCATCCATATCGCCCCCGAAGTAGAGCTCACTATGTCGCGCCATGTGCTCCATCGCGTTTGTACTGGTATCAAATTCGAGGGCGTTACTTCGGTCCGTACGAAGCACGCGAAGTGACGGAGCTGCGTGGCGGTTGAGTAGCACCGTGTCAGTTTCCGATGCATCGACAATCGCCTGTTTCCAGTTGTCGTGGATTGGGGATTCCACAGTCGCCACCATGCGGGTACCCATTTGAATCGCTTCAGCGCCCAATGCGAGCGCCGCAGCCATCGTTCGACCATCGACAAATCCCCCGGCCGCGATCACCGGGACCTCCACTTTGGAAGCGACCAACGGCAGAAGCACCATCGTTGAGACGTCACTGGGATTTTTGAATCCCCCACCCTCTGAACCTTCGACGACGAGGCCATCGACGCCCGCATCAACGGCTTTTAGTGCTGCTCGAAGCGTTGGAACCACGTGGAAAACCGTGAGGCCAGCATCTTTCAGTTGAGATGTGTACGTGCGGGGATCGCCCGCGGAGGTGATCACAAACCGGACACCCTGGTCGACAACGAACTCGACGATCGAAGGATCACGCACAAACGCCTGAGCGATATTTACGCCAAATGGTCGGTCAGTGAGATCGGCCATCTTCGCGATCTCACCTCGGATCGCCGTCAGGTCACCCGATGACGTTTCGATGATTCCCATCGCACCGGCGTTGGACACCGCTGACGCCAGTTGCGCGCGAGCGATGTAACCCATTGGCGCCTGCACGATTGGAATCTCGATGCCAAGCATCCGGGTAATGCGGTTGTCGAACATGTTTCATCTTCCATCAGGCATGGGGCCGCCAAACGAATCTGTGGTCCCCTCGCTTGTGTCACTGACCGAGAGCCGGCTGAAGGCAGACCCGAGTGTCAGACCGGTTCGTAGATCTCGTAGACGAGCTTGCCGCCTTCGCCAACCTGACCGCGCCCGAAAAGGTGAAGAGCGTTGAGCCACCGATAGCGCTCGTCCCCCGCCTCGAATTCCATGCCGACATACACAGGGGACTTACCCATACCGGACGACCAATCCGCCCTTCCCTTGTAGGCGAGGTAGATCGGAACGCCGTCATCGGTCATCAGCGTCATCCGGATATCGAATGTGCCCACACCCTGCGCATCGATCGCCAGCCAATCGGCTGCGGCATGGCCCACGAGGCTGGCGTTGAGCCGAGGACCCTCGATACGGGCCTCGTTGATCTCTTGGACAATGCGGGTGCCCGCTGGGGTGGCTCCGAGCATGTAGAGGCCGTCTGAGGCGACGGCAAGGGTCAAGGTGGCAAAGGGTTGCAGTTCCATCCTCTGATCATTTCATGAGGTTGCTCGGGAGAGCGGTTTCTCGGACCTCGGCCATGGTCCACAAGCGTCGATTCGTTCTTGCGCCCTCGGCGTGGGAGCGTGGAGGCCGACCGGAGCGGTCGAGGAGAGCAGCTGATGGACGATTTGACCGAGAACACGACCTTCGCCGATCTGGCACTTCGACCTGAATTGGTCGAGGCATTGTCCAGCCTTGGCTACGAAGAGCCGACCCCGATTCAGCGTGAATCCATTCCGCCGTTGATCGCCGGCCAAGATCTCCTGGGTCAGGCAGCAACAGGAACGGGTAAGACCGCAGCGTTCGCCCTGCCGATGCTCCAGCATCTCGATGCCGAGAACCGCTCCAAGAACCCCACCGGATTGATCCTCGTCCCCACCCGCGAACTCGCGATGCAGGTTTCTGAAGCTGTCCATAAGTATGGGCGTGCTCTAGGCGCTCGGGTTCTGCCCATCTACGGCGGTCAGCCGATCGGCCGGCAGCTTCAGGCGCTGAGCCGCGGCGTCGATGTCGTTGTCGCAACGCCTGGTCGCGCCGTCGACCACATCAAGCGGGGAACCATTCCCCTCAAGAACATCGCAATGGTTGTGCTCGACGAGGCCGACGAGATGCTCGACATGGGGTTCGCTGAAGATCTCGATGCCATCCTTGGAGCGCTACCCACTGAGCGTCAGACCGTTCTGTTCTCGGCAACCATGCCAAAGCGAATCGAATCGCTGGCTCGACGTCATCTTTCCAACCCAACGACTATCCGAATCGAAGCACCAGTTGTTGCGAAGGGCGATGCACCGAAGGTGCGCCAACTCGCATTTATGGTGCCGCGATCACATAAGCCCGCTGCACTTGGTCGCATTCTCGATGTCGAGGCTCCTGCAGCAGCAATCGTTTTCTGCCGCACTCGCGTGGAAGTTGATCAACTCACTGAAACGCTGAATGGTCGCGGTTACCGCGCTGAAGCACTTCATGGCGGCATGAATCAAGAAGGACGAGATCGAGTCATGGCTCGCGTCCGCAGCGGTAATGCTGATCTCCTCATTGCGACCGATGTTGCGGCTCGAGGCCTCGATATCGATCTGCTTACCCATGTCGTCAATTACGACGTTCCCTCCGCTCCTGAGTCCTACGTCCACCGCATCGGTCGCGTTGGTAGAGCAGGGCGCGAAGGCGTAGCCATCACACTCGCCGAACCACGCGAGCATCGCCTGCTTGAAAATATTCAGCGCGTGACGGGCGACAAGATCGCAATCGAGAAAGTTCCAACGATTTCCGATCTTCGGAATCGACGCATGGAGCTCACACTCGGAACACTGCGCGAAACACTGCTTGACGACGATCTCGACCGTTATCGCACGATCGTCGAATCGCTGACTGATGAGTTCGACTTGTTCGAAGTTGCACTCGCCGCCGTGAAACTCACCCACGAAGCGACGACTGGAGCCGAAGACGAGGTTGAAATTCCCGAGGTCGAGGTGCGCCGCGCCAAAGATCGCAAGAACGACCGCGACGACCGCGGTGACCGTGGCGATCGCGACAAGAAGGGCAAGAAGAACAAGGACCGTTCAATCGGTGTCGACTCAACCCGCTTGTACTTCCCCATAGGACGCTCAGCACAGGTGCGCCCCGGAGACCTCGTCGGCGCCATCACCGGCGAAACTGGCCTCGCAGGCAAGCAAATTGGTTCCATCGAAATCGCTGACAAGTTCTCGCTGGTTGAAGTTCCAGAGAAATCAGCCGACGACATCATTCGGGCAATGAAGAAGACGACCATCAAGGGCCGCAAGGTTGTCCCTCGTCGAGAGCGTTTTCAGCGTTTCGAACGCTGATGAACTGAACATTCAGGCCTCTACGCTTGAACCATGTCGGACAACGTCATTCTCCAAACGGTTCCCCTTGGCCTGCACTGGCCCACAATCGATCCGTTTCTCTTCTGCGCGCATCACGACGACAACTATCCGGCCGGGAACTCGCAACTAGGTCCTGACGCTTCACTTGAGGGCCGGAACATCGGATCGGACTTTGAGCGCATTGACGGATGGCGCATGTACCACGGGTCGGTCGTCCCCGGCTTTCCGCAGCACCCTCATCGAGGTTTCGAAACCATTACCTACGTGCGAGAAGGCATCTGCGACCACTCAGATTCTCTTGGCGCTATCGCCCGATTCGGCGAAGGTGACGTTCAGTGGCTCACCGCGGGTTCAGGAATCGTCCATTCCGAGATGATGCCACTGCGAAATCAAGCGCAGCCGAATCCACTTGAGCTCTTTCAGATCTGGTTGAACCTTCCCGCCGCCGACAAAATGTGCGATCCATCCTTCTCGATGCTCTGGGCCGAACACATACCCAAGATCCGCCGCGTCGATGCCGATGGTCGCATAGTTGAAGTTGTCGTCATCGCCGGTGCATTCGGCGACACCAGTCCTTTGACTCCTCCTCCCAATTCCTGGGCTTCAAAGAATTCCGCCGACGTCGCCGTTTGGCATCTGCACCTTGATCCAGGGACTTCGCTTGAACTTCCGCCGACGCAATCAGCTGAGACGATTCGAACGCTCTATGTCTTCGATGGCGATGGCGTCCAGATCGGCGATGCGCATTTGGAATGCGACACCGGTTCGGTGCTTCGCTCTACCGATGCCACAACCCTTCACTCCTCGGGCGGTGCTGATTGCCTCGTGCTTCAGGGTCGCCCAATTGGAGAGCCAGTCGTGCAACAAGGTCCTTTCGTGATGAATGACGAAGCGGGCCTTCGTCAGACCTTCATCGATTACCAGCGCACCGGATTTGGCGGATGGCCTTGGCCAGTTGATGGCCCCGTACATGCCGCAGAGCGCAAGCGGTTTGCGGTGCATCCCGACGGCCTTGTCGAGGAACCGATCGAAGCCGACACCGCCCCTACGTGACCCGATAGCGTCAGCGTCGCAGAATCCATCGCAGTTGTTCCGGGGGGATCAATGGCACACGAGATACGAAGCGACATCGACCTTCTTGATGGCGAGTGGTACGCACGCCAGCCCTATGAACAATGGGCGTGGATGCGCGAGAACGCGCCGGTGTACTGGGACGAGCCGAATCAGGTCTGGGGCATCACTCGGTACGAAGACGTGCTCGCAATCGAGAAAGACGCAAAGACCTTCTCGTCAATGCGTGCACCTCGCCCACACGGCGAACCGCTTCCAATGATGATCTCCATGGATAACCCAGAACATCAGCGTCGTCGTTCGTTGGTGAACAGGGGCTTCACGCCGAAGAAGGTGCAGGGGCACGAAGAAACAATCCGAAAAATCTGTTCGAAACTCATTGACGATGTTTCTGCCAAGGGTGAATGCGATTTCGTTTGGGACATCGCCGCCCCATTGCCTCTCCTGCTTATCGCTGACATGTTGGGCTTTGAACCCGACGCCTATGACGACCTCTTGCGATGGTCTGACGACATGATTCGCGGAACAACCGGCACGCCCACACCCGAGGTGCAACTCGCAGCTCTAAACGCTGGTATTGAATTCCGTGAGTATCAGCTGCGAGTGATCGCCGATCGCCGCTCTCGTCCCCCTCAGGATGATCTCATCAGTACGTTGGTGAACGCCGAGATTGATGGACACAAACTTGACGATGAATCGATCGTGAGCGAGACCTTGCTCATTCTCATTGGCGGGGACGAAACCAGCCGTCACGTCATTACGTGCGGAATGCTCGCGCTCCTTGAGTTCCCCGACCAGCGAGCCCTGCTCGCTCAACAGCCGGACCTCATCGAGACAGGCGTCGAGGAACTCTTGCGCTGGGTGTCGCCGATCAAGAACATGTCTCGAACAGTCACTGCGCCAATCGATATTCACGGGGAACACCTCCGAGAGGGGGACCAGGTGATGCTGTTCTATCCATCAGCAAACCGCGATTCCCGAGTTTTCGAGAACCCAGATCACCTCGATGTCCGACGCACTCCCAACCCGCACCTCGCGTTTGGCTTTGGACCCCACTTCTGCTTAGGCGCATCACTTGCACGGCTTGAGTTGAAAGTCATGTTCGAAGAGCTGCTGCGACGGCTGCCCGATATCCAACTCGCGTCTGCAGAACCGCTTGAGTTCCGAGCTTCGAACTTCATCAGCGGCCCAGAATCAATGCCCGTCCGATTCACTCCTTCGAACTGAGAGGCTTTCTACATGACTTTTCATCCCGACGAAGTACGCGCTGCCTACGACAACTTTGTTGCGGTCGGCGACAGTGGCGACTGGAATGCGTGGGCCGACCTTCACACTGTCGACGGACTATGGGTTGAGCATCACCTCGGAACATTCCGCGGCCGCGAGGAGATTCGCAAGGCAATCGTTGATGTGATGGCACAGGCGCCATCAACGATGGAATTTCCCATTGAGTGGGTCGTCATCGATGGCAACCGCGTCGTGTACTACCCGTGGCAGGTGCTCCCCCACCCGACCGGTGGCGAGCCATTCCGCTTTAGCTGCATCACAATCCTTGAGTATGCGGGAGACGGTCAGTTCTCGTACCAAGAGGACGTGTACAACCCCACTGAAGGCGAACGCGTCTTTGGGCAATGGATCGCCGCTGGTGGTCGCCTCCCGGGGCAGGGTTAATCGTTAGCGACTGAGCGTGACACCGGCGGCACTTGCTGCCTGTCCGTACCAGTCCGCAAGTGAATCAACTGTCTCGTGGGCATTGAGCCCACTGGGATTCGGAAGAATCCAGAGCTCGGAGCCTTCGAACGTCTCTTCGGCGAGGCCAATAGCAACCTTCGCGTTCCCGAAAGCTTGCCTGTAGGCCGTAACGCCAAGAATGGCGACAACTTTTGGCTTCCTCGTACGGACGAGTTCACGAAGCAAGTTGCCGCCATCGAGAAGCTGTTGTTTCGACAATTCGTCGGCCCTGGCGGTGGCTATCGGGCAGATGTTTGAGATTCCGATTCCCTTGCGCTCGAATTCAGTACGAACATCGGGTGGCAGTCCACGCGATGCATCAACATCAGTAGTGGTGATACCTGAGCGATACAACGCGGGCCAAAACCGATTCCCGGGGCGAGCAAAATGGGCGTTCACCGCTGCGGTCCATAGTCCCGGGTTTATACCGACGAACAGAAGACTGATCTTCTTGGGAAGCACATCATCAACCGTGTGGCCATGGAACGACGCCAACTCCAACTTCGTCGGTCGGCGACCTTCTATGAACTCATGCCGCTGCGTCACAGCGTTCAGATCGCTGCAATGTCTGTCGGAGAGAGCTTTCGATTTTCGATGTCGAGAAAGCCGTCGCTCGAGGTGTAGGTATCTTCGCCGGTGAACAACCCGTCCTCCCCGATAGGCCACAACACACACATTCGCGCTTCGTAGAGATAGTGCGCATCGACGTCGTCAACAGGTACTCCGCGTGCGGCGAGAGTGGCACCTGGATACGCCATTCGCATTGTTCCCTCGGTCACGATGCAATGCCGGTCGACTACAAGCCATTCAGTATCCAGTTGCAATTTCTCAGCACCCGAAGCAGCGAAATCCTCATAGAATTTTTGCACCGTTGACTTTCCAATGAGATCTCCGCCGCCGTTTGGGATCGAATGCATGTGGTAGTGCGCATGCTCTGAAACTGTCGCCATGAGCTTTTCCATGTCGAGGGATGCTTCGGCCTGTTGATGTTGCAACAGCAATTCGAGATTCCGACGCAAAACCGGGTCAGATTCGACCTTGAGACGCTCTTCTACCTTTTTCCACGTGACTCGTTGATCAATAACCATGTCCCCTCCTACGGATTGCCTGCTCTCAGTTGTAGCCGAATCGCCCAACTACATCCCGAGTTTGTCGATACGAACCGGCACACCTGAGGCTCGAGGCATTGCCGTCAGTGGGTCGACATCGACGCGAGAACTGGTCAGGGTTCCCGTGAGCGAGCCCGGGTGTCCATGAGTCACAGAAACAACCCCAGGGCGCAGGGTTTCATCGATCCCAACAGTCGCCACCAGTGATCCGTGGTCTGTCGTGAGTGCCACCCAGTCGCCGGCGACGATCCCCTGGACCGATGCGTCACCGGGATGAAGCACAACCACAGATTCGTCACCCGAACCTGCGAATCGGACAGAGTTGCTCCATGCCGATTCCCGGCGAGGCACGAGCAGGAGGCCAACCTCAGGACCCTTATGGAGCGCGAGGCGTTCAACGAAGGCCTCGGGTGCGATTCGCCAGCGGCTGTCGACAAGCATTCGCTCCCGCACCCAGCCGTAGATCGGCGCCAGGTCAACACCTCGGGAACCAGCGCTGATCACGTCGGACGCATCGAGTGGGCCGTGTCCAAGGAGCCCCGCCAGAATGCCCTCGTCGGAAAGAGCATCGAGCCGAGCGCCACCGAACATCGGCCGCTCAGACCTTGCCGCAAGCGACCCGAGAATCCACCATACGGGGCGCCGGTCTGCTTCGGGCTCAACAACTGGTGGCGTGAACTGCATCCCAGAACGAAATGCCACCTGTTCGGCCAAGGTGAGATCAGCTCGCTCGAGTTGCCCGACCGCCGGGAGTACATGCGTGGCGAGGTCGCACAGTTCCGTATCGGCCACATCGACGACAACAAGCGCATCGAGCAATGCAGCAGCTTGACGAAAGCGGTCCGGTTCAGGAAATGCAGAAAGCGGATTACCGCCGGTCACGATCAAGACCTTGAGTCTTCCCGCTTCGATTTCATCGACCAGCGCAGCAACCGGCAGTTGCCCGGCAATCCGCACCAACTCAGGGCGAGAAGTTGGGCCGTCGAGGGTGGGGGTGCCCGGACGAACCGGGCTCAACCGGTTCACAACTCCTTCGTTGAAACGCATCCCACCGATGACATCTAGCGAATTTGTCATGGCCAAGAGGACCCATCGAAGCCACTCAACGAGGACGCCGTCGGTTGCCATGGTCGTTCCGGTGCCGCAGAACATTGCAAGGCGACCAAAGTTCGATCGGAGCTGTGCAACAAGTTCGTCGATCAACTGGCGGCTGCATCCTGTGGCAATTTCTGCGGCATCAAGTGAAAACGGAAGGACTGCCTGAGCGAGTCGATCGATGTCAGTTTCATGACACGTCGATGCGAGAGCGTCGCGGCACCGCTCGTCGGCGAAAAGTTCGCGCACGAGGGCGGCAAGCAAAATGACATCGGAGCCCGGTCGAACTTGGAGATGATTGTCGGAGAGAGCTGCCGATTCGGTTCTTCGAGGATCGATTGTCCAAACCTGCCCGCCAAGGGCCTGGTTCTCGCGAAGCCGACGCACCGGATCGGCCAACGTGGTTCCGTAGCCATGCGACACAACAGGATTCGTTGCCAGCAGAATCAGCAGCCGCGAATGTTCCGGTTCCCACACAGGATTCAACATCGGATGACCAGCGACTGCCTCGGCAGCAACGAGCACAGGTGCATTATCGACAGTGGCCGCCGTGTAAAACGATGAACTCCCCACCGACCCCATCCACATTCCGCAAGAAATCTGACCAGCCGAGTCATAGGCAAGTCCCGTGGCGAGATAAAGACCTATTGAGTCTGCTCCATCGTTACCTTTGGTCTCATCGATGATGGTCGCGAGATCATCAAGTACTTCGTCCCAGCCAACAGTTCTGCCGCGAAGGCGCGGATGATCGAGTCGATTTGGGGAGTGATGCCATTGCGGAAGTGCTCTGCCCTTCTCGCAGGTGTAGCCACGCGACACCGGGTGCTCTGCATCGCCGCGCACTTTAACGATCTGACCCTCATCAACAGTGACCACGATGCCGCAGGCTGCGGCGCAAATTCTGCAGAAAGAAAGATGATCAGACACTGGGGCTGTTCAACGCTCGTCGAGAATCGATGGGTCGGCGCGGAGTTCAAGCCGCGCCATCGCTTCCCAAAATCCGATAAAGCCATTTCCATCACTCTGGCGACCGCGTTCGAGCCACCATTCAGGAACTGCTGATTCCGTTCGGCCGCCAGCCGCGCGGATATGCCACGCCCGCTGACAGCGCTGTTCGAGCGCGACTGCACGCTGGTGAACGGCGCGGATCGTTGACCCGAGGACAAACACGCCGTGACCGGCAAGTAGGGCGAGGTTGGCATCGCCCATTGCAACCACAGCGTCACGGGCAGCACCTGCGTTGTCGACGCCACCGCCGTATTCGTCGATGACGATGAGGTCGCCACCGCCTCCGAGACCAGAACTCTGGTCATAGACCGGAGGAACCTCGCCCATGTCGGCCCAGACCGTTCCGTAAAGCGGATGACTGTGCATCGCCACGCCGACATCTTCTCGGAGCTTGTGAAGTTCGAGATGCAACGGGATGCCCAAAGGAGCAGGCCACTCCCCCTCGACAACCTTTCCGTCGAGGTCGATCCTGATCAGTTGCGATGGACGGAGTTCATCCCACGTGATGAACCATGGGTTGCAGAGCAAGGTGCCATCGCCAAGATTCACCGTGATATGGCCGGCCAGATGATCGGCGTAGCCCTCTCGCCACAGCGCTCGCGCCAACACCACGAACTCTTGGCGAAGCGTCAATTCTGGAAGCAGTTGATCTGGTGTTGGCGTGAAACTCATAGTGATCCCCCATCGAGAACTCCATCTCTGCCCGAGAGCAACAGCGGAGCCAGAAGCAATCCCCCGACACTAGAGTCCGCCCATGCGATTTACAGGGAAACGAATCTTTGTCACAGGCGCAGCCGCTGGGATCGGCGAAGCCACCGTCCAACTCTTCCGCCAGGAAGGCGCCCAGGTCGTGGGGGTCGACGTTGCCGAGGCTGAGGGAGTTGCCTACTGCGATGTCACCAATCCCGATTCAGTGACCGCCGCCATGGACGCCGCTATTGAGCAACTCGGTGGTCTCGACGTTCTTGCCAACGTTGCGGGTGTCAACTGGTTCTCCAAAATCGATGACATCACCCTCGATCTCTGGAACCGTCACCTCGCGGTGAATCTCACTGGTCCCATGCTTGTCACCCAAGCTGCGCTTCCCCATCTGCGGGCCTCGACCGGCAACATCGTCTCGGTTGGTTCCATTTCCGGCCTTCAAGGTCAGCCGTACAACTCCTCCTATTGCGCGTCCAAAGCCGGACTCATCATGTTCATGAAGGCACTTGCGGTTGAACTTGCTGCCGACGGAATCAGAGTGAACCTTGTGTGCCCAGGTGGGGTCGATACCGCTATGACCACGAACGCACTTTCGAACATCAAGGGCGACATTGACTTCAGCCACTTCCCCAAAATGATGGGCGTGCTTCCCGGCATGATGGCGCCGATAAAGATCGCTGAAGCACTCGCCCACCTTGCATCAGATGCCGCCAGCACTACGACAGGTGCATCCCTCGTCGTCGACAACGGAACGCTTTGGTCATGAGCGCCCAATCTGACCTTGACCAGATTCATCAGTTGAAGGCCCGTTACTTCCGCCTGATGGACACCAAAGAGTGGGAACTCCTTCGCGACGTCTTTACGGTTGATGTTCGGATCGATACGACTGAAGACAGTGGCACCGTCATCGATGGTGTCGACGAGTATCTGCCATTCCTCATCTCCCAGATCGGCGATGTCGTCACCGCTCACCATGGACACATGCCGGAGATTTCCTTCGTCGATGACGATCACGCAACTGGTATCTGGGCGATGGAAGACGAGTTGTGGTGGCCCGAAGGCCAGCCCATCAAGTACCTGCACGGATACGGCCACTACCACGAGACCTATAGCCGGACTCCTCAGGGCTGGAAGATCAGCTCTCTTCGATTGACGCGAGTTCATCGCATCTTCGAATTTGCCAACTAAGAATCGGTCCAACCGTTAACCGCTAGTTGAGCAACTTAGCTTTCGCTGCCGTGTACTCCTGGTCTGAGAGTGCACCAGATGCGTGCATCTCACTCAGCTTCTGAAGCTGGGCAACATGATCATCAGCACCGCCATTACTGAACCGCGACGCAAGTGTGGTCCACGTCTTTGCAACGGAATTCTTCACGCCGTCAACATCGACATCGAGCTGCACGTCTGGAAACTCAGCGAGTGACCGACCGCGAAGGTACTCAAGCCCAAGAGCAACGACCGCTCCGATGATGATCACTGACCACCAAAGCCGGAGCGCTGGCGACGGAACGATGAGCAGAACGAGCAGGTACACAACCGCCGCACCCACCCAGAACACCGTACGATCCGCGTTGAGAACTGGGGCGGCAGTACGACGAGCCCACGTGGCGACGCGATTTGGGCCGACGGCGAGCATTCCCGCCACGATGATCGCACCCCAACTAATCAAGACCCACGCTGTATCGAAGAGCAACTCCGACAAGATTCCAAAGATGATCTTTCCAGCAACGCTGTACTGCGGATCGGTAATGATCGAATTGATGTAGTTGCCGGTAAGCCTTCGCATGGTGGTGAGCAAAAGACCAACGACGATGATCGACCACCCAACATTGCGCAACGTGAGCCGGCGGCGACCGCGGGCAAGCCAAACAGCCAATGAGTACAACGCGACAATGAGGACGAAGAGGATCGGGCCCAAAATATTGACGATCTTCACCGCGTTCTGAATCGCAGCGAGCGAGCTTGACTCGAAAATTGTGATTTGACCGATATCAGCCGGAAGCTTGTCCATTACCGATGCGGGGATTCCTAAGTCGGTTCCGACGATGCGAACGATCTCACCTATATCGAGTGTGACCTGGCCGTCTTTCGTGGATCCCACTCTCGTCTTGTCCTCAAGAACATTGACGAGAGCCTGGTGGGCCTTTTCATTGACTGTGTGCCAGATCTTCACCACCTGGTCGGAGGACAAGATCTTCTCTACTGCGGTTGCAGCCGGGGTACGGATTCCAGCGGCCAATGGTCCGGCGATGCCTTGCCAACCTTCTGGAAGCTTGTCGGCTAGCTCCTTCTGGACGTCAACGTTCGAATAGATCTGATCGACGATGTAGGTAGACAACGCCTCCTGAACCTTGGGATCAGCAAGGATCTTGTCGCTCGCGGCCACCCACTTCGGTGTGCTTAACACCTGACGCTTGACCCAAACGTCAGCGGCGGTACCAAAGAGCAGCACCGATGCCAGCAGGATCAGCAGGAAGATCCCGATACGCCGGCGGCGTCCTGAATGGACCGTTGGAGAAACTGTTTCGTCAGTTCCTGAATCAGGTGTCGTCGAAGTCATGCCACAGAGTCTGCCCCGAAGAAGGTTCGTTTTCGGGGATTCCCGGAGCTGTCCTCAGCGTGTTTCGGGGGTGAAATCGATCTCAACCCGGTCGTAGGCCCGGGTGAAGGTGGCTCCGAGGATTTTCGATTCCGCACCGGGAGTCAGTCGCCAGTCTGGAATTCGCCTTAACAACTCTTCGAACATCACCCGAATCTCGATTCGTGCGAGAGACGACCCAAGACAGAAATGCGTGCCGAAGCCAAACGCGACGTGATGATTATGCGAACGATTCACATCGAAGTTGTCTGGATCTTCAAACACCGACTCATCACGGTTCGCCGAGGCGTACATCAACAAGAGCTGATCGCCTTTCTTGATGTTCTTTCCCCGAAACTCGAGATCCTTCGTTGCCGTGCGCCGCATGTTGAGAATTGGCGTTACCCAGCGGATGAACTCTTCAACTGCGGTCTGCCCAAGAATGCTCGGATCCTCAATCAGAATCGATCGTTGGTCAGGGCGCAGCGCCAGTTCACGAATCACTGCTCCAATCACAGTCCGAGTCGTTTCCGCTCCCCCATCAAGAAGCAGCAAGCACTCTGAAATGATTTCAGCGTCAGTCCAAAGGCGGCCGTCCACTTCCGTCGTCGCCCAGATCGAAATCAGATCATCCTGGGGTGAGTCACGACGGGCATTGATGAGTTCAATCGTGGCACCAGCGAATTCCATGATTGCGTTCATCGAGAGTTCCGAGAAAGGAGCCGTCGAGCCATCGGCCGGGTTCTGACCAGATTCATGCATCGTCACCTCTGACCACTCGCGAAGTTTTGGCCAGAGTTCTCGGGGAAATCCGAGTTTGTCGCCAATCAAAATTGCGGGAAGGGGCGACGCAAGAGACTCAATCGCTTCACACGTTCCTTTCGCGGCGACATCGTCAATCAGTTCATTAACGATCGAGCGAATCTTTCCTTCAATCTGCTTGACCGCACGAGGAGTGAACTGCCGAGCAACCAGCATTCGCTGTTGCTGATGTTCTGGGTCGTCACGGTTAATCATCGACGTATCGTCACGCTGATCGGTCGCTGGTCGAGATCCATCTTCAGAAGTGAAGTCCTGCCAGTTCTTTTCGACCTCAACAATGTCTTCGTATCGAGAAATACCCCACAATTTGTGAACCGGATCCCAGTGGACCGGATCGTTTTCACGAAGCCACCGGTACGCAGACCAGGGATCAACGTAGAACTGCGGATCAAGAAGGTTGATGTACGGAGTTTCGGTGGCAGTCATACGCCCTCCCCATGGTCGTGTACGTGCGTGAACAATTCTTGCCCAATCCGTCCAGCCGCTGCACCCGTTTCTGTAACTACCTGGCTCTGGCACTTGCCTGTCCATGACTGAGCAACTTGACTTGGCGTTGCTGTGATCCTCTGTGCAGCATGTCTAGGGGGAACCATGACACGCACTTCTCAGGCCCAGGCCGGTTCAACCGACGTCATTGTTGTCGGCGCCGGATTCGCGGGCCTCTATATGCACCACCGCTTGCGAGCATTGGGGCTCAGCTCCATTGGGATTGAGGCCGCCAATGACGTTGGCGGGACATGGTGGTGGAACAGGTACCCAGGGGCCAGATGCGATATCCGATCGCTTGACTACTCCTATTCCTTCGACGCTGACCTCGAACAAGAGTGGGATTGGAGCGAGAAGTACGCCACGCAACCCGAGATCCTCGCCTACGTCAATCACGTCGCCGATCGCTTCGACCTCCGGCGCGATATTCGCTTCGACACTCGAATGACGTCGGCGCGGTGGAACGAGTCAGCGAGTGAATGGACGGTCGAAACCGATCATGGCGACCGATGGACGGCCCGGTTTCTTGTCATGGCGGTTGGTGCACTCTCGGCTGCAAAGGAGCCTGAGATCGCCGACATCGCGTCGTTTAATGGATCGATACTTCACACCTCCCGATGGCCTCATGAGGGAGTCGACTTCACGGGCAAACGCGTTGCCGTCATAGGAACTGGATCCTCGGGGATTCAGAGCATCCCCCTCATCGCCCAACAAGCACGTCAACTCACCGTCTTTCAGCGCACACCGAACTTTGCCGTTCCCGCGCAAAACGGCCCTCTCGATCCCGAGGTCGTTGCGACCCTTAAGCGGCGATATCGCGAACACCGAGCCGAACAACGTGTTTCGTATGGAGGTGTCGTTAGTCCATCGTCGGAACAGTCAGCGCACGAGGTAGCGCCTGACGAGCGCACGATTCGCTTCGATGCCATATGGGAAGAAGGGATGCTTTTCGGGTTCCTCGGAAGCTTTAACGATGTAATGATCGATCCGGCCGCCAATGCAGTCGTCGCCGATTATCTGCGAGATCGAATTCGGTCGATCGTTGCTGATCCCGTCACTGCCGAACTGTTGTGTCCCAAGTCCTACCCAGTGGGCGCCAAGCGGCTTTGTCTCGACACCGGATACTTCGAGGCCTTCAACCGCTCCAACGTCACTCTCGTCGATCTGCAGTCAACGCCGATCACGCGACTCGTTCCAACTGGTATCGAAACAACCGAGTCTCTTCATGAGTTCGATGCGATCGTATTTGCGACTGGTTTCGACGCAATGACCGGGCCACTTCTTGCGCCCGAAATTATCGGCAATGACGGAAAGACCCTTCGAGACGAATGGAGTGCAGGACCGCGAACCTATTTGGGTCTCACAACTCACGGTTTTCCAAACATGTTCATGATCACTGCACCAGGAAGTCCTTCGGTCATGACGAACATGATCGTCAGCATTGAGCAACATGTCGATTGGAGCTCCGAGGTCATCAATTGGATGGCCGAGCACGGAGTGCAACAGATTGACCCCGACCTCGAGGCACAAGATGCTTGGGTCGATCATGTCAACGAGATCGCAAACTTCACCCTGTTCCCCAAGGGCAATTCTTGGTACCTAGGAGCGAACGTTCCGGGTAAACCGCGTGTGTTCATGCCCTACATCGCCGGGGTCGGCCCCTACCGCGAGATCTGCGACGGAGTCGCTAGCGATAACTATCGAGGCTTCACGTTTCGCTAACGGGTTCGGCCACTAACGAGTTCGGAATCAGATTCCACTCGCAGGTTGTGCTTAGGGAATACGACCGAATGACATGATCGGACCGTAGGTCCACCATCCATTCATGGATGTGATCGCAACACCTTTGGCGGTGTGGAGGATCTGATTTCCGCCAATGTAGATCGCCACGTGCTGCGAGCCACCGACTCCCCAGAACACGAGATCGCCTGGTTGCAACTGCGATTCCGAAATGCGGATTGTCGATTTCCACATCGCTCCGCTGTAGTGCTGCAGCGAGATACCTACCTGCAGAAAGGCCCAGCGAACGAACCCAGAGCAGTCGAAAACATCTGGGCCTTCAGCAGCCCACACATATCCAGCGCCCAACTTTGTGCGTCCTGCTGCAATAGCTCGAGCGGCCTCGGGCCGCACCTGTCCAGGATTCGGGTTCGGAGCGGCAGTGGCACGACCACCGGAGGAGGCTGCCGCTGCGGCGGCTCGAGCGGCTGCGGCGGCCGCCGCAATTCGAGCATTCTCCGCCTGGACGAGAACTCGCAATTCTCCCTGGACCCTCGCGTTGATCGCTGCTTGTTGGTTTGTCGCGTCGTCAGCGGCCTTCTTGAGTTGCTCAATCTCGGCGGCTTTGGCCGTCGAAGCATCCTCTGCGGCCTTTAGACGAACTCCATCTTCTTCAGCCTTCTGACGAGCAGCGTTGAGCGCGTCGACAAGATCCTGACGGCTTCCAGAAAGTGATTGCAGATAGGAACGCTTCTGCACGCCCGTACTCGCATCATTCGAAATGAGGGCGTCGAACTCGGGGCTGTCATTGCCCGATTGGTAGGCCGCGACGGCATACTGACGCAGATCCTCACGGCGCACGTCGGCCTCGGCAGCGGTTTGAGCAGCGAGCACCTTTGCGGCGTTCACCTTCTCTTGTGCCTGTTGGAGTTCGTAGTTCGCCTGCTCGTATTGGCCGTTGAGTTCCTGCTGGCGATCCTCAAGCTGCGCCAGCTGCTCGCCTATCCGCGCCGCTTCAGCCTTCTTGTCAGAAAGAGGATCGGCACTTACTGGCCCAACTACGACAGCACCAAGCAGAAGAACGACTGCAGCGCTCAGGGAAACGAAACCAAGACGAAGTGATCTTGAACGTTCCATGACTGACACCTTCGCACCCTTTGCTGCGCCTCGCGCGCACCCAGCAGCGCTGGAATCGCCGAATTCCTCTGCAAGGATCGGGCCCCGACGCTGGGGCGATGCTTCGCAATCCATGTTCCAGAATCTTTACAGACCGCCCCTAGCCCCGCAACGCGGACGCCAGATTCCTTCCATCTGTCGATTTCGCGTACCCGGGATCGCCTCGCGTGCTGCGATCCCGGCGATTTACCGCAACCGATCTCGTCCGGCTTCGAGTTGGCTCCGCACCCGATAGCCATCGACGGGAGCCTCGCTACGATCCCATAGGGGATTTCGCCTAAGGGGGCTTCACAATGCGGACAGTTCTGGACGGTCTCTGGTTTGGCGAGGGCCCTCGCTGGCACGCGGAACGATTGTGGTTCAGCGACATGCACGGCCATCGGGTCCTTTCGACCGATCTCGCTGGCGATATCCGGACTGAAGCGGAAATGACTGACGACGAGCCGTCGGGTCTCGGCTGGCTGCCTGACGGCCGCCTCCTCGTCGTTGCAATGGAATCGCAACAACTCCGTCGAGTCGAGCACGACGGAACACTCGCTCTGCACGCTGACCTCTCGGCAATCGCTCGGGGTTCTCTTAACGACATGATCGTTGCGTCGGACGGCACCGCATACATCGGCGACATGGGAAGCCGAATCCACGAGGGTGGGGATCGCCAACCGGGTCAGACCATTGCGGTGCGTCCCGATGGAAGGTGGTTCGTCGCTGCCGACGGGCTGGAATCGCCAAACGGCCACGTGCTCACGCCCAACGAAGACGTCCTTCTCGTCGCCGAAAGCGCTGCTGCCCGGGTGACCGCGTTCGATCGTCGACCCGACGGCACCCTCTCGAATCGTCGTGTCTACGCGGAGCTCCGCCCGTCTTCCGACGGACCGCCATTCGCTCCACCCGATGGGATCTGCCTTGACGCCGAAGGGGCTGTTTGGGTGGCTGATCCAATCGGGGCTCGTGTCTTCCGGGCTCTCCCCGGAGGCCAAACCACCGACGAACACCGATTCGACGGATTGATCCCAGTTGCTTGTGTCTTGGGTGGTCCAGATCGAAGAACGCTCTTTGTGTGCGCAGCGTCGGACTGGAAACGCGATGAAGTACTCAAGGCACCAACCGGAGTGATCTTGGCCATCGATGTAGAAATCAGCGGAGTCGGACGACCCTGACAACCGTTCCTTGCGTGCGTTCCCCGTTACTTCACGCCAAGTGATTCGAGATCTGACAGTGGGATTCGACTGCGACAATTACGCGTCGGGGCGAAGCAGAACTTCGTGAATCGTTCCATCGAGATCAGTGAATCCAAGTTCGCGTGCAAGAGCCGCCGATGAGAACGGTTTCCCTGATCGTTCAGCGAGGTCGGCGCATCCAAGAAGTGCAACGACCGCGCGACCGAGGAACCGCGGCGATTCGGCGCCGGAAAGATCGAAGCGACCCTCGCCAGGAAGCTCGATGAACACCTCGTCGCCCTCGGTCTGTGCGCCAAGATCAAGAAGTTCAGTGCGAACCAAGCCCGGCCACAACGACACGATCGAAACTCCAGTTCCCGCAAGTTCGATCGCCATGTCGGAAGTCATTTTGTCAACGGCGGCTTTCCCGACTCCGTACACAACGTTGTGCCCGTAGCTGACTGCACCCGACGACGAAATGTTGACGATCAGTCCACTTTGGTTCTCCAGCATGAGAGGGGCGCCAAAAACGCTGGCAACGTAATGAGAACGCGTGCCGATATCGATGACCTGATCCCACGCTTCGATAGGGAGTTCCCAAAACTTCTTACCGAGCCACGGCACCAGATCGGGCGCCGAATACACGTTGTTCACAAGAACATCGAGTCGGCCCTGCTCTGCACGAACACGATCAAACACGGCCTTCACTTGCTCGTCGTCATAGTGATCGCATGCAACCGCGACGCCCCGACCCCCGAGTTCATCGATCTGTGCCGCCGTCTCGCCCACCGTGCCCGGAATCGGGCCGGCCTCAACACTGCGGCCAGTCACGTACACAGTGAATCCCGCCGCGCCCAGTTCAAGCGCGATTCCCTTACCTATACCGCGACTCGCTCCAGTCACAACAGCTACACGTTCAGCCATGACGCTCTCCCCCTCGTGTCGGACGAACTCACTTCGCCTGATGTACTCCCCCCGGAATACACAATGGCAAAGTTTACACAAGGGCGTCTCGAGAAGTGGCGCCGATCGGCTTCCCCGGAGTTTGCCGTGACGTTGTGGCTACCCTCATTGCATGAGTGAGCAATCGAAGATCCAACTCATCTCGCGCCAACAACGCAACGAATCGATTGCCGTGACGAGTCGAGCGTTCTGGCCTGACCCACTGTTTGGCTTTTTCGCCAGAACCCCAGAACAAGAAACACGACTACTCCCAATCTTCCTCGGCGCACTCTTGCGCGACTGCTTCCATCACGGACAAGTGTGGGGAGCGATTGAAAATGAACGGGTTGTTGGTTCTGCATCGTGGCTTCCGCCAGGAGCTACCCCGAGGTCAACACGCCGAGAGTTCAGGATCTACACAGCATGCGCGCGTGCCCTGCTCACGGGACGTAATCGCGTCACGGGCATGAAACTCCTCAGTGCCGTTGAAGCTGAGCATCCGTCAGAACCTCATTGGTATCTGGCCCTTCTCGGTGTCGATCCCAGCCTTCAGGGACACGGTTTCGGAAAAGCGCTACTTCAACCGGTGCTGACGAAATGCGACACAACGATCGCACCCGCCTACCTCGAGACGCAGAAGCCTGAGAATCTGCCCTTCTACGAGCGCTTTGGTTTCCGAGTGCTCAAAGAGGTCAGCGTTCCGGGGAGCCCACCGGTGTGGCTGATGTGGCGTGATCCTGACCCAACGAGACTCGAGCGCTGACGAGCAACCTTTCTGCTCGCGCTGATCGTGAAAGGATCAAGCGGTGGATGTACAGACGTTTTGCCGAGTGTGCAATGCCATGTGCGGCCTTGTCGTAACGGTTGAGAATGACGCAATCACGAAAATCCGCGGCGATGAGTCGCATGCACTTTCTCGCGGCTACACCTGCCCAAAAGGTAGAGCGCTTGGCGTGTTGCATCACGATGATCGCCGACTCAATGTTCCGCTCTCACGACAAGACTCTGGACTTGAGGAAAGCACATGGCTTTCGGTCCTCGACGATCTTTCCGACCGAATTGCTACTTCGATCAGCGAACACGGACCTGAGTCCGTTGCGATGTACCTCGCAAGTGGATCAGCCTTCGACACCAGCGGAAGGCGCGCTGCGGAACGTTTCCTGACACTTCTCGGATCGCATCAGAAGTACACCGCGACAACGATCGACACCCCAAGCAAGCCGCTCGTGGCGGAACTTGTCGCTGGCTGGTCCGGCCTCACTCCAATTTGGGATCACGAATCATCGAAACTGCTACTGCTGTTCGGCAGTAACCCTGTTGTTTCCCATGGTCACTCGAACGCGATTCCCGATCCGGTTCGCCGATTCCGTGAGTTTCAAGGCAACGGCGGTTCGATTTGGGTCATCGATCCGAGGAAGACCGAAACTGCGACACTCGCCGACCATCACCTTCAATTGCCACCGGGGACAGATTGGCTCATTCTTGGATGGCTTGTGCGTCGACTTTTGAGTAACCACCCATCTGCAACGACTCTGAGGGAACGAACCACTGGTATCGATGAATTGATTCGCTACGTTGCCGAGTTCGACGACGAAATCGTCACCACCCGATGCCAACTTCCTTTCGAAGCACTTGAGTCACTTCTGGCGGCAATCCTAAGTGCAGGGAGGGTGAGTGCTCTCACAGGAACCGGCGTCTCAATGTCGGCAACCGCAAACGTCACTGAGTATTTGCTTTGGGCGCTTCACATCGTCACCGACTCCTACGACCGTCCGGGTGGGATGTGGTTCAACCCGGGCTATCTCCTTCAACTCGACACACGTTCTTTGCCCTCCTCAGATGGGACGCCAGAAGCCGGGCCTAAGAGTCGCCCGCATCTCCCTCGCCGCTTTGGCGAGTTCCCCTGTTCAGCACTCATTCCAGAAATCGAGGCGGGGAACATCACGACACTCATCGTCGTAGGCGGTAATCCAGTCACCGCCCTTCCTGACCGCACACGCACCGTCGAGGCTCTTCGATCACTCAGAACTCTCATTGTCATCGACATCTTTCCAACCGAGACCACCGAACTCGCCACTCACGTCCTTCCCGCAGTCGACCAACTCGAGCGCGCCGACCTGACTTGGCTCCTTGACTCGTTTCAACTCGCGGTCGCATCGCAGGTCA